>JAABPX010000047.1 GCA_011391745.1 Comamonadaceae bacterium
TCCCCCGCAGGTGCGGAAAAAAACTGGGCCGCTTACCGCGCACGCTTTATTGAACCTGTGCGGGT
This sequence comes from Comamonadaceae bacterium, assembly GCA_011391745.1. Lineage (GTDB taxonomy): Bacteria > Pseudomonadota > Gammaproteobacteria > Burkholderiales > Burkholderiaceae_C > Hydrogenophaga. Next base: position 66 of record JAABPX010000047.1, read on the forward strand.
CAAAGCGGGGTTGGCGTTTTGGCAGCGCCACGCCGAAACCCTAAAACAAGCCGAACAACGCTTTGGTGTGCCCGCCGCCTTGATCGTGGGCGTCATTGGCGTGGAGACCTTGTATGGCCGACACCTGGGCCAGTACCGCGTCGTGGATGCCTTGGCGACCTTGGCCTTTGACTTCCCCACCGCACACCCACGCGAACCCGCGCGCCGAGCATTGTTTCAAGAAGAACTCAAAGCG
>JAABPX010000048.1 GCA_011391745.1 Comamonadaceae bacterium
AACAGCAAATAGACCCCACCAGCCTGCGCGGCAGCTACGCGGGTGCCATGGGTTGGCCACAATTCATGCCCAGCAGCTGGCGGCGTTACGCGATCGACTTTGACAACGATGGTCACATCGATCTCGTCAACAGTCCCGCCGACGCGATTGGTTCGGTGGCCAACTACTTTGTGGCCTTTGGGTGGACGCCGGGCATGCCCACCCACTACCCGGTGAACTTGATGGCCTCACCCCAAGCGTTGACCGAACTCTTGGCCCCAGACATCCTGCCCACCTTCGATGCACAGACCTTCCACGCCAAAGGGGCGCAGCTCAGCGGCGCTGACCTCAAGCACCCAGGTCTATTGGCCTTGGTGGCGCTTGAAAACGGAAAAGCCGCGCCCACCCACATCGCAGGCACACAGAATTTTTATGTGGTCACGCGCTACAACTGGAGCAGCTATTACGCTTTGGCGGTGATCGAATTGGGCCAACACATTGAGGCGCTGCGACATCGGCCCCAGCAGGCCGCACCTAAAGCGAAGCCGGCTCGATCGTCACGCGCACACTGAGCGTTTCTTCTCCGCCGCCGCCCGTCATCCCCGTGAAAACGGGGATCCATGTCTAGCTGTCATGTTTCTCACGTTTGTCTCCTTTTAAAAAAATACCCAAAGCGGCTGCGCCGCCCAATCACTGACCGGCAGACACCAACCGAGACAAACTCAACACCTTGACGTCACACCACCGAAGCACTGTGCCGCGCCATGTCACCCCGGCCAGCCAATAAACCCTGCACCGAGATGTCTTCGTTGATACAGTCCCAGTGCAAACCATTGCGGCTGATTTCGAACCGATGGCGCTGTGCGTCGCTGGCATCGAGCAAACGTGGAAACCACGCCAGAGGCACCGATATAACGCGCCCGTCAGACAAACTGACCCACATGCTGTCGTCGTCGAAGCGAACGGACTTAGGCGAAATACTCATTCCAACTCCTTTCAATCAAGTCTGCATGCGCGATCACCACTTGGGTCAAATCGCGCAACTCTCGGGCATCGTAGCCATCGCTGTCCGCCAGCCTGACCTCTGGCTGTATCCAAAACTTCGCGTCGCCATTGGCACTGCGTACATGAATGTGGATTGACTCACGCGGATCGCCCTCATTGGAATAGAAGAAAAAGCGATACGCTTTGTAGCGAAAAACAACTGGCATCAAGTGATTTTGCCATCACTTGAGTGAGCTGAGGGTGATACCTACTGAGCGGGCCGTGAAGGTGATCACACCGACTACACCAACAAAATCTGCACCCGCTTGACCACGGCCTGGGCGTATTTTTGCAAGGTGCGCAGCGAGGGCGAGTTTGGCCTGTTTGCGCAAGCGCAAAATCGCGTCCAGCATGGGCATTTCATCGCGTTCGATGCGCTCGTACTCGGCCCACACTTGCGGGTTTTGAAGCATCTTGGCAATCAGTTCTTCATGGCTGAGTATGTTTCACCTCCAACAGTCGTTTACGGGCCAAGGCCAAAGCGGCCACACCTACCGCCCCCAACAAACGCAAAGCGCTTCGCGCCCCAATCACTGACTGGCACGCACCAACCGAACAAGGTTGTAGTAGCTGCGGAGGCCGTTGCCAATGTGGAAATAGACGTACCACGGGGCTTGCATGCCGTTTGTCCACCGCAATCGCCGCACCCAGCGCCACGCTGTGGCTTCGCCAGGTGTTGCCGGTTTTGGCGCGGTAGGGGGTGAGGGTGCTGCCACTTTGCAAATAGCCGTCGTACTGGGTTTGGCCTTGCACCCAGGTGGTGCTGGCCTGCAACCACAGGGGCAGGCTGTGGGTGACCAGGGACAGATCGCCTTGCCAACGCCCTTGCAGGGTGGTGCCAGGCGCGTTGCCACGCTCGCTGTTGAGCGTGCCGTCGGTGGTGAGCCCTTGGGTGTCTTGCTCGCGGTAGCGTTGGTGCAGCTGTGTGGCGCTGATGCTGAGGTGGCGGTTGTGCGCAGCCCACCGTGGTAGATCTCTATTGGGAGGCGGCTGGTCTGGCCAGTCTGCCTGCGCCGCCACCAGTGCAGGGCTTAGGCAAGCAATGGCCCACAGGCTTTTGCAAAGGCGTGTGGGGTTTGCTTTGCGATGCCGCATGGCGCGTACGGCAAGGGCGTTGGATTTGGCCGTGCTTATTGCGCTGGCGAGGGGACAGGTGGAGCCGGTTGGTCGGCGTTTGCTGGCGTTTTGGGCGTTGCTGCGGCCAGCGCGGCAATGTCCTTAACCAAAGGGACTGCGGGTTGCCATTGGGTAAGCTCCCACTCATTGTTATTCCACAACGAATTACGACCGTTCCAGCTTTGCTGGACTTGCCGGATCATGCGTCCGATTTCTGGAGACCAAACCTCTCGACGCTCGAGCCGACCCGAGCCTGTGCATTCACGGGTGCAATTCCACCAGCCTTTGCCCACGACTTCGTAGGCCCAGAATTCGCCAGCGGTCACTGTGTGCTTTTTAAGTGGGCCAACGGTCATGGTGTATTCGTCGTATCCGTTGCCACTGTTCCAATCCCACTTCACCTTATAGGTTTTGCCTTCAGTCACCGGCAATTGAATGGCATCGTCAAAAGGCTGGAAATTGCCAATTCTTGAACCTTGCCCGTTTGCGTTGGAAAGATTGATGTTGAAGGTCTCTGCCGACTTGGCGCGTTTTTGATCCCAGCGGATGAGCCATTCGGCTCGGGTGATGTTGGCGCGGCCATCGAATGCATACATCCACGCATCGGAGCCATTGATACGCAGCACTTGCTGCCACTGTTCCACCGGCTCATGCTTGTCGCCTTTGTTGTGAAAGCGGTATACATAGCGGTCGCCCACCTGCATGGGGCGCACAGTGGCAGAGGCTTCAGGGGTGGATTGCTGCGAGACTTGCGCGCTGACGCCGCCAGCAACAGCCAAGATCAGCAGGGTGAGGCACTGCAGGGCTTTCATATTGATATCTCCAAAAGAAATACGAAGAACTAACTTTTGGTTGCATCCTAAATGACACGCACCGTGCTGCGCAACTGTAAAATTGTGTCAATTGTGTCTTTTGTTCGGTTTTTCTACTCAAAGGCTTAACTTTATGACAGAACTCGCGGGCACCCACGCAACCTCCGTTTGCGAACCCGTTGTGGATGTCACACGCAACGAAGTGCATTGGGGTGGGGAGGTATGGCGCTTTGGCCATGCACTCGGTGCGCTGTTTGTTCGAGCGCTCTGGCAAGCCAGTTTGGCAGGGCAAGTGCTTAGCCCCAGTGTTTGGCATTCGCTGTGTATGGCGGCCAAAGTTCGTACGCTGCCCAACCGAAAGTCGATGGCACGTTTGGTGGCAGCAGTGAATGACGTGTTTACGAAATGGCCCACGCCCCACGCCCCACGCCTTTGCACACGACCGCGGGGGCACACGGTGGGGCCGTGGTGGTGGGTGCTTGACCCCGGATCCTGCTGGCTCGCTGGCTCACCCAACGGTCAAGGTGGGCTACACGTCCCACACTCGGGAAGGCCTTTTGACCAGCCGGGGCTGGGCAGTCAACCCGCGACGGTGGCGCGGACAGTTATGACCTTGTTACATGCTGATGCCAATTTGTGGCTGGGCAAGCATTACACCCGTGTTGAGGCGGCTATGTTCACCGTGTTGCCTATTGGGCAGGGCCAATGGCCGCAGGGCCTATCGCCCGACTGGGTTTGTTTACTGGGGATGCGATGGCTGCAAGTCAAACGCCGCTTGCACACCTTGCAGGACAGCGATGTGACCGAATGGATGCAATGGGTAGAGCCACGCCTGCAACACCTGCACCCGCTTTGGCTACCACATGTGCGTCAGCATTTTGCCTTGACCCGTGCACGCGCGGCCTACGATGACACCCCCGCAGAGACGGGCACGCACCATTTGATTCACCAACTCGATGCAGCTGGGGGGGGTGCAACCGACGCGCTGCACTTGACCGACCTCTGTAACCAAAAAGCGTTACTGGCACGCCGCGAGGCCGTGCAAAACAAACCGAATGCAGGAAACGACCATGCCACCAACCAATGGGAGCAAGCCGATGCATGGCACCAAGCTGCTTATTTTTGGGCTTGTGCCGCACAACACCCTTATCTTTGCCAAGCCACCGCCGTGAACTATGCCTATTTCTGGCAATGCCGCTGGGAACAGGGGGACGAGTCAGCGTTAGAGCAAGCGCTGAATTGGTACCACATGGGTGAAGAGTGGTGCCGCCGCACCCATTTACAGCACGACAGTGCTTGGGACTTTGTGATGTTTGGCAGCCTATACCGCCAAGCTTACAGTACCAATGCCCCCGGATTGCACAACTTTTACTTAGGCTGGCCAGCGGAACTTGACCCAGCCCAGTCGGCTTATTGGGAGCGCATGCTGGCGGTTGCGCATGAAACCGGATCGGTTCGTCAAAAAGAACTAAGTTACGATTTGGCACTATGGTTCTACACGCATGTTGCGCCCCATGCGCAACGCGCACAACAAGTTGAGGCGCTGGCCGCCGCTTTGGCTGTACAAAAAAACCTGGTCACAAACAACGCTGAAACACAACGGAGACAAACCTGATGTATCACACTTGGCCCCATATTTTTGGCCGTATATGGCCTGTGTTGATTGTTTTGCCTACCCAAGCAAACAGCCTTGCACCCGAACCAGCTCAAAGCCCCCATTCCGAAGCTGTTCCCACTCATAGCCTACCTGCGATACGCGTGCATGCACAGGCCCAGCCAACCCACACCTTGGCCTCCGAAGCGCATGCGCACAACATTGACCTATCTGAACAAGTGGCCCCGCCAACACGCCTAGAGGCCCTGCTTGCAGAGCATGGCTTGGCTGCGCCAGCCCCTTCGGGCGCAGCGGATTTATTTTCATCGGTGCAAATACGGGGTTTTACAACGGGGGGCGAGCCAGGCACTGGGCTGAGTGCCTCGCGCCACTTGCTGGGGCCACACCCCGACATCAGCCGCCGCCATGTGCGCGACTTGTCTACCGTCGATAGCGTGACCCTATTGCAAGGCCCCAGCGCCACACGTACCGGCTTGGGCAGTGCGGCTGGGGTGGTTCAGTACGTCCCCAAAACAGCCCAAGATCGCCCAAATGCCCAGGCCAGCTTGCTACTGGATGATCGCAGTACGGTGCGCGCCACAGCCGATATCAACCTACCGCTGTGGCAAACCCAGCAGCCAACTGCATCGCCCACGCTGGCCACCCGCTTGGTGCTGGCCGGCCAAACCGGTGGGCGCAGCACCGAAGGCGTGCGCACTGACCGTGAAGTGGTGTACTGGACCACCCGCTTGCGTGAACCCGATGCGTTGTGGGATTTGACCCTTGAACAACAAACCAACCACCAACCGTTTGGCTTTGGCACGGTATTTGCCAACGAACAATGGCAGTTTGACAAAAGCTATGTCGATGTGCAACGCGCTACCGCGAAACGCCAATATCAACGAGTCTCTTTGCTACAAGAACGCGAATTAGGACAAAGCACCCTACTCACGGCATGGCTTAGCAACGTGCGCACCAAGCGCGACGAACATTTGATTGGGTTTTGGGATGTGAGCAGCCCCGACACGCTATCGGGCTACCGACGCGCCATAGACGAATCAAGCCAAGCCAAGCACCATGGCCTGATGCTTGAGCACCACTCCACCGAAACCTTAAGCTGGCAGTTGAGTTGGCAACGCAACCAGCAACACCTGCGCTTTAGCGGCCCTCAAAATGTGCGTGGTTTTGAGATCAATATGCAAGTCCCAAGCTTTACGCATGTGGATTTGGAGACGCTGCTGCTGTCCCCGCTTTGGTGGCGCGAACGCTTGGCCGACCACACCACAGCCCTGCATGCCGACTGGCAGCCCAACCCGCGATGGCGCTTGCAGGCGGGAGTTTCGCGCACAGCTTATACGGTAGACCGAGTGACCAGTCGACTGGCCACTGAGCCTACCCTGCTAAGTCCGCTGAACCATGACCGTGTTCAGGGCCACGCACTAACACTCACGCACCTTTGGCCTCAAGGCCACCAAAGCTGGCTCGGCCACACTCAAGGCTTTGAGCCGAATCAGGGCGGTTTTCAGCGCGATGGAACGTTGTTGCCTGCCCTGAAGTCGAGCCAGTGGGAACTGGGCCTGCGAGCACCACAATACCAGGAAGGCGATGGCAACAGCAACGACAACATTAAACCCCTAGGTTGGTTTGTGGTGCTGTGGCACAACCAGCAACGCCATGTGGCTGGGCCCGACCCGCAAGACCGTCAATTTTTAGTGCCGGTGGGCACAGTTGGCGGGCACGGTGTACAACTGACACTGGAGCAACAGCGAAGCGGTTGGCGCTGGCGCGCCGCCTACAACCAAAGCAACGTACGCACCCTGACCAATGCAAACCCCAGCGCTGGACCTTGGCGGCCAGGTATGGCCGACCAATGGCTGGCCGCTCAGATTGTCGCCACGGGCCATCCGTTCCAACCATGGCTGGGTTTGCAAACCGTGGGCAGCCGACCAGCCGACACGTACAACCGCATCAAAGCCCCAGGCTTTGCGGTATTGAATACAGGTGTCAACTGGACCATCAATCCTCAATGGCGATTACAGGCTGAGGTTAACAACCTACTAGATAAGCGCTACATCAGCAGCCTACAAAGCCCCGATGCGGCTTGGCAAGGGCCTCGCCGCACCGCCAGCCTCACCCTCCACCATCAAATTCGACACTGACACATTTGACACAAACTACGGTTTGTTTTTCCTGTGGCGAAATGCTAGATTGCGCTCGCAATATTGCAAATTAACCCGATCCATTTTGGGGGGCCCTGTTACCATGAGCACTCTTTTATCGCGTTCGCAGCAGCCTCAGGCGGCACGACACCTTCATCGTTATCCCTCAGTAATCAAAGTCACTGTGGTGGCGACCATAGCTGGCATGTTGGCCGCTTGCGGCGGAGGCGGAGGGGGAGGCGGGCCAAGCTCCAACACCACGCGAATATCGGGCTTGGTGGTGGACGGCTATATTGGTGGTGCCACCGTCTGCCTTGACACCAACTTCAACAACCAGTGCGACACAAGCGAGCCCAAGGCAACCACCAATGCGCAAGGACAATACGCCTTGGAAGTCAGCGCTGCAGATGCCAAGCGTGCGCCTATTTTGGTGCAGGTGGATGTAGGTAATACCGATTCCGATGCCCCTGGGGGTAAGGTTGCCCAAGCCTACAACATGGCCACCCCCGCTGGACAGACCACCGTTACACCCATCACCACCTTGGTACACGCCGAGACACTCGAGGTTGTCGGGGGTTCCGCTGTAGGCCTTAAAAACTTGACCGATGAAGAGCGTAGTGCTGCATTCGCAACCGCTCAGGCCAACGTTAAAACCCAATTGGGCTTTGCAGCCACCGACAACATCATGGCAGACCCAGTGGCCGTACAAGTCGATCAACCTAAGCTGCGCAACTTGGCGTTGGCTGCAGCCAACCTGCTGCAAGCTGGGCACGGAAAAACCGATAGCGCCACCCCCTCAAGCCAGCGTCTGGCGGTGGCTCTGCAACTCGTTAGCGATCATTTACCCGCCATTTCAGCCCATCCATCCATAGCCCAAGCCAATGCCGTGACGCAAGACGGAGCAGTCAAAACATTGCTGACCCAGGCTGTAAGCAACATCAACAATCTGAGTGCAGAAAACATTCAGGCAGCCTTAACCATACAGCGGCGTAACGAGACTTTGGCCGAGAGAATCGTTACTCGCAACATCTTGGACGACTGGAGGGATGGCCGGTTTACCTTCGAGGTTTCGCAGAGCGCCTCCACAAATACCAGCTTTTCTGTGAAGTCCAGCGAAGAGCGCATTGTGGCCAGTGGCATGTCGCCCTTGTACGTGAACCGCAACTTGGGCTTGACGGGCGAAACGCCACAGTGGCAGCGGTCAGAACCCAGCCCGTTCTCGCGAATGCACTACTGGACTTTTGCGAGCGGTCAATGGCAAAAATTTGAATCGTTTAGTGGCCGTGTCTACAGCGACGCTGGTAATGGTTATTACGACGAAACAGCACCACAAGGCGACAGCCGCCTGAAATTACGTGTTAACCGCTACGCACACAACCTCGCAGGTCTAAAAATGAGCGCAGTGACGGCGAGTAATCAAGTTGCAGCCAACATGTTCAAAGACGGCGACGTGTTCCCCGAAGGCTCAGTGGCCTATTCTTTTGGCCCTCGTGTGCTCTTGCAAGAGCGTCTTGAGGCTTTGGATGACACCACCGCCCTAAGCATTAACAACCAAGTCATTACCGATGCCAACGGGCAAAGGGTGAACAGCTACGCTGGCGTTGTAGCGGCTTTTGCAGACACTGGCACACGGGGTCTTGGCTATGGCAGTGGTACTGGTTGTTTGTACTTTGGCAGTGGCACCAACAGCGGCAAACTTTACTACCGTGCACGCACCACAGACAACAAATGCCCTGGCGTTGGTACCCCCGCCCCAACGGGTTCCACATTCAAACCCTACGACGGCACATGGGAAATTGTGAACCGGATGGAGCAACCTGTACTAAAGCTCAACACAAGTGCCGTACCCATCCCAGTCCAAGACAATATTTTGGTTTTGGTCAATGGTGGCGTACGTTACGGCACCTATTATTACGCCAATGCGGTGTGGAACTTTGGTGGTACAGCCACGTATTTCAACCGAGCTGCGGTCAATGCCATGCTGAGCAAAATTCCCAATGCCAGCTCACTGCCCACCGCCAGTGATTCGCCACTCTTCAACACCAATGGCACTTGGACTGGTACGGCCACCTTGAACGATGGCACGACCAGGAAAATCACAGCCAAATTGACACAGGGCACCAACGATACCCACGCCAAAGGCACCATAACCTTTGCCGATGCGCAGAACAATGTGCTGGCCCAAAACGGTGTTTTGCTGGGCGTGGTCAACGACCGCACATTGGCCTATCGATTGGCTTTTGCTCCCGGCAACCTCACCAACAAGCCCACCTGTCAATCGGTCTTGACGGGTTATTTCGGCCAAGCGACGGTGGTTAATGGCTCGGTGCAAATCACTGGGCGGTTTGACGGTTCAGAGCGTTGCGGCTCTTCAGCCAGTACCAACTTGAACAGCTCTAACGTGGTCTTGACCCGCCAGTAAAAAATGCGGGGGAGGCGTCAGCCTGTTTTCCCGTTCGATTGCCACCTCTTGAGCCACATAAAGTGATTCAAGAGGTGGCTTGCGGCTCGATCGTCACGCGCACACTGAGCGTTTCTTCTCCGCCGCCGCGCCGCACGCCGCGCACGGGCGCGCACGACACGTAGTCCGTGCCTGCGGCCAAACGAACGTGGCGCTCGTCGGTGGGGCAGCGGTGGGTCACGTCCAAGCTCAGCCAGTGGCCGTGTTGGGGTGACAAACACACGTCCACCCAAGCGTGGCTGGCCAAGTCGGGTTCGTTGGCGGCCCAAAAATAACCACTCACATAGCGTGCCGACCAACCCAAGCTGCGGGCGGCCACCACCATCACGTGCGCTTGGTCTTGACACACGCCCATACCCGCTTCAAAGGCTTGCGCGGCGGTGGTTTTCACCTCGGTCACCCCGGCTTGGTAACGCACCCGGTCGGCCACCGCACGGCACAGCCGCAAGGCATCGGCCACCGACACGTCAGGGGACGACACCTGCTCACGGGCCCAGTGGGCCAACGGCGCATCGGGTTGGGTCAACGGGCCAGGGCGTTGAAACACCGCGGGGTGCAGGGCCTTGGGATCGTCTTGCCACTGCGCCAGGTTGTGTGTGTCCACCACGCCCTGCGCTTGAATGTGGTGGTGCTGACAGCGTTGCTCGGCGTGGGCGGTGACACACACGCTGTGCAATCGGTTACCCAACACATTGGGCAAATCGGCCAACACCCCAGGGGTCTGAATCGCCCAAGCCATGACGGTCTGTGTGGCCCCGCTTTGGGGCCACAGGTGCAGCGTTTGCATCGTGTAGAGCAAAGGCTGGCTGTAGGCAAACGTGGTGGTGTGGGTGATGGCCAGTTTCATGAAGGGGATGCCTCAGTGCACCATCGGCACCAAGAAATCCCGGCTGATGCGAGCGCCCAATGCATTCACGCGATCGAGAAATTGCGTCAGAAAAGCGTGCAAACCATTGGCCAAAATTTCGTCGATGCGGGCAAACTGCAAATCGGCTTTGAGTTTACCTGCGCGCCGCAAGGTTTCGGCGGACGCCTCATTGGCCACCACATTGAGGTTGTTGACGACCTCGTTGAGACTCGCCGCCAAGCTGCGCGGCATGTCGGCTCTCAAAATCAGCAGCTCGGCAACGCGCTCGGGCGTGATCACATCGCGGTAGACCTTGCGGTACACCTCAAAACCGCTGACGCTGCGCAAAATCGCACTCCAATGGTAGAAGTCGTGGTCGTGTTCGGGTTCCGGCCCTGGCCCCGACGACTGCACCTGCCCCATGAGGTCGCTGGGCACCGCGTGGAACTTGACATCCAGCAAACGGGCGGTGTTGTCGGCCCGCTCCAAGAAGGTGCCCATGCGATAGAAATGAAAGGCCTCGTCTTGCAGCATGGTGCCAATGGCCACCCCACGCGAGAGGTGGGAGCGAAATTTGACCCATTCAAAAAATTGGCTCGGGTCGCGCTCAAAGGCTTGACCTTTGAGTTGGCGGTCCAGCTCCAACCAGGTTTGGTTTTGTGTCTCCCACACCTCGGTGGTCAAGACACCGCGCACGGCGCGCGCGTTTTCGCGGGCGGCACGCAGACACGACACAATGCTCGACGGGTTGCGTTCGTCGCGCACCATAAAGTCCAACACCTCACGCGGTGCCACCGCACCATGACGCGCCTGGTACAGGGGCATGAGCTCGCTGATGGTGAGCAAACCCTCCCAGCCCATTTGCGCCACCGCCGCGGACTGCGGCAGCAAAGCGGTTTGGTGATTCACATCGAGCATGCGGGCGGTGTTTTCGGCCCGCTCGGTGTAGCGGGACATCCAAAACAAATGGTCGGCGGTGCGTGACAACATCTCAATTCTCCAAAATCCAAGTGTCTTTGGTGCCGCCACCCTGGCTGCTGTTGACCACCAAAGAGCCCGCCTTGAGCGCCACACGCGTGAGGCCACCGGGCACCAATTTGACTTGCTGACCACTGAGCACAAACGGCCGCAAGTCGATGTGGCGCGGCGCCACGCCGCTCTCGACATAAGTCGGGCAGGTGGAGAGCGACAAGGTGGGCTGTGCAATATAGCCTTCGGGGTTGGCCAAGAGCGCTTGGCGAAATTGCTCGATTTCGGCGCTGCTCGATGCGGGCCCGACCAACATGCCGTACCCACCCGCGCCATGCACCTCTTTGACCACCAAATCTTTGAGGTGGGCCAAGATGTACTTCAGGTCTTCGGGGTCGCGGCCCATGAAGGTTGGCACGTTGCTCAGGATGGGCTTTTCGCCCAAATAAAACTCAATCATTTTGGGCACGTAGGGGTAGATCGATTTGTCGTCGGCCACCCCAGTGCCCACGGCGTTGCAAATGGTCACGTTGCCGCTGCGGTAAACGCCCAACAAACCCGCGCAACCCAAGGTGGAGTCGGCGCGAAACGCCAAGGGGTCCAAAAAATCGTCGTCCACCCGGCGGTAAATCACGTCCACGCGTTGCGGCCCACGCGTGGTGCGCATGTACACAAAATTGTCTTTGACGAACAGATCTTGGCCCTCGACCAATTCCACCCCCATCTGCTGCGCCAAAAATGCGTGCTCAAAATAGGCGCTGTTGTACATGCCTGGGGTGAGCACCACCACCGTGGGCTCCACCGTGTGCGCCGGGCTCACACCGCGCAAGGTTTCCAGCAACAAATCGGGGTAATGCGCCACCGGTGCCACCCGGTTTTGGCTAAAAAGCTCGGGGAAGAGGCGCATCATCATCTTGCGGTCTTCGAGCATGTAGCTCACGCCGCTGGGCACGCGCAAATTGTCTTCCAGCACAAAGTACTCGCCCTCGCCCTGCGCGTTGGGCGCACGCACCACGTCCACCCCCGAGATGTGTGAATACACCTGATGGGGCACGTCCACACCCATCATCTCGGGGCGGAACTGCGCGTTTCCCACAATTTGTTCGGCGGGCACAACGCCAGCGCGAATGATGTCTTGGTCGTGGTAGACGTCGTGAATGAATCGGTTGAGGGCCGTGACGCGCTGCACCAGACCCGCCTCCATGCGGCTCCATTCGTGCGCGGGGATGATGCGGGGGATGAGGTCAAAGGGGATCAGGCGTTCGGAGCCCGCGCCGTCCTCGTCTTTGGCGCCATACACCGCAAACGTGATGCCCACGCGCCGAAAAATCACCTCGGCCTCTTCGCGCCGGGCGGCCATCACCTCAGCGGGCTGTTGGGCCAACCAGTCGGCATAGCGAACATAGTGCGCACGCACCTGCTCGGGCGTGGCGTGCATCTCATCAAAACGGGTCAGCATCATCGAACTCTCCTGTGCAGAGCTTAGCAACTAATGGGCCAAGCCCCCAGTTTGCCCGATGCGGTGCCATTTAGGGCCTGTGCCAGTAGCGCCGATGGGTGATGCGGTGGCATTCGACGGTGTTGGGTTGCACACTGCGCCAGGTGGCTGCACCACATTGGGGCGAGGCCACCCAGTCGATGCCCCGTTCTGCGTACCGGTCAACGACCACCTGCGCTGGGTGACCAAAGCGGTTTCGATAGCCCGCTTGCACCAAAACCCAGCGTGGTTGCAGGGTGTTGAGCAGCACCGGACTGGACGACGATGCACTGCCGTGGTGCGGGGCAAGCATCACATCGGCGCGAACGTGTGGGTGTTGCAACGCCCAATGGGTTTCTCGATCGGCGTCGATGTCACCACCCAGCCAAGCCCGGCGCTGCCCGTTGCTCACCAGCACCACACAGCTCATGGCGTTGCTGCTCAGGCGGCCTTGGCCGTTCGGTCCATAGTCATCGGGCGCGGGGTGCACCACCTCAAAACGCACGCCATCCCATTCCCAGTGTTGTCCGGCGACGCACCGGCGCTCGGCCTGCTCGTCGAATGAACTCAGCCAGCGCGCTTGGGCAAAGGCGTGGGTCACCGAGGCGGCCCCCCCGGCGTGGTCGCTGTCGGCGTGGCTGACCACCACCGTGTGCAAGCGCTCACCCAAGGTCCACACGTGGGGCAAGACCACCGAGTCAGCGGCGTCGGCGTCCGGGCCATGGCTGGGGCCGGTGTCGTAGAGCAAGGTGTGGTGAGCGGTGCGCACCAGCACCGCACTGCCCTGCCCCACGTCCAGCGCCACCAACTCAAATTCGCCCACGCTGGGCCTGATGGGCGAAAACCAAAAGGCGGGAACCACGGCCATCAGGCCCAAACCACGCACCACCCAAGGCCACGGCATCACCGCCACCACACCACCCAACACCGCCAACACACCCAAGGGCCAAGGGGGCACGGCCCAGGTGGAGAATGCCCAAGGCCACTGGGCCATGACACCCAAAACCCCAACCATCGCCCCCACCGCCGCGGCCGCCACGCTCCACAGGGGCGGTACCAACACCCCCATCATGGCCAGGGGTGTGACCACCAAGGTGACCCAGGGAATGGCCGCCAAATTGGCCAACCACGACACCCAAGACACCTGACCAAACCACAACAAGGTCATGGGCACCAACGCCAAGGTGATGAGGCTTTGCTCGCGCCACAGACGGCCCCACCACGCCCAAAACCGCGCCCCCAAGGACTCAGAACGAGCCCTCTTGGGCGGGTGGGCATCGCTGCCGATCAAAATCGCCACCGCCACAAAACTGAGCCAAAACCCAGCCTGCAACAAAGCCCATGGGTCCCAGCACACCACGGCCCACATGGCAACCGCCCAGACGACCGGCCAAGGCCAGCGCCGTGACCCCGAGCGCAAAGCCACCACCACCGCCAGCATCAACACCGTGCGTTGCGCAGGCACGCCCCAACCCGAAAACGCCGCATACGCGGTGGCCAGCGCCACGCCGCCCCAAGCCGCCACGGTGGGCGTGGGCCACGCCAACACCGCGCTGGGCCAAACCCAAGCCAAGCGCCGCCAAGCGGCACGCAAAAAAGCCGTGGCCAACCACGCAAACATGGTGACGTGCAAGCCCGAAATGCTCATCAGGTGGGCCACGCCGGTGGTGCGAAACATGGCCCAATCTTCACGCTCAATGGCCGCTTGCTCGCCCACCACCAAAGCCCGCAGCACGCCCGCCGCGCGGGCATCGCCCACTTGGTGATCGATGGCCCGAACAACCGCGTGGCGGGCCGCATCCAGCGACCACGGCGAAGCGGCCAACAGGCGCACGGGGCTGGGGTCGTGCGGCCCATTGCGCACGTAACCCGTGGCCCCCACGCCCTGCTGCCACCACCACAGTTCACGATCAAACCCGTGGGGGTTGGAGGCGCCGTGCACCCGCCGCAAACGCAGCGTCATCGCCCAGCGCTCACCCGAACGCAGATCGGGCCAAGCCTGTTGCCCCCACACGTACCAATGCACCGCCACGCGCGAGGGCAAACGTACCCCGTCGGGCACCGACGCCAAAGCCAAGATCAAGCGCACCGACTGTGCGTTTTTCACGGGCAAGTCCAGCACACGCGCTTGCACCGCCACATCGCGCCCCTCCCACGCCGTGTCCAGCCGCTCCCGCTCTTGAAACACCGCACGCGTGCCAGTCACGCCCCACATGACCAAGGCCAAGGCCAAAGCCACCCAAAAACCCATTGGTTTGGTGGGGCTTGTGTTGCCGTGCACCATTTTTGTGCGCACACCCAAGACCAAGAGGCCCAGCGCCGTCGCCAGCGCATATACTGCCAGCGGCTGTAGTGCGCTGGCTTGTAATTGCCACCACACGCCCAGCACCGCCGACAGCGGCAAGGCCAGCGCCCACCCCGCGGCTGGCTCAAGACTTGCTTGTTGTTGAGGGATCGCATTCGCCATCTGATGTTCCCACGCCGAAAGACAACGCCATGGCCATTCATGTCGCCCTCCAGCACCTTACCCATTACCGCTACGACCGCCCAGTGCAACTCGGCCCACAAATCGTGCGTTTGCGCCCAGCGCCGCACAGCCGCACACGGGTGTTGTCGTATTCCCAAACCGTTGGGCCTTCTGAACACTTCATCAATTGGCAGCAAGACCCGTTTGCCAATTACCAAGCCCGGTTGACCCTGCCCAAGCCCACCCGCGAGTTCAGCATCACGGTTGACTTGGTGGTGGAGATGGCGGTCTACAACCCCTTTGACTTTTTCCTAGAACCGCAGGCGGAACACTTTCCCCTGTCCTACAGCGCCAGCGAACGCACGGCCTTGGCACCCTACTTGGCCACCAGTCACTTGGGGCCGCGCTTGTATGCCTACCTCAAAACCGTTGACCAACGGCGTCGGCGCATGGTGGATTTTTTGGTGGACGTCAACCAAGCGCTGCACGCCCACATTGGCTACACGATCCGCATGGAGCCCGGCGTGCAAACGCCCGAAGACACCTTGGGGCTGCGCAGCGGCTCGTGCCGCGACTCCGCTTGGCTGTTGGTGAACCTGCTGCGTCACTTGGGCTTGGCCGCGCGGTTTGTGTCGGGCTACCTGATTCAACTCAAGGCCGACGTGGCCGCGGTGGATGGCCCCAATGGCCCGGACAAAGACTTCACCGACCTACACGCTTGGTGTGAGGTGTACCTGCCCGGCGCAGGATGGGTGGGCCTGGACCCCACCTCAGGACTGATGGCGGGCGAGGGGCACATTCCCTTGGCCTGCACCCCACAACCGGCCAGCGCCGCACCGGTTGAAGGGGCGGTGGAAAAGTCCGAGGTGAGCTTTGAACACCACATGTCGGTGCAACGCGTGTTTGAATCGCCCCGCGTCACGCAGCCCTACAGCGACGAACAATGGGCGGGCATTTTGGCCTTGGGCGAGGCGGTTGACCAAGACCTACAACGCCAAGACGTTCGCCTGACCATGGGGGGTGAACCCACCTTTGTGGCCACCGGGGACCGCGACGCGCCCGAATGGAACACCGACGCCTTGGGGCCCACCAAACGCGGCTACGCCACCGAACTCATGGGCCGCCTGCGCCAAGCCTATGGGCAAGGCGGTTTTGTCCACATGGGCCAAGGCAAGTGGTACCCCGGCGAGCAGTTGCCGCGTTGGGCCTTGTCGATTTGCTGGCGCAGCGACGGCGAACCTTGCTGGCACGAGCCCGCGTTGCTGGCCGACGAACGCGATGCGGCCCAACACACCACCGCCGATGCCTTGCGGTTTGCCCAGACCTTGTCGCGCACTTTGGGTGTGGGCGAGCAACACATCACCGCCGCCCACGAAGACACCTGGTACTACCTCTGGCGCGAACGACGCCTGCCGATCAACGTCGACCCCTTCGATTCGCGCTTGGACGACGAGCTGGAACGCGCCCGTTTGCGCCGGGTCTTTGACCAAGGCTTGGATGCGACGGTGGGCTATGTGTTGCCCTTGAGTGTGGACGAACGCGGCTGGCACAGCGGGCCATGGTGGTTGCGCGACGAACGCCTGTACCTGATTCCCGGTGACTCACCCATGGGTTATCGGCTGCCGCTGGACGCGCTGCCTTGGGTGGCCAGCAACGACTTCCCCTACCACCTGGAGCAAGACCCCTACGCCCCGCGCGACTTGCTGCCCACACAAAGCCGTGTGGCCAGCGTCGCACACGGCCCGGTGGCGGCCCGCAACGAAGCCACGATCAGCGCACCGGCCAAAGGCCAATCGGCGGTTGGCCTAACGCGCACGGCGGTGTGTGTGGAGGTGCGCGACCCGCAGCGGGCCAACGGCCCACAAGCCGAACACAGCCACGGCGGCCAAAGTCGGCACCTCTACGTCTTCATGCCGCCGCTGAGCCGTTTGGAAGACTACTTGGACTTGGTGGCGGCGGTGGAAGCCACCGCCCAAGCACTGAACTTGCCGGTTGTGATGGAAGGCTATGGACCGCCGCGCGACCCGCGCCTCAAAGTCTTGCAAATCACCCCGGATCCGGGTGTGATTGAGGTCAACATTCACCCCGCGTATCACTGGAGCGAATTGGTCGAGCACACCGAACACCTGTACGAAGCGGCCCACCAAACGCGTCTGTGCGCCGAAAAATTCATGCTCGACGGTCGACACACCGGCACCGGGGGCGGCAACCACTTGGTCATGGGCGGGGCCACCCCGGAAGACTCTCCGTTTTTGCGCCGCCCCGAACTGCTGGCCAGCCTCATCGCCCATTGGCACAACCACCCGTCCTTGAGCTATTTGTTCAGCGGCCTGTTCATTGGCCCCACCAGCCAAGCGCCACGCGTGGACGAAGCCCGCAACGACCAGCTCGTTGAATTGGAAATTGCCTTGGCCGCCATCGAACGCAACCGCGAGGTGTATGGCCAAGCCATGCCGCCGTGGTTGGTGGACCGGGCGCTGCGCAACATCTTGATTGATGTCACCGGCAACACCCACCGCAGCGAGTTTTGCATCGACAAACTCTATTCACCCGACAGCAGCACCGGGCGCTTGGGATTGCTGGAGTTGCGTGCTTTTGAGATGCCGCCGCACGCGCGCATGAGCGTGGCCCAACAGCTGCTGTTGCGTGCTTTGGTGGCCAAGTTTTGGCAAAACCCTTGGCAAGGTCGCTTGAGCCGCTGGGGCACCGAGTTGCACGACCGCTGGTTGCTGCCCACCTTTATTCGCATGGATTTTGCCGACGTCTTGGCCGACTTGGCCGACAGCGGCTACGCCTTCGACCCCGCGTGGTTCGAACCGCACATCGAGTTTCGTTTCCCCTTCATCGGCCAGATTGAACACCGGGGCATGGTGCTGGCTTTGCGCACCGCGCTGGAGCCTTGGCACGTCATGGGCGAAGAAGGCAGCGCGGGTGGCACGGTTCGTTATGTGGACGCCTCGCTCGAACGCATCGAGATCAAAGTCAGTGGCTTCAATCCGGCCCGCTACGTGGTGACTTGCAACGGCCACAGCGTGCCCCTGCAAAGCACCGGCACGGTCGGCGAGTTTGTGGCGGGCATTCGCTTCAAGGCTTGGGCGCCCCCCTCGGCCTTGCATCCCAGCATCGCACCCCACGCGCCCCTGACCTTTGACCTCATCGACACCTGGAACCAACGCTCCATGGCGGGCTGCCAATACCACGTGAGCCACCCCGGCGGTCTGAACCACGAGCGCTTGCCCATCAACGCCTTTGAGGCCGAGAGTCGGCGTTTGACCCGCTTCATTCGCATGGGACACACCCCCGGACGCTGGCAGGCCGTGCCCGCCACCGCGCACCCCGAGAGTCCATTCACCTTGGACCTTCGCCGAGCCGGGCATACTACACAGCCGTGAGCACCGACCCTACCCCTATTCAACCGCCCAAGCCCGCCAGCAGCGCCCAAGACTGGGCGCACACCGTTGCCCAATCGGCCGACCCCGGCCATTGGGACGAATTGCGCGGCCAAGCCTCGCCCCGCAGCGACCCATTAAGCGGGGATTGGCAGCGCTTCTTCCAGCTCAGCGGCTTGGACGGTGCCCACGCCGCCGCCGAACTCAACCGGCGTCACGAACAACTGCAGCGCCAAGTGCGCGACAACGGCGTCACCTACAACGTGTACGCCAGCGCCGGTGGGGCGCAGCGCCCTTGGTCGCTGGACCTCTTTCCCATGATCGTCGGGCCCAGCGACTGGGCGCACATCGAAGCCGGTGTGCTGCAACGCACACGCTTGCTCAACGCCATCATGGCCGACCTCTATGGGGCGGGCGACTTGTTGCGCCGGGCCCTTTTGCCCGCCGCTTTGGTGCAAGGCCACCCGGGTTTTTTGCGTGCCATGCAAGGGGTTGAGCCGATTGGCGGCACCTGGCTGCACATCACGGCGTTTGACTTGGCGCACGGCCCCGATGGGCGTTGGTGGGTGGTGAGTCAGCGCACGCAAGCCCCGTCCGGTTTGGGCTATTTGCTGGAAAACCGCATCGCCATTTCAAGCCAATTTCCGCAAGCCTTTGCGGGCCTGAAGGTGCAGCGCTTGGCCGCGAGCTACCGCGCGTTGATGGAAGGCATTAAGAACAGCGCCCCACAAGGCGCCCAAGCGCGCATTGCCCTGCTCACGCCCGGCCCTTACAACGAAAGTTACTTTGAGCACGCGTATTTGGCGCGTTACTTGGGCCTGAGCTTGGTTGAGGGCAACGACCTGACCGTGCGCGACCAACGGCTCTACCTCAAAACCCTCAAGGGCTTGGAGCCGGTGCACGCCCTCATCAAGCGCATGGACGATGAGTGGCTGGACCCACTGGAGCTGCGCGCCGACTCGGCCTTGGGTGTGCCGGGCCTACTGCAGGTGCTGCGCGCGGGCAACCTGCTGTTGGCCAATGCGCCGGGTTCAGCCCCGTTGGAAT
>JAABPX010000049.1 GCA_011391745.1 Comamonadaceae bacterium
CAGTGCCATGCTGGGGTTTTTGCCGGGCATCAGCGAGCACCTTTTGGGTGAGCCTCTGCGCATGCCTTCGCTGGCCACCTGGTGGTGTGGCGAGGATGCGGCCCTGCGCGAAGTGCTGCCCGAGTTGGGACGCAACGTGGTGCGCGCCACCTACCCCCGGGCCGGTTTTGACACCCAAATGGGCCAACGCCTGAGCCCCCGCGAACTCGACGAATGGGCTGGGCGCATGGCACGCCAACCCGAAGACCACACCGTGCAGGCTTGGATGCCCCTGTCCCAAGCGCCGACCTGGGCCCAAGAACACATCACCCCACGCTCAGCGCTGTTGCGCGTGTTTGTGCTCAGCGACGGCCCAGACTCTTGGCGCGTGTTGCCGGGGGGGTTGGTTCGTCTGGCACCCCGCGGCGAACTCATCGCCTCCATGCAACGCGGAGGCAGCAGCGCCGATGCGTGGGTCATCACCCAAGGCCCGGTGGACACCACCAGCTTGCTCAAAACCGCGCCATCCACGCTGGACATGGCGCGCTCGCCTCGCCCCGTCACCAGCCGTTCGGCGGAAAACCTGTATTGGTTGGGCCGCTACACCGAACGCACAGAAAACACCGTGCGCTTGGCTCAGCTCATCCTCAACCGCTTGAGCGATGCCGAAATCGGCACCCCTGCCCTGCTGCAATGGCTCTCCAGCATGGCCGAAGAAAACGCCTTGGTGCTCAGCGATGTGCCCGAAGCCACCCAGTCGGCGCGTGTGTTTGTGCGCAGCCTCTTGGCCAGCCTGTCGCCCGGCGCGCAAAGTCCGCTGGCTGGGCGCTCGTTCAGCGTGGGCTTCAATTTGGCAGCCCTGCAATCGGCGGCGGCGCAGGTGCGTGAGCGCATTTCGCAAGAACACTGGCTGCTCATTGAGCGTGCCCACAACGGCTTTGTTCAAGCCTGCTCCCGCTTTCAAGCCGACGCCGACAACAGCGCCGAAGCCCTGAGCGCCCTGCGCCAAGCCAGCGAGTTGCTGGCGGCCATCACTGGCGCACAAACCGACCGCATGATGCGCGACGATGGCTGGCGTCTGCTCTCGATTGGGCGGCACATTGAGCGCTTGGCCACGCTCTCACGGGCCTTGTTGCTGGGGCTTGAGCACCACAGCCTGCAAGAGGAACCCGGGTTTGATGCCATGGTGGCCTTTTTTGACAGCACCATCACTTTCCACGCGCAATACCAACAGCGCCGCGACATGGTGGCCTTGACGCACTTGCTGGTGATCGACCGCGACAACCCCCGTGCGCTGGCCTGGGTGGTGCACACCTTGCGGTCGCGTTTGGCCAAACTGGCGCAAACCGCAACCCCACAAGACGCGGCCTTGGTCACCGACCTGCCCGACCCCAATGGGTGGTCATTGGCCGAGCTGTGCCAAGCCCAAACCGATGCCGAGGGTCGCGCCCAATACCCTCGCCTGCAAGCGCTGCTGCAGCAGTGCGAAGACAGCGCCACCACACTGTCCAACCACATCACGCGGCTGCATTTCAGCCACGCCGAGCGGCGCAACCGCAGCTTGGGGGCTTGAGCGCATGGAACTGCACATTCGCCACACCACCCGTTACCGCTACGAAGACAGCGTTGATTTGGCCCAACACGTGGTGCACCTCACCCCGGTCGCGCAAGCCGGCCAGCGTGTGCACTCGCACCGCCTGAGCATCACCCCCGAACCCGACAGCCAACACACCGACCGCGACCACTTTGGCAACGCCCGCACTTTTTTTTCGCACCAGTCGCCACACGACGAGCTCTTGGTTCAAGCCGACAGCCGTGTGCAGACCCAGGCACCGCGTGGCTTGCCCCAAGCGGCCATGGCGCCCCGCTGGGAAGCCGTTCGTGAGCACTTTCGCTACCGTGCGCAAGCCCCTTTTGATCCCGCCAGCGAATACCTATTCGCTTCGCCCCACGTGCCGCGCGACGACGCTTTCATCGCCTTCGCACGCCCGGCCTTGGTCCCTGGGCGTGCCTTTATGGAGGCGGTGCGTGCCCTCATGCAACGCATCCACACCGAGCTGCGCTACGAGAGCCTGAGCACCGAAGTCAACACCCCCGCCCTGGAAGCTTTGGCGCAAGGCAAAGGGGTGTGCCAAGACTTTGCCCACATCATGATCGGCTGCTTGCGCAGCGTGGGTCTGCCAGCGCGTTACGTCAGCGGGTACTTGCTCACGCAACCGCCGCCGGGCCGTCCACGCCTGATTGGTGCGGACGCCTCTCACGCTTGGGTCTCGGTGTACTTGCCCAGCGCTTTGGTGCCCGCCCTCAACAACGAAGCCCCTGGCTTGTGGATCGACTTCGACCCCACCAACAACCGCTGGGGCTGGGGCAGCCCAGGCGAGGACTACGTGACGCTGGGCCTGGGCCGCGACTTTGCCGATGTCTCCCCCATGCGCGGCGTCATCCAAGGCGGGGCACAGCACACCTTGAGCGTGGGCGTGACGGTGGCACCGCCCGAGGAATTCGCTCGCCTCACTACAATGCCCACTCCCAACCGGAGCACCCCATGAACGTTTACGACACCCTCAAATCCCTGAACATCACCTTGCCCCCTGTGGCCATCCCAGCCGCCGCCTACGTGCCATTTGTTAAGACCGGCTCACTGGTGTTTTTGTCGGGCCACATCGCCAAACGCGACGGCCAAGCTTGGGTGGGTCAACTGGGCAAAAACATGGGCACCGCCGAGGGCCAACAGGCGGCACGCGCCATCGCCATCGATTTGCTCGGCACCCTACACGCCGCCGTGGGTGACCTCAACCAAGTTAAGCGCATCGTCAAGGTCATGAGCTTGGTGAACTCCACCGGCGACTTCACCGAACAACACCTGGTGACCAACGGTTGCAGCGAGTTGCTTGGCCAAGTCTTCGGGCCTCAAGTGGGCGCACACGCACGCAGCGCCTTTGGCGTGGCGCAAATCCCGATGGGCGCTTGTGTTGAAATCGAGTTGATCGCCGAATTGGCCTAAGACCGCTCAAGGACTGGGCGACGCACTGAGCTGCGCCAAAAACGCCTGCGCCAAAGGCGACAAACGCTTGCCCTGCGGGTACAAGGTCCACCAGCTTGAGGGCACGGGGAAGCCCAGCACATCGAGCTCCACCACCCGGTCGGGCTCGGGGTGGTGGGTCAGGGCGTGGCGCGACATCACCGCCAAACCCATGCCCTCGGCCACCAGCTCTTTGATGGCCTCATTGCTGCCCAAGGCCAAGCGCACCTGAGGCTCAAAACCATGCGCCTTGAAATGCGCGTCACACGCCATGCGCGTGCCCGAGCCCGCCTCGCGCATGATGAAACGCTCGCCGGACAAAGCCGTCAATGCCAAGCGCGTTTGCCCCGCCAAGGGATGATCGACCGCGGCGATCACCACCAATGGGTTGGCCAAAAACGCATGGCGCTGCAGCGCCATGTCGCTCGGCGGCATGGACATGATGTAGAGGTCGTCGAGGTTCTCGCGCAACCGCGCCACCACCGCGTCCCGGTTGAGCAGCTCCAGCGCAATGTCCACCTCCGGGTGTTGCTCACAAAAACGACCCAGCACACCCGGCACAAAATACTTGGCCGAGCTCACCACCGCCAAGCGCAAGCGGCCTCGCGTGAGGCCCTTCATGGCGTCGACGGTTTGCTCAAAGGCATCCCATTCCTTGTGCATGGTGCGCGCCGTTTGCACCAAGGCATGCCCCGCATCGGTCAAAAACAAACGCTTGCCGATTTGTTCGTACAGGGGCAAACCCACCGCATCGGCCAAGGCTTGCAACTGCATGGACACCGTGGGTTGCGTCACGTGACAGGCCTGTGCCGCGGCGGTGATGCTGCGGTGCTCATCAAGCGCCACCAACAGGCGCAACTGGCGAAAGGTCACATTCATCGACATTCATCGATTGTATGCATCGGAATTATTGATTTTTGATAATGGTCATTTGCCCGTAGCATCACGGCCATCTCAGAAACCCGGCCCGCTCCATGTCCAATTTGCTTGACCCCGCGATTTTGTTTTTTGTGTTTGGCGTGTTCGCCGGTCTTGTTCGGTCCAACCTGGAAATTCCCGCCCCGATTTCGCGCTTTTTGTCCATGTACCTGCTCATGGCGCTGGGCCTCAAAGGTGGCTTTGCCTTGGCCGCTTCGGGCATCACGGGCGAAGTCGCCACCACCTTGCTGCTGGCCGTGGCGCTCGCCATCATCGTGCCCACGCTCAGCCTGCCGCTGCTGCGGCGTTGGCTCAACGGCTATGACGCCGCCGCGCTGTGCGCCACCTACGGGTCGGTGAGTGCGGTCACCTTCATCACCACCATCCAATTCCTAGAAAACCAAGGCATTGCCTACGGCGGTCACATGGCCGCGGCCATGGCGCTGATGGAGTCACCCGCCATCATCATGGCCGTGGTCATGGCCAACGCCGCGCGCCGACGCGAGCACGCCACGGGGGGCTCGGGACTGCCCGTGCCAAGCGTGAGCATGGGCAAGATCTTGCATGAGTCCTTCACCGATGGCACCCAACTTTTGTTGCTGGGCGCCATGCTCATCGGCTGGCTCACCGGCGCATCGGGCGAAGCGGTCATGGCACCGTTCTCGGTCGACCTGTTCAAAGGCATGTTGGCCTTCTTCCTGCTGGACATGGGCCTCATGGCCGCGCGCAACATGGGCGAGCTCAAACACACCTCACCGTGGTTGCTCGCCTATGCGGTGGTCGCCCCCCTTGTGCACGCGGGCATGGCACTGGGCTTGGCGGTGCTGTTTGGCATCCAAATGGGCAACGCGGCCTTGCTCATGGTCTTGGCCGCCAGCGCGTCGTACATCGCCGTGCCCGCGGTGCTGCGCTACGCCATCCCAGAAGCACGGCCGTCGTTGTACTTCGGCATGTCTTTGGGATTGACCTTCCCCTTCAACCTGATGGTGGGCATTCCGCTGTACGTGAGCGCGGCGCGTTGGGCCTTGGGCTGATGCGTATTGCGGTGCGTGGGTTCACGGACACACGCCTACCAGCCCTTGGAATCAAGACAAGCTTAGTGAGAGCAGATAGGTGACCAGTTGGGTGCCACCCCACCACAGCAGCAGCACCGACGCAACGGCGACCACGGTAGCCAAATAACCCGCCAGCAGCAGCAGGCCATCCCGCAGGCGCAAACCCCAAGCGATCAAGACGATGGCCAGTGCGGGCAGCACATTGTCAAAACTGATGACGGGTACGGGAACCATCATCGACAAGCCCGCAACAAAAAGCATCGATCCGTTGAACAGGCTAGCCGACTTATTGCTCAAAAGCAGCATGCGCGGCCTTGCAGCCCGTGCAAAGAGATGGAGAGTACGGTTGACCAAGGCAATCAGCAACGACTTTAGACGCGAATTCAACTCGCGCTTGGCAAGCCAAGTCGGCAATTGCAGCGAGTGACCCGTGCAAAGACCGGTGGCAATCAGCATACACAAAGCCCCGACGGCCGACCCCATGCCGGGCAACGCAACCGGAAACAACAGCGGCAAAGCCAGCAGTCCCAACCAGACCAGTCGCTGCCGGTTGCTCTGACCAATGGTGTCGGCCAGCGTCCCGCCCATGCTGGCGAGTTGTAACGTGACAACCCGCTGCACATTACTGCGCCGCTTGTCCTGCGCGTTTTCGGGTGAATTTGCAGTAGGGGGAATGGGGTGTGACATGGTGGCTCAAAACAAGCTGACTGGAACGACAAGGCCTAGTAGGCCGTGGTTTTTTTAACCAGCGGGTCGATGGGTGAGTGAGCGAATCCCTTGCGTGGATTGCGAAAGCATTTTAGCGTTTGAGGGCTTGATCCAGAAAATCCAGTAGCTTGCGAGCGTTTTCAGGGGCATTGAACTGGCTGCCGCCGTGTTCGGCCCCCTCCAGTCGCTCAAAGCGCACGTTTTCCTTGCCAATCGCCGCCCCTACCCGGGCC
>JAABPX010000050.1 GCA_011391745.1 Comamonadaceae bacterium
GTGGGCAAAACCGGTGACTCCTACGACCGCTATTTGGTTCGCATGGAAGAGATGAAGCAGTCCAACCGCATCATCAAGCAGTGTGTGGACTGGTTGCGCGTCAACCCCGGCCCGGTCATCACCGAGAACCGAAAGGTCGCGCCGCCCTCGCGCGAAGGCATGAAGTCGAGCATGGAAGACCTCATCCACCACTTCAAGCTCTTCACCGAAGGCTTCCACGTGCCCGAAGGCGAAGCCTACGCGGCGGTGGAACACCCCAAGGGCGAGTTCGGTATTTACTTGGTCAGCGACGGCGCCAACAAGCCCTACCGACTCAAGATCCGCGCCCCTGGCTTTGCCCACTTGTCCACCTTGGACGAGCTGGCACGCGGCCACATGCTGGCCGACGCGGTGGCCATTATTGGCACCATGGACATTGTTTTTGGAGAGATTGATCGATGATCACCTCGACCCCCAGTTCCCCAGTGACCGCGTTGTCGGCCGCCACCTTGGCGCGTTTTGACCGCGAAGTGGCCAAGTACCCCTCGGACCAAAAGCAGTCCGCCGTGATGGCCTGCTTGGCCATCGTGCAGCAAGAGCAAGGGCACGTGAGCCACGAAGCCGAAGCGGCGATTGCCCGGCATTTGGACATGGCCCCCATCGCGGTCCACGAGGTCACGACCTTCTACAACATGTACAACCAGCAAGCGGTGGGCAAGTACAAACTCAACGTTTGCACCAACCTGCCGTGCCAATTGCGCGACGGCGGCAAGGCCTTGGCGCACCTGGAGCACAAGCTCGGTGTGAGCATGGGGCAAACCACCGCCGACGGCCTGTTCACCTTGCAGCAAAGCGAGTGCTTGGGCGCTTGTGCCGATTCGCCCGTGATGCTGGTCAACGATCGCCACATGTGCAGCTTCATGAGCAACGACAAGCTCGATGCCCTGATCGATGGGCTCAAGGCGGCAGAGGGGAAAGCATGAGCCACAGCAACACCCAAGCCCAAGCGCTCATTGAGCGTTTTGCCGCCACCGGCCAAGAAACCTGCTTCCACGATCGCCACATCAACCCGCAAATCTACGCGGGTCTGAACGGCGCGAACTGGCGGTTGAAGGACTACGAAGCGCGTGGCGGTTACGCCGCCTTGCGCCAAATGTTGGGTCGCGATGGTGCGGCACCCAACGCGCAGACCGGCGTGGTCGGCATGACCCAAGACGAGGTGATCGCCGCCGTCAAAGCGTCGGGCTTGCGTGGGCGCGGCGGTGCGGGCTTCCCCACCGGTTTGAAGTGGAGCTTCATGCCGCGCCAGTTCCCTGGCCAAAAGTACTTGGTGTGTAACTCCGATGAGGGGGAGCCCGGTACGTGCAAAGACCGCGACATCTTGATGTTCAACCCCCACGTGGTGATTGAGGGCATGGCGATTGCCGCTTACGCCATGGGCATCAGCGTGGGCTACAACTACATTCACGGTGAAATTTTCGGCGCTTACGAGCGTTTCGAAGAAGCGTTGGAAGAGGCCCGTGCG
Source organism: Comamonadaceae bacterium (assembly GCA_011391745.1). Classification (GTDB taxonomy): domain Bacteria; phylum Pseudomonadota; class Gammaproteobacteria; order Burkholderiales; family Burkholderiaceae_C; genus Hydrogenophaga. Next base: position 1,505 of record JAABPX010000050.1, read on the forward strand.
GCCGGCTTCTTGGGCAAAGGCATCATGGGCAGCCAGTTCGATTTTCAGCTGTACGCTTTCCATGGTTTTGGTGCCTACATTTGCGGCGAAGAAACCGCTTTGCTCGAATCCTTGGAAGGCAAAAAAGGCCAACCGCGCTTCAAACCACCGTTCCCCGCGAGCTTTGGTTTGTACGGCAAACCCACCACCATCAACAACACCGAAACCTTCGCGGCCGTGCCTTGGATCATTCGCAACGGTGGTCAGGCTTACCTTGAGTGTGGCAAGCCAAACAACGGCGGCACCAAGATTTTCTCGGTCAGCGGCGACGTGGAGCGCCCAGGCAATTACGAGGTGCCGATGGGCACACCGTTTGCCAAGCTCTTGGAGCTTGCCGGTGGCGTGCGCGGTGGCCGCCAATTAAAAGCCGTGATCCCCGGTGGGTCGTCTTCGCCCGTCATTCCCGGCGATCTGATGATGACGCTCACGATGGATTACGACAGCATCGCCAAAGAAGGCGGCTCCATGTTGGGTTCGGGTGCTGTGATTGTGATGGACGAGACGCGGTGCATGGTCAAGTCTTTGCAGCGCTTGAGTTACTTCTACATGCACGAAAGCTGTGGCCAGTGCACCCCTTGCCGCGAGGGCACGGGCTGGTTGTGGCGCATGGTGGATCGCATTGAGCGCGGCGAGGGCAAGCCCAGCGACATGGCTTTGCTCGACAACGTGGCCGAGAACATCATGGGCCGCACCATTTGTGCGTTGGGCGATGCAGCGGCCATGCCGGTGCGTGCCATGGTCAAACATTTCCGGCACGAGTTCGAGCACCACATCGAACACAAAAAGTGCGTTGTGGCTCCTTACGTTTGAGCGGGTTAAAGGCAAAACAACATGGTTGAAATTGAACTCGACGGCCAAAAGGTCGAGGTGCCACCGGGCAGCATGGTCATGCACGCGGCTGAAAAAGCCGGCACCTATATCCCCCATTTTTGCTACCACAAGAAACTCTCCATTGCCGCGAACTGCCGCATGTGTTTGGTGGATGTGGAAAAAGCACCCAAGCCCATGCCGGCGTGTGCCACACCCGTGACCATGGGCATGGTGGTGCGCACCAAGAGCGACAAGGCCATCAAGGCCCAGCAGTCGGTGATGGAGTTTTTGCTGATCAACCACCCGCTGGACTGCCCCATTTGTGACCAAGGCGGTGAGTGCCAGTTGCAAGACTTGGCCGTGGGTTACGGGGCTTCGAAGTCGCGCTACGAAGAAGAAAAGCGCGTGGTCTTCCACAAAGACGTGGGCCCGCTGGTGTCGATGGAAGAAATGAGCCGCTGCATCCACTGCACCCGCTGTGTTCGCTTCGGTCAAGAAATTGCTGGCGTGATGGAGCTTGGCATGAGCCACCGCGGCGAACACGCCGAGATCGAAACCTTTGTGGGCCAGTCGGTCGACTCGGAACTCTCGGGCAACATGATCGACATCTGCCCCGTTGGCGCGCTCACCAGCAAACCCTTCCGTTACCAAGCCCGCACGTGGGAACTCTCGCGCCGCAAGAGTGTGAGCCCACACGACGCCACCGGCGCCAACCTGATTGTTCAGGTCAAGAACCACCGCGTCATGCGCGTGGTGCCGCTGGAAAACGATGCCGTCAACGAATGCTGGATCGCCGACCGCGACCGTTTTTCTTATGAAGCCTTAAACGCCGAAGACCGCCTGACCCAGCCCATGCTCAAGCAAGGCGGAGAATGGAAAACGGTGGACTGGCAAACCGCCTTGGAATACGTGGCCAATGGCTTGAAACAGGTCAAGGCCGATCACGGCGCTCAGACGATTGGTTTGCTCGCCAGCCCCCACAGCACGGTCGAAGAGTTGGCCTTGGCCAGCGCCTTGGTGCGCGGTTTGGGCAGCGAAAACATCGATGCGCGCTTGCGCACCGCCGACTTCAGCAACGTGGGTGCACCGGGCACCGCGCGCTGGCTGGGCCGTTCTTTGGCGTCTTTGTCCACCGTGCAGCGCGTGCTGGTGGTGGGCTCAAACCTGCGTAAGGATCAGCCCCTGATGGCGCAGCGCTTGCGTCAAGCCGTGCGTCAAGGGGCGCAGCTCAGCGCTTTGGTGGCCCAGCCCATCGATTGGGCCATGCGGCTGCAACAAACCCTGATCGCGCCATCGTCGCAGTGGGTCATGGCTTTGGCCGGAGTGGCGGCCGCTGTGGCCGAAGCCCAAGGTGTGGTCGCCCCGGTCAGCGCCACGCCCAGCGAGGCCGATCGCGCCGTTGCCCAATCGCTGATGGGTGGTGAAGACAAAGCCATCTTGCTCGGCAACGCCGCCGCTCACCACGAAAAAGCCAGCAGCCTCTTGGCTTTGGCTCAGTGGATCGGTGAGCGCACGGGCGCGACCGTCGGTTACTTGGGTGAAGCCGCCAACAGCGTCGGTGCCCAGTTGGTGCGCGCCGTGCCAGGGCAGGGCGGACAAAACGCCAGCCAAATGCTGCGCGGGGGCCTGAAGGCCGCGGTCCTGTTGGGCGTGGAGCCCGGTTTGGACAGCGTCGCCGAAGGCCAAGGCTTGCTGGCGGCTGAGATGGTCGTCACCCTGAGCGCCTTCAAAACCAATAGCGACATCAGCGATGTGCTGTTGCCCATCGCCCCGTTCACCGAAACCTCGGGCTCCTTCGTCAACACCGAGGGTCGTTTGCAAAGCTTCCACGCCGTGGTGCGCCCCTTGGGCGAGGCCCGTCCCGCTTGGAAGGTGTTGCGCGTGTTGGGCAACCTTTTGGGTTTGAGCGGTTTTGACGCCGATTCGTCGCAAGCGGTGCTGGCCTCGGCCTTGCCGGGGGTTCGTGTGGGTGAGGTGGTGGACAGCGCACGTTTGTCCAACGCCGTGGCTTCGGCCATCGACACACAAGCCGCCACACTTGAGCCTTGTGTGGCCCCGATTTACCAACTCGATGGACTGGTGCGCCGCGCGTCTTCGCTGCAACTCACCGCCGATGCCCGCGCAGGAGTGGCCGCATGATCGACACGATGTACAACGCTGGCCTGGGTCTGATCGCCGCGCCGTGGTGGGCCGAGGCCACTTGGCCCGTGCTGTGGATCCTCATCAAAATCGTGGCCGTCTTGGCCCCGCTGATGGGCGCTGTGGCGTACCTGACTTTGTGGGAGCGCAAGCTGTTGGGCTTTATGCAGGTGCGCTTGGGTCCCAACCGCGTGGGCCCCTTTGGTTTGCTGCAGCCGATTGCCGACGCCATCAAGCTCTTGACCAAAGAGCTGATTCGCCCGAGCGCCGCGAGCAACGGCCTGTTCCGTTTGGGCCCCATCATGGCCATCATGCCGGCCTTGGCCGCTTGGGTGGCGGTGCCGTTTGGACCCGAAGCCGTGTTGGCCAATTTGAATGCGGGTTTGTTGGTGATCTTGGCCATCACCTCCATTGAGGTGTATGGCGTGATCATTGCCGGTTGGGCGTCGAATTCCAAGTACGCCTTTTTGGGTGCGCTGCGCGCTTCGGCCCAAATGGTGTCGTATGAAATCGCCATCGGTTTTTGCTTCTTGGTCGTGGTCATGACCGCTGGCAGTTTGAACCTGGGCGAGATCGTGGCTTCACAAGAGCGCGGCACCTTTGCGGACATGGGCCTGAACTTCCTGTCTTGGAACTGGTTGCCCTTGCTGCCGATTTTTATGGTTTATCTGATCTCGGGTGTGGCCGAAACCAACCGCCACCCCTTTGACGTGGTCGAGGGCGAAGCCGAAATCGTGGCTGGTCACATGGTCGAGTACTCGGGCATGGGCTTTGCCATCTTCTTCTTGGCCGAATACGCCAGCATGTGGTTGGTCTCCATCTTGGCTGTTTTGATGTTCTTGGGCGGCTGGGATGCACCCGTGGCCGGTTTGGAATTTGTGCCGGGTTGGATCTGGTTGGGCCTGAAAACCTTTGTGGTGGTCTCGATGTTCATCTGGATCCGCGCCACCTTCCCCCGCTTCCGTTATGACCAAATCATGCGTTTGGGTTGGAAGATCTTCATCCCCGTGACCCTGATCTGGTTGGTGCTGGTCGGCGCTTTGATGCAGACCCCTTGGAACATTTGGAAATGAGTCAGGCAAACACCATGTCACACACCGCTGTTGCCCCTTTTTCTTGGCGCGATTTCGCTAAAAGTTTTCTGCTCGTGGAGTTGCTCAAAGGCATGGCCTTGACCGGTCGCTACGCGTTCCGTCGCAAAGTCACGGTGCAATTCCCCGAAGAAAAAACGCCCTTGTCGCCGCGCTTCCGTGGCCTGCACGCGCAGCGCCGTTACGAAAACGGTGAAGAGCGTTGCATCGCTTGCAAATTGTGCGAAGCGGTGTGCCCAGCCATGGCCATCACCATCGAGAGCGATGCGCGAGACGACGGCACACGCCGCACCACGCGTTACGACATCGACCTGACCAAGTGCATCTTCTGTGGCTTTTGCGAAGAGGCTTGTCCGGTGGACGCCATCGTCGAGACCCACATCTTGGAGTACCACGGCGAAAAACGCGGTGACCTGTACTTCACCAAAGACATGCTGCTCGCCGTGGGCGACCGCTACGAAAAAGAGATCGCTGCGGCCAAAGCAGCCGACGCGCCTTACCGCTGACACCTGAGCCCTTCACGCAAAGACACGCCCATGGATTACACCTCTGGATTTTTCTACCTCTTCGCTGGGGTCTTGTTGTTCGCGGCCCTGCGGGTTGTCACCGCGCGCAACCCGGTGCACGCCGTGCTCTACTTGATGCTGGCGTTTTCGCAAGCCGCCGCTCTGTGGCTCTTGCTCAAGGCCGAGTTCTTGGGCATCACCTTGGTGCTGGTTTACCTCGGTGCCGTGATGGTGCTGTTTTTGTTTGTGGTGATGATGCTCGACATCAACATCGACGCCATGCGCCGGGGTTTTTGGCGCAACCTGCCCTTGGCCGCAGCGCTCGGTGGTTTGGTGGCGTTCGAGTTGATCGCCGTGCTGTGGGCTGGTTTTCCCAGGCTCTCGGCCAACCCCGATTTGCCGCTGACCGGCATCAACGCGGTGGATTACTCCAACACCCGTGAGCTGGGCATCTTGCTCTACACCGAGTACCTGTACCCCGTGGAAATCGCTGCGGTGATTTTGTTGGTGGCCATGGTCGCGGCCATTGCTTTGACCTTGCGTCAGCGCAAAGACACCAAAACCATCGACGCTTCGCAGCAGGTGCGCGTTCGCGCCGCCGACCGTTTGAGCGTGGTGTCCATGAAGGCCACACGGGCCGCTGCGCCCGCAACACCTGCCAAAGAGGAGGGCGCCGCATGATCGCCAGCAGTTTGACCTTGGGCCACTTTTTGTCGGTGGGCGCCGTTTTGTTTGCCATTTCGGTGATGGGCATTTTCATCAACCGCAAGAACCTGATCGTTTTGCTCATGGCCATCGAGTTGATGCTCTTGGCGGTGAACATGAACTTCGTGGCCTTCTCGCATTTCTTGGGTGACATGCACGGACAGGTGTTTGTGTTCTTCATCCTGACCGTGGCCGCCGCCGAGTCGGCGATTGGCTTGGCGATTTTGGTGCTCTTGTTCCGCAACAAGTCCTCCATCAGCGTTGAGACGCTCAACAGCCTTAAGGGCTGAGGCCCTCCCATCGAACCGATCACGATCCGAACAAGACCATGAGCTCCAACCTATCCGCAAGCATCCTGCTGGCCGTTCCCATGGCCCCGCTGGTCGGCGCCACACTGGCCGGCATTTTGGGCACCACCTTCGGGGGCAATGTGTTGGGCCGCCGCGCCACGCACAGCCTGACCATTTTGGGCGTGTTGGTGTCCTTTGTTTTGTCTGTCATGACCCTGTTGGCCGTGATGGACGGCGCACGCTTCAACGAAACCCTTTACGAGTGGATGGTCGTGGGTGGCTTGAAGATGGAAATCGGCTTTATGGTCGATGGCCTGACCGCCATGATGATGTGTGTGGTCACCTTTGTCTCGCTCATGGTGCACCTCTACACCATCGGTTACATGGAAGAAGACAAAGGCTACAACCGCTTCTTCGCCTACATCTCGCTGTTCACCTTCTCCATGCTGATGCTGGTGATGAGCAACAACTTACTGCAGCTCTTCTTTGGCTGGGAGGCCGTGGGCTTGGTGTCGTATTTGCTGATCGGTTTTTGGTTCAACAAACCCAGCGCGATCTTCGCCAACATGAAAGCCTTTTTGGTTAACCGCGTGGGCGACTTCGGCTTCATCTTGGGCATTGGCCTGATCGCCGCCTACACCGGCAGCTTGAACTACACCGAGATCTTCGCCAAAACCAACGAGCTCGGCGCGTTGAGCTTGCCCGGCACCGACTGGATGCTGGTCACGGTGATCGCGATCTGTTTGTTCATCGGCGCCATGGGCAAGTCGGCCCAGTTTCCGCTGCACGTCTGGTTGCCCGATTCGATGGAAGGCCCCACCCCGATCTCGGCGTTGATTCACGCGGCCACCATGGTGACGGCGGGCATTTTTATGGTCAGCCGCATGTCGCCGATTTTTGAGCTGTCCGATGTGGCGCTGAACTTCATCATGGTCATCGGCGCGATCACCGCCTTGTTCATGGGCTTTTTGGGCATCATCCAAAACGACATCAAGCGCGTGGTGGCCTATTCCACCCTGTCGCAGCTCGGTTACATGACCGTGGCACTGGGCGCATCGGCCTATTCGGTCGCGGTGTTCCACCTCATGACGCACGCCTTCTTCAAGGCCTTGCTGTTCTTGGCCGCTGGCTCGGTCATCATGGGCTTGCATCACAACCAAGACATCCGCTGGATGGGTGGCGTGCGCAAGTACATGCCCATCACCTGGATCACTTCGCTCATCGGCACCTTGGCGCTGATCGGCACACCGTTCTTCTCGGGTTTTTACTCCAAGGACAGCATCATCGAAGTCGTGCATTTCAGCAACCTGCCCGGCGCTGGCTTTGCCTACTTCGCGGTCTTGGCTGGGGTGTTTGTCACCTCCTTCTATTCCTTCCGCTTGTACTTCTTGGTCTTCCACGGTAAGGAGCGTTACGACCAGAACCCCGATACGCACCACGATGACCACCACGGTCACGACGATCACCATGGCGATGGCAAGCCCCACGAAACCCCATGGGTCGTGACCGTGCCCTTGGTGCTATTGGCCATCCCCTCGGTGCTGATTGGTTTCTTCACGATTGAGACCATGTTGTTCGGCACCTTCTTGCAAGACGCGATCACCGTCAACAGCGCGGCCCACCCGGCGCTGGCCGAGTTCGCCAAGATCTTCCACGGCCCTGTGGCCATGGTCTCGCACGCTTTGCACACGCCGCCCCTGTATTTGGCCTTGGCCGGTGCGGTGATGGCTTGGTACATGTACCTGATCAACCCCGCCGTGCCAGCGGCCATCGCCCGCGCTTTGCGCCCGCTGATTGTGGTCATGGAAAACAAGTACTACCTCGATTGGTTCAACGAGAACGTCTTGGCCCGTGGTGCCCGCGCCTTGGGTACGGTGTTCTGGCAGGGCGGTGACCGTGGTGTCATCGAAGGCGGCGTGGTCAATGCAAGCTGGAAGTTGGTGGGCGCTGTGTCGTCTTGGGTGCGCCGCGCCCAAAGCGGCTACCTCTACCACTACGCTTTGATGATGATCGTCGGCGTGTTCTTGTTCATGACTTACTTCGTCTGGCTCGCCAAATAAGGAGAATAAAAAATGGGTTTGCTGAGCCTTGCGATTTGGACACCGATAGCGGTGGGTGCAATCTTGTTGGCCTTGGGCCGCGAGCCACAGGCGCCCTTGGTGCGCTGGTTGGCGTTGATCGGCGCTTTGGCCGCCTTGCTTGTGACCTTGCCTTTGTACGGCGGTTTTGAGACCGGCAGTGCGGCCATGCAGTTTGTGGAAAAAGTCCTTTGGGTGCCCGCATTTAATGTGCACTATCACCTGGGCGTGGACGGCATTTCGTTGTGGTTGGTGTTGCTCACCGCCTTCATCACCGTCGTCGTGGTGGTGGCCAGCTGGACAATTGATCAGCGCGTGAACCAGTACATGGGCGCGTTCTTGATCTTGTCGGGTCTGATGATCGGCGTGTTCACTGCGCAAGACGCGATGCTGTTTTATGTGTTCTTCGAAGCCACACTGATTCCGATGTACCTGATCATCGGTATTTGGGGCGGCCCGAACAAAATCTACGCCGCGTTCAAGTTTTTTCTCTACACCTTGCTCGGCTCTTTGTTGATGCTGGTGGCCTTGATTTACCTCTACAACCAGTCGGGCGGCAGCTTCGATTTGGCCACTTGGTACAAATTGCCCTTGGGTGAGACCGCGCAAACCCTCTTGTTCTTTGCCTTCTTTGCCGCCTTTGCGGTGAAGGTGCCGATGTGGCCGGTGCACACGTGGCTGCCCGATGTGCACGTTGAAGCGCCCACGGGGGGCTCAGCGGTGTTGGCGGCCATCATGCTCAAGCTTGGCGCTTACGGTTTCTTGCGTTTCTCTTTGCCCATCTTGCCGGACGCCTCGCAAGAGTGGGCTTGGCTCATGATCACCTTGTCTTTGGTGGCGGTGGTGTACGTGGGTTTGGTCGCCATGGTGCAGCAAGACATGAAAAAGCTGGTGGCTTATTCGTCGGTGGCGCACATGGGTTTTGTGACCCTGGGCTTCTTTGTCTTCAGTGACCTCGGCGTATCGGGGGCCATCGTGCAAATGATTGCACACGGCTTTGTCTCGGCGGCCATGTTCTTGTCGATTGGTGTGTTGTACGACCGCGTTCACTCGCGTGAAATTGCCGATTACGGCGGCGTGGTCAACACCATGCCCAAGTTCGCCGCTTTCGCCTTGCTCTTCACCATGGCCAACTGCGGCTTGCCCGGCACCGCGGGTTTTGTGGGCGAGTGGATGGTGATTTTGGCGGCCGTCAAAGCCAACTTTTGGGTGGGTGCACTGGCCGCCTCGGCCCTGATTTTTGGCGCGGCGTATTCCCTTTGGATGTTCAAGCGGGTGTACTTGGGTGAGCCCGCCAATGACAACGTCAAGGCCTTGACGGACATCAACGGCCGAGAATTTTTGGTGATGTCGGTTTTGGCGGTGGCGGTGCTCTTCATGGGCGTCTACCCCAAACCTTTCACCGACGTGATGGACGCCTCCGTCATCGAGTTGCTGCGCCACGTCGCCATCTCCAAATTGCCCTGAGCGGTCAATGTTGACCGATTGAAGAACCGATTGCACAAGACACAAAGAGAGTGCCGACATGATTGACAACATCAGCTGGATCACGGCTTACCCTGAAATTCTTTTGCTGGGCATGGCGTGTGTGATCGCGCTGCTGGACCTGGGCGTGAAAACGCCCCTGCGTGGTCTGACTTATGGCTTGACCCAGCTCACGCTGGCCGCCGTGGTGCTGTTGACCGCCACCTACGCCATGACCGGTGAAACCCTCTCGGGTTTTGGCGGGCAAGTGGTGAGCGACCCCATGGGCAACTGGCTCAAGGCCTGTGCCGCACTGGCCATGATGGTCACCTTCTCTTATGGCCGTGCCTACTCGGCCGAACGCGACATGTTGCGCGGCGGTGAGATCTTCACCTTGGGCCTGTTCTCTTTGCTGGGCATGTTCGTGATGATCTCGGGCAACCACTTTCTGGTGATCTACCTGGGTCTGGAGCTCTTGACACTCTCGGGTTACGCCTTGGTGGCCTTGCGCCGCGACAACGCCGACTCCAGCGAAGCCGCCATGAAGTACTTCGTGCTCGGCGCGTTGGCCAGCGGCTTCTTGCTCTACGGCCTGTCCTTGGTGTACGGTGCCACCGGCTCTTTGCAATTGGGTGAGGTCATGG
>JAABPX010000051.1 GCA_011391745.1 Comamonadaceae bacterium
TGGCGGCCATTGCCGGTGGTGAAGCCACCCTCAAAGGTTCGGCCCAGGTGTTGGTCTTGGGCTTGGTGTTCGTGGTCGCTGGTTTGGCATTTAAGCTCGGTGTGGTGCCGTTTCACATGTGGGTGCCCGACGTTTACCACGGCGCCCCCACCGCGGTGACTTTGATGATTGGTGGCGCGCCCAAGTTGGCGGCCTTGGCCATCGTCTTGCGCTTGCTGGTCGAAGGCCTGCAGCCTTTGGCCTTTGACTGGCAACAAATGCTGGCGGTCTTGGCCGTGTCGTCTTTGCTGATCGGCAACTTGGCGGCCATTGCCCAGACCAACCTCAAGCGCATGCTGGCGTTTTCCACCATCGCCCAGATGGGTTTTATGCTGCTGGCCTTGGTGGCCGGTGTGGTGCCTGGCGCGGCCGACAACACAGCCAATGCGTACGGCGCTTCGATGTTCTACGTCATCACCTATGTGCTCACCACCTTGGGCACCTTCGGTGTGATCTTGTTGTTGTCGCGTCGGGGCTTTGAGTCCGAGAACTTGGCCGACTTGGCTGGCTTGAACCGCCGCAGCCCGCTGTTCGCTGCGGTCATGGCCATTTGCATGTTCTCGCTCGCGGGCGTGCCACCGATGGTGGGCTTCTACGCCAAGCTCTCGGTTTTGCAGGCCCTGATGGCGTCTTCACAAGCGTGGTCCCTTTGGCTCGCTGTGTTCGCGGTGATGATGTCCTTGATCGGTGCTTTCTATTATTTGCGTGTGGTCAAGGTCATGTACTTTGACGCACCGACACAAACCGAGGCTGTGGGCGGCAGCACCGAAGTGCGCACCGTTTTGACCATCAACGGCGCATTGGTGCTGATTTTGGGCATTTTCCCCGGCGGTTTGATGACTTTGTGCGCTCAGGCCGTTTCGACATTGGGCAAATAAACCATGAACACAGACGCTTTGGTGATGCTGGTGTTGTTGGCCAGCCTGTTGGCGGCCAATGCCCCGTTTTTGAACAACCGCTGGTTGTTGATCTGGCCACGCGCCCAAGCCAAACACGTGGGTATTCACGCCATCGAATTGGTGGTGTGGTACTTCGCGGTGGGTGCGGTGGGTTTGGGTTTGGAGCAATACACCGGCCAAATCTACCCGCAAGGCTGGGAGTTCTACGCCACCACCGCCGCGCTGTTTTTGACCTTGGCGTTTCCTGGTTTTGTTTACCGCTACCTGTTCAAGCGCCACGGCTGAGCGAGGCATGAGCAGCGACGGCCTGAGCGAAACGCGCCTGTCGCAAGAGACGGTTCTGCGGGGTCATTTTTTGCACGTGGTGCGTGACACCGTGCGGCTGCCCAATGGCCAGAGCGCCACACGCGAATACGTCTTGCACCCCGGTGCGGTCATGGTGATTGCTTTGTTGGAGGACGGCCGCGCCGTGATGGAGCGCCAATACCGCCACCCCATGGGGCAGGTGATGATCGAATTTCCGGCCGGCAAATTGGACCCGAGCGAAAGCGCCTTGCACTGCGCGCAGCGCGAACTGCGCGAAGAAACCGGCTACCAAGCCGCACAATGGGCGCGTGCCGGCGTGATGGCCCCCACCATTGGTTACGCCGACGAACGCATCGAGATTTGGTTCGCCCGTGGCTTGCAATTGGGCGAGCGCGCACTCGATGAAGGGGAGTTCTTGGATGTTTTTAGTGCCACCTTGTCCGAGCTCAGCGATTGGTGTCGCGACGGTCAAGTCATCGACGGCAAGACGCTGGTCGGCGCGTGGTGGTGGCAACAAGTGGCCTCGGGCCAGTGGCCCTTGGACTGGCAAGACGCCTGAGGCTTCAAGGGTAGAGGCCGCGCAAATCGCGTGCGTGCAAGATGCGTTTGCACGCCACAATGAAGGTGGCGGTGCGCAGGCTCACGCGGTGGTCGTCGGCCACTTGGCACACCGCCGCAAAGGCCTCTTGCATGATGCGCACCAAACGCGCGTTGATTTCGTCTTCGCTCCAGAAGAAGCTCGAAAAATCCTGCACCCATTCGAAGTAACTCACCGTGACGCCACCGGCGTTGGCGATCACATCGGGCACCACCAAAATGCCACGGTCGTTCAAGATGTCGTCGGCTTGTGGTGTGGTGGGGCCGTTGGCGCCTTCAATGACCAAGCGGGCTTGGATGCGGTGGGCGTTGTGTTCGGTGATTTGTTGCTCCAGCGCGGCGGGGATCAGGATGTCGCACGGCACCGACCAAAATGCGTCATCGTCCAAGACCTCGGCCCCGGCAAACCCAGCCACCGTGCCGTGTTGTGCCACGTGGGCGAGCAGGGTTGGCACGTCCAAACCGGCTTCGCGGCACACCGTGCCGCCGTGGTCTTGCACCGCCACCACCCGCGCACCGGCTTGCGCGAACAACTTGCCCGCAATACCGCCCACGTTACCGAAGCCCTGTACGGCGACCCGGGCTTGTGAGACGTCCATGCCGATGCGTTGCGCGGCTTGTACGCCCACGGTGAACACACCGCGGCCCGTGGCCTCACGCCGACCCAGTGAGCCACCGAGGTCGATTGGTTTGCCAGTCACCACCCCCGTGGCGGTGGCACCTTCGTTCATGGAGTAGGTGTCCATCATCCACGCCATGATTTGTTCGTTGGTGTTCACGTCTGGGGCGGGAATGTCTTTGCTCGGGCCGATGATCAGGCCGATTTCGCTGGTGTAGCGGCGCGTCATGCGTTCGAGCTCACCCATGGAGAGTTGGCGTGGGTCGACCCGAATGCCGCCTTTGGCACCGCCGTAGGGCACGTTGACGGCAGCGTTTTTGATCGACATCCAGGCCGACAACGCCATCACCTCGGATAAGGTCACGTTTTGGTGGAAGCGCACGCCGCCTTTGCCCGGTCCCCGGCTGGTGTTGTGTTGCACCCGGTAGCCCTCAAAGTGGGCCACGGTGCCATCGTCTAGGTGGATCGGCACATCGACGATGAGCGTGCGTTTGGGGCGCTTGAGCGTGTCGACCCAACGCGCCAACGTACCCAAGTAGGGTGTGACGCGGTCCACCTGTTGCAGGTAAATGCCCCAAGGTCCTAGGTGCTGGGGGTCCAAGTAAGACGGCAGGGCTGCGGTCAATGCGGCGGGCGAGTGAGCGGCTTGGGCGTGTGCGGCGTGGTTGTTCATGGGGTCTCCAAAGGTTCACGCGGGGTGAAGGTGACGCGAAGCTTACGCACGTTGTGCGTGTCTGTCTAAGGCCAAGTCGCGATTAAGTGATGCACGCTGTGCATAGCCCTACAATCACCTGTTCACCGGGGGTGCCCGCCACGTGTTGGCCGGGCTGAGAAATACCCCTCTCACCTGATCTGGGTTGTGCCAGCGTAGGGAGCGTGATGCGAATGCCCATGAACCGCCTGGCGGACCGACGGCTTTCTCTTTCATGCCCCGCGTGGGCGTGTTTTGAAAGAAAGGCGGTTTTTATGCAACGGCGGTTTTTTGTTTGGGTATCCACTTCTTTGGCGGTGATGTGTGTGGCCGGTGCGGCCCACGCGCAAACCACGTTGCGCGTCATGACGCACAGCTCGTTCGATCTGCCCAAGCCCTTGTTGGCGCAGTTCGAGCAAGACGCGGGCGTGAAGCTGCAGATCATCAAAGGCGGCGACGCCGGGGAGATGCTCAACAAGCTCATCCTGTCCAAAGCCTCGCCCGTGGCCGATGTGGTCTACGGCATCGACAACACCTTGCTGCCGCGGGCTTTGGCTGCGGGCATTCTGGACCGCTACCCAGGCCCGGCCGGGCAGCGCCCCGCCGCCGCTGCGTTGGCGGACCAAGCCGAGCCCAGCGGTGTGCACGGCGGTGTGGTGCCCATTGACTTTGGCTTTGTCAACCTCAACATCGACAAGGCTTGGTTCGAGAAAAAAGGCTTGGCCGTGCCCAAGCGCTTGCAAGACTTGACCACGCCCGCTTACCGCGATTTGCTGGTGGTGTCCAACCCAGCCACCTCCAGCCCAGGCCAAGCCTTTATGTTGGCCACCATCGCCGGTTTGGGTGAGCAGGCTGCGTTCGACTGGTGGGCTCAGATGCGCGCCAACGGCGTCAAGGTGGTCAAGGGTTGGAGCGAGGCGTATTACACCGAGTTCAGTCGCAACGGCGGCACCCGTCCCATCGTGGTGAGCTACGCCACCAGCCCCGCCGCCGAGGTGTTTTACAGCAAAGAAAAGATCAGCACGTCGCCCACCGCCAACCTGTTTTTGAATGGTGGTGTGTTTCGACAGGTTGAAGGGGCCGCCTTGATTAAGGGCGGCAAAGCCCGTGAGGCCGGTGTGAAGTTCATCGAGTTTTTGCGGTCTGTTCCTGTGCAGCAGGCCTTGCAAACCACGATGTGGATGTACCCCGCTGAGCCCGGTGTGGCCCAAGATCCGGTGATGCAACACGCGCAAGCGCCGGCCCATTTTGAAGCCCTGCCCTTGAAGGCGCTGACAGAAAACGCGGGCGCTTGGCAGCAACATTGGACGCGGGTGGTGTTGAAGTGATTCGCCAGCGCCGCCACGCCCTGTGGCTGGCGGCTTTGCCTTTGTTGGTGGTGGTCTTGGCCTTGGTCGCGCCCATGGCGCGTTTGCTGGGTCAAGGCTTCTGGGGCGAGTCGGTGACGGGCATGGCCGTGATCGACAGCGGGCCGTGGTGGCAGGACGCGCACCTGCGCTTTCGCGTGGGTTGGACGCTGGTGCAAGCGTTGGCCACGTGTGTGCTGTGTTTGGTGTTGGGCCTGCCCATGGCCTGGGTGTTGGCGCGGTTGGAATTTCGTGGGCGCTTGTGGTGGCAGCGCGCTTTGATGCTGCCCTTTGTGGTGCCCACGTTGGTGGCCGCGTTGGCTGTTTTGTCTTTGTGGGGGCCACGCGGTTGGTTGGGCGGGCCGCTGGCGCAGGCTGGCTGGTCCTTGGTTGACACACCTTGGATGCTCCTGTTGGGCAATGTGTTTTTTAACCTGTGTTTGGTGGTGCGTGCCGGTGTGGACGGACTGGCACGGGTGAGCGCACGCCAACTGGCGGCGGCGCGCACCTTGGGCGCGACGCCTTGGCGGGCGTTTTGGCGGGTGGAGTGGCCGGTGGCGGCGCCGTGGTTGGCGTCGGCGCTGTGCTTGGTGTTTTTGTATTGCTTCACCGGTTTTGGCTTGGCGTTGGTGCTCGGCGGCCAACGCTGGGCCACGGTGGAGGTGGAGATTTACACGCTGGTGGCACACGAACTGGCCTTGGGACCGGCGGCGCGTTTGGCCGTGGCCATGCTGGCGCTGACCTTGGGCGTGGCCTGGGTCTATGCGTGGGTGGAGCGGCGTTTGGCCAGTTCGAACCGCGTGGCACCCGTGCCGCGCCAAGCCTTGGCGGGTCGAGCCGCTTGGGGCTGGTGGGCGCTGTCGCTGCTGACTTGGGTGCTGTTGTGTGGTGCACCGCTGCTGGCGCTCTTGGTGCAAGGCGTACACGCACTTTGGTGGGGGCAGGGCGCGGCGGTGTGGGCCGACGCCGACGTGCATTTGGCCTTGGGCAACACCTTGCGCTTCACCGCCATGGCCTTGGGTGTGGCCACGGTCTTGGGTGTGCTGCACGCGCTGGCCGGTCAAGCCATGCGCCGTTGGGCCTTGCCGGCTTTGGCTTGGCGCGCCAGCGCGTATGCGCCGCTGGTGGTCTCGCCCGTGGCCTTGGCTTTTGGTTTCTTGCTCTTGTACCCGCAGTGGTTGGCGAGCATGCCGCTGTTGGTGTTGGCGTACGCACTGTTGGCCTACCCCTTTGTGGCCAAAGCCTTGGCTGGCGCACTGGACGCCTTGCCATCGCAATACGCACAGGCCGCGTCCAGTTTGGGCGCGGGGCCTTGGCGGGTGTGGTGGCGCGTGACGCTGCCGCTGGTGTCGAGTGCCTTGCGCCGTGGCGTGGCCTTTGCTGCGGCCACCATGTTGGGTGAATTTGCGGTCTCACTGCTCTTGTCTCGACCCGAGTGGTTGACCATGACCACCTTGATTTACCAGCGTTTGGGCCGCCCCGGCGCGGCCAACCTGGACACGGCCTGGGTGCTCTCGGCTGGGCTCATGGTTTTGGCGCTGTGTGTGTTTGTGTTGATTGAAGGGCGCCCCCGGCGAGAATCGAACCATGCTTGAACTGCGCGACATCTCCCACCACTGGACTGGTCCGAAGGGCGAGCGCCAGCCGCTGTTGCGTGGCGTGAGCTTGGCGGTTGCGCCGGGGCAAACCGTGGCCCTGCTGGGCGCTTCGGGCAGCGGCAAAAGCACGTTGCTCAACATCATCGCTGGGCTGGAGGTGCCCGAATCGGGCCGCGTCTGGCTCGACGGCCAAGACATCAGCGACTGGCCGCCCGAGCGCCGCCGCTTGGCCCTGATGTTCCAAGACTTCGCGCTGTTCCCGCACCTGAACCTGCAAGACAACGTGGCCTTTGGTTTGGTGGAGCAAGGCATGGCGCGAGCCCAAGCCCGCGAACGCGCCGCCGATGTACTGCAGCGGTTTGGTTTGGGCGGACGTGGGCTGGAGCGCGTGGGTACTTTGTCGGGGGGCGAACAACAGCGCGTGGCCTTGGCGCGTGCCTTGATCACGCAGCCACGCGCTTTGTTGCTCGACGAGCCCTTTTCCGCGCTCGATGCCGATTTGCGCACCGACTTGCGCGCCGAATTCGCCCAGCGCATCGCCGAGCACGGGATGCGCGCCGTGCTGGTGACACACGACGAAGCCGAGGCCCGCGCCATGGCCAGCGCGGCTTGGCGGCTCGATGGGGGGCGTTTGAGCGCGCTGTGGTGAGCCACACCTGGCTTGTGGGACCACGTCCGTCCACTACACTTCAAGGCTTGGATCGCCGTGGCGGCGAGTCCCATCACGCAAGGAGCTGCCCATGGGCGCACAGTGGAAAGCCAAAGGCAAGGCACAAGCCGCAGACGCCCGAGGCAAATTGTTTGGCCGCTTGGCCAAAGACATCATGATCGCGGCCCGCAACGGCGCCGACCCCTCGGCCAACTCGCGCCTGCGTTTGGTGGTTGAGCAAGCCCGCAAGGTCTCCATGCCCAAAGACACGCTGGAGCGCGCCATCAAAAAAGGCGCGGGCTTGCTGGGTGATGCGGTGAGCTTTGAGCGCGTGATTTACGAAGGCTTTGCGCCGCACCAGGTGCCGGTGATGATTGAGGTGCTGACCGACAACGTCAACCGCAGCGCCTCCGACATGCGCGTGTTGTTCCGCAAGGGCCAGCAAGGCACCAGCGGCTCGGTGTCGTGGGACTTCAACCACGTGGGCATCATCGAAGCCGAACCCGCCGCGCCAGCGGCCGACCCCGAACTGGCCGCCATCGAAGCGGGCGCACAAGACTTCGAGCCCGCCGACGAAGACGGCGTGACGGTGTTCATCACCGAAGCCACCGACTTGGACTTGGTCAGCCGCGCTTTGCCGGCCCACGGCTTCACCGTGCTGTCCAACAAGCTCGGCTACCAACCCAAGAACCCAGTTGACCCCGCCAGCCTAAGCGCCGAGGCCTTGGCCGAAGTTGAAGCCTTCTTGGCCGCGATCGACGACAACGAAGACGTGCAAAACGTCTTCGCTGGTTTGGGCGGCTAAAGCGCTGTTGAATCCTTCAGGGCTGGCGCAGCGCTTGCAGCAAGCGCTGCCCAGCCCGGCCATCCACCGGCCAGCCCAAGCGGGCTTGTTCGGCGCGGATGGCCGCACGGCTTCTCTCGCCCAAGGCACCATCGACCTCACCGATGTCGTGCCCGCGCATGAGCAGCAACGTTTGCAGGTTGCGCCGATCGGCTCGGGACAGGCCTGGGTCGTCGGTCGGCCATGCGGTCACGAACGGTGCACCGCCGCGCAAACGATCGGCCAAATGCGCAATCGCCAAACCGTAACTCTCGGCGGCGTTGTAGCTGAAGACCGCGTCGAAGTTGCGCATCACCAAAAACGCCGGGCCTTGTGGGCCAGCCGGTCGCATCAAACCGGCTTGGGGCAGGTTGGCGGGCAGCGCGTTGCCGTCGGCGCGGCGCAAGCCCAGCGAACGCCAATGACCCGCGTCTCGTTTGACGCGACGACCCTCGCCGCTGGCAGGCACCGCCCCATTGGGCATTTGCACCTCAAAGCCCCAAACCTGACCGTCTTTCCAGCCCGCGCGTTGCAAGAAGTGGGCGGTTGAGGCCAGCGCGTCGGCGGTGTTGCCCATCAGGTCGGCGCGGCCATCACCGTCAAAGTCAACGGCCAAGCGCTCGAAGGTGGTGGGCATGAATTGGGTATGGCCAAAGGCACCGGCCCAGGAGCCCACGAACCGTTCGGCGGGGAAGTGACCCGCTTGCACGATGCGCAGCGCCGCGAACAGCTCACCGCGAAAAAAGGTTTGTCGGCGGCCTTCGCACGACAAAGTGGCCAAGGCCTGGACAATGGGATAGCGGCCAAAGCCTTGACCGTAATTGCTCTCCACTCCCCACACCGCCACCACGGTGGCAGGGTCCACGCCAAAGCGCTCGTGCACGCGGCGCAGCACAACGGCGTGAGTGCTCAGCATGGCCTGGCCTTGCGCCACCCGCTCATCGTCCACCAAGACGGCCAAATAGTCCCAGATGGGTGTGCTGAATTCGGGCTGTGTGTTGAGTGCGGCGATCACCCGTGGTTCCGACACCAAGCCCGTGGTGTGTTCGCGCCAAGTCGCAGCGCTCACGCCCGCTTGCCTGGCCGGGGCTTCTAACTCGGCCAAGCAGCGGCTCAAATCGTTGGGCGTTTGTGCCCCTGCTGTTACAGCGACCAAAAGCCCTGCGGCCAAGCCCAACCATTGCATGAGGACGCCCTTTAAGAGAAAAAAGACTTGGCTTTTTCAAACCAGCCTTGATCGTTCGGGCTGTGTTTGTGACCGCCTTTTTGAAACGACTCGCCCAACTCCTTGAGCAGCTTGCGCTGGTGTTCGGTGAGCTTGACGGGCGTTTCCACCGCGATGTGGCAGTAGAGGTCGCCGGGGTAGCTGCCGCGCACCCCTTTGATCCCTTTGCCACGCAAGCGGAAGGTTTTGCCGTGTTGTGTGCCTTCGGGAATGTCGATGCTGGCTTTGCCCGCGAGGGTGGGCACATCAATCTCACCGCCCAGGGCGGCGGTGACCACCGAGACCGGGACTTGACAATGCAAGTCGTCGCCGTGGCGTTCAAAAATGTCGTGTTTGTGCAGGCGAATCTCAATGTAGAGATCGCCCGGGGGGCCACCGTTGGTGCCCGGTTCACCATTGCCGGTGCTGCGGATGCGTTGACCATCGTCGATGCCTGCGGGAATTTTGATTTCCAGCGTTTTTTGGCGTTTGATCTTGCCTTGGCCGTGGCAGGTGCCGCAGGGTTCGGGAATGACCTTGCCTGAGCCGTGACAGTGCGGACAGGTTTGCTGCACGCTGAAAAAGCCTTGGCGCATTTGCACCACGCCTTGGCCTTGACAGGTTTGGCAGGTTTTGACGCTGGTGCCCGGTTTGGCGCCGGAGCCGTTACAGGTTTCGCACGCATCCCACGACGGAATGCGAATCTGGGCATCCTTGCCCGCCGCCGCTTCCTCGAGCGTGATGTCCATGGCATACGACAGATCGTTGCCGCGAAACACCTGACGGCCCCCGCGTTGTTGGCCGCCGCGACCACCACCAAAGATGTCGCCAAAAATGTCCCCGAAGTTGCCGCCAAAGCCACCAAAGCCCTCGGCACCGCCACCGCCAGCGCCGCGCATATTGGGGTCCACACCGGCGTGGCCGTACTGGTCGTAAGCGGCTTTTTTCTCGGAGTCGGAGAGCATTTCGTAAGCCTCTTTGGCTTCTTTGAATTTCTCTTCGGCGCCCTTGGCCGCGTCACCCTGGTTGCGGTCGGGGTGATGCTTCATGGCGAGCTTGCGGTACGCCTTTTTGATCTCATCGTCGGAGGCGTTTTTGGGCACGCCCAGCACGTCGTAAAAGTCTCGTTTGGCCATGGTGAAGTTCGGTCAAGTGTTTGAACACAAACGCCGCGTTGGGCCTAAAGAGCTCAACGCGGCGTGTCGAAAGGCGAAGTCAATCAGTCTTTTTTAACTTCCTTGACTTCGGCGTCGACCACATCGTCGTCGTTGGCTTTGTTACCAGCACTTGGCCCACCGTCGGCACCGGCTTGCTCGGCTTGGCTGGCGGCGTAAACCTTCTCACCCAATTTTTGGCTGACCGTCATCAGGTGGGTGGTCTTGGTGTCGATGGCGTCTTTGTCGTCGTTGGGTAGCACCGACTCAAGGTCTTTAATGGCCGCTTCGATGGTCTCTTTCTCTGCCGCTTCGAGCTTATCGCCGTGTTCGGCCATGGATTTTTTAACGCTGTGCACCATGGCTTCACCTTGGTTGCGGGCCTGGGCCAGCTCGACTTTTTTCTTGTCGTCAGCGGCGTTGAGTTCGGCGTCTTTGACCATCTGCTGGATCTCGGCTTCAGACAAACCCGAGTTGGCCTTGATGGTGATTTTGTTTTCTTTGCCGGTGCCCTTGTCTTTGGCGCCCACGTGCAAGATACCGTTGGCGTCGATGTCAAAGGTCACTTCAATTTGCGGTGTGCCGCGCGGCGCGTTGGGAATGCCCTCTAGGTTGAATTCGCCCAAGGCCTTGTTGCCCGAAGCGATTTCGCGCTCGCCTTGGAACACCTTGATGGTCACGGCCGGTTGGTTGTCTTCGGCGGTCGAGAACACCTGACTGAATTTGGTCGGGATGGTGGTGTTTTTCTGGATCATCTTGGTCATGACACCGCCCATGGTTTCAATGCCCAAGGACAGTGGCGTGACGTCAAGCAGCAACACGTCTTTGCGGTCACCGGAGAGCACTTGGCCTTGGATGGCGGCGCCCACGGCCACGGCTTCGTCGGGGTTGACGTCTTTGCGTGGCTCTTTGCCGAAGAATTCTTTGACCTTGTCTTGCACCTTGGGCATGCGGGTCATGCCACCGACCAAGATCACGTCGTGAATGTCGCTCACGCTCACGCCAGCGTCTTTAATGGCCATGCGGCAAGGTGCGATGGTGCGCTCAATCAACTCTTCAACCAAGGCTTCGAGCTTGGCGCGTGTGAGCTTGATGTTGAGGTGCTTGGGGCCCGACGCATCGGCCGTGATGTAGGGCAGGTTGATGTCGGTGGCGGCCGAGCTGGAGAGCTCAATCTTGGCTTTTTCAGCGGCCTCTTTGAGGCGCTGCAAGGCCAGCACGTCTTTGCTCAGGTCAACGCCAGACTCTTTCTTGAACTCGCTGATGATGAAGTCGATGATGCGCTGGTCGAAGTCTTCACCACCCAAAAAGGTGTCGCCGTTGGTGGACAGCACCTCGAATTGCTTCTCGCCATCAACGTCGGCGATTTCGATGATGGACACGTCAAACGTGCCGCCACCCAAGTCGTACACGGCAATTTTGCGGTCGCCTTTTTCTTGCTTGTCCAAGCCAAAGGCCAACGCCGCGGCGGTGGGTTCGTTGATGATGCGCTTGACGTCCAAGCCCGCGATGCGGCCAGCGTCTTTGGTGGCTTGGCGCTGTGCGTCGTTGAAGTAAGCTGGCACGGTAATGACGGCCTCGGTGACCGCTTCGCCGAGGTAGTCTTCGGCGGTTTTCTTCATCTTGCGCAGGATATCGGCGCTGACCTGCTGGGCCGACATTTTCTTGCCGCGCACTTCCACCCAGGCATCGCCGTTGTCGGCGGCCACGATGGCGTAGGGCATCAAGTCGATGTCTTTTTGGACTTCTTTTTCGGTGAACTTGCGGCCGATCAAGCGTTTGATCGCGTACAGGGTGTTGCGGGGGTTGGTGACCGCTTGGCGTTTGGCCGAAGCGCCGACCAGCACTTCGCCGTCTTCTTGGTAGGCGACGATGGAGGGCGTGGTGCGCGCGCCTTCGGCGTTTTCAATCACCTTGGTGGTGTTGCCTTCCATGATGGACACACAAGAGTTGGTGGTGCCCAAGTCGATGCCGATGATTTTTCCCATGGTGTTTTCTCCTGCTGGAATGTTTGAATGTTCAGTAAATGGTGCGGATGTGCGCTATTTCAAGGGGTGGTGGCCGTCTCACTTGGGCGCGGCCACCGTCACCAGGGCTGGACGCAGCACGCGCTCAGCAATCAAATAGCCTTTTTGCAGCACACCCACCACGGTGTTGGCCTCTTGCTCGCTGGGCACCACGCTGATGGCTTGGTGCTGGTGCGGGTCAAATTTGGTGCCGGCGCCGGGGTTGATCTCGATGACCTTGTGGCGCTCCAAAGCGCTTTTGAGCTGTTTGAGCGTGGCTTCGGCCCCTTCGCGCAACTGCTCTGGCGTGGCGTTTTGCACCGCCAAACCGGCTTCCAAGCTGTCGGTGACGGGCAGCAGGCTTTCAGCAAAGGCTTCCACGGCGAATTTGCGGGCTTTGCCAATTTCTTCGTCGGCGCGGCGTCGGGCGTTTTCGGCCTCTGCTTTGGCGCGCAGAAACTGGTCGGCCAAGTCCAAGTTTTGGGCTTTGAGGGTGGCGATCTCATCGGCGGGGTTCACCTCGGCAGGCGCTTCGGTGGGGGCGTTGGCTTGGGGCTCTTGGCCGGGTGGGGTGGGGTGTTCTGTGCTCATGAGGCGTGATGTAGAAAAAAGAATGCCCCAGTACTTGGGGCAATTCGGTGGGATTTCAAGACCCTTCGTTTTGGGTCATATCGAATCAATAAAGCTGCGCAGTTTGTCGGACCGGCTGGGGTGCTTGAGCTTGCGCACCGCTTTGCTTTCGATTTGGCGGATGCGCTCGCGCGTAACGTCAAACTGTTTGCCCACTTCTTCCAGGGTGTGGTCGGTGGACATTTCGATGCCAAAGCGCATGCGCAGCACCTTGGCTTCGCGGGGCGTGAGGCTGTCCAGAATTTCCTTGACCACATCGCGCAAACCGGCCTGCATGGCCGCTTCGATGGGGGCGGTGTTCGCTTGGTCTTCGATGAAGTCGCCCAGGTGCGAATCGTCGTCGTCGCCGATCGGCGTTTCCATGGAAATCGGCTCTTTGGCGATCTTCATGATCTTGCGGATCTTGTCTTCGGGCATTTCCATCTTCTCGGCCAGGATGGACGCATCGGGCTCGAAGCCATGCTCTTGCAGGTGCTGGCGGCTGATGCGGTTCATCTTGTTGATGGTCTCGATCATGTGCACCGGGATGCGAATGGTGCGGGCTTGGTCGGCGATCGAGCGTGTGATGGCTTGGCGAATCCACCAAGTGGCGTAGGTCGAGAATTTGTAGCCTCGGCGGTATTCGAACTTGTCCACCGCTTTCATCAAACCGATGTTGCCTTCTTGGATAAGGTCCAAGAACTGCAGGCCACGGTTGGTGTACTTCTTCGCGATCGAAATCACCAAGCGCAGGTTGGCCTCGATCATTTCCTTCTTGGCGTGGCGCGACGAGGTCTCGCCCTGGTTCATGCGCTTGTTGATGTCTTTGAGGTGGCTCAGCGGAATCACGACGCTGCTTTGCAGGTTGATGAGGGCTTGCTGCAACTCTTGGATCGGCGGAATGTTGCGTTGGATCACCACGCTCCAAGGTTTACCGGCGGCGGCTTGCTTTTCCACCCACTTGAGGTTGAGCAGGTTGTCGGTGAACTCTTTGACAAACTTGTCTTGGGGCATGCCGCACTTGTCAACGATGATGCGGCGCAGTTCGCGCTCTTTTTTGCGCACGTCTTCAACCTGAGCGCGCACGGTGCTGCAGAGTTTTTCAATCGCTTTGGCGGTGAAGCGAATGGACATCAGGATGTCGGTCAAGGCTTTTTGGGTCTTGATGTAGGCGGGTGTGCCGTAACCCTCTTTGTCGTAAGACTTGTGCAGTTTTTCAAAGGTGACGCGCATTTTGTCGAAGCGCTCGAGCGCTTCGCGCTTGAGTTCTTCGAGTTTTCGGGTCATGGCTTTGGAGCCACCTTTGCCGTCGTCGTCGTCGGCTTCGTCGTAACTGTCAAAGTCTTCTTCGGCCACGTAGTCGTCGGCGGCGTCGGCATCCACAAAACCGTCAACCACCGTGGAAATCACGACCTTGCCCTCGCGAATGTCCTCGGCCATGGCCAAAATCTCGGCGATGGTGGCGGGGCTTTCGCTGATGGCGGCCATCATGTCGTTCAGCCCGCCTTCGATGCGCTTGGCGATTTCAATTTCGCCTTCGCGGGTGAGCAATTCGACCGTGCCCATTTCGCGCATGTACATGCGCACCGGGTCGGTGGTGCGGCCGAATTCGCTGTCCACCGTGGACAAAGCGGCTTCGGCTTCTTCTTCGGCTTCTTCT
>JAABPX010000003.1 GCA_011391745.1 Comamonadaceae bacterium
GATGATTTGATGTCAATATTGCAGGCTCTCAATGGTCGTTTAACTTCATGGCTTCGAAGGTCGGCACGTGTTCATGTTCGGGTCCGGGGGGTCAACGATTTAAGTGATCTTGTGGGCTTAATTGATCGCTTTCTGGATGATAGGGTTCAATATCCGTTGGAGTGGGATGATTTTGTTTCATGGAAACACGAAAGTGTTCACATAGAAAAAGTTCGGCAACTTATTGAGCACCATGAGCCGTTGCTTTTTTCCAAGACTTCATCAGATCGTGAAAAGTATGTGGCCATGTTGATTGAAGAAAGAAATCGAGTGGCAAAAATGATTGGCTCCCCCCTCCGCTGAGGTGCTAAAAAAGCCATACAGTTTTCCCTGTAATTCACAAATAAAAAAGCCACCCGCACCCCCTCAGCCGCTAAGTGGCCGGGGGTTCCAGGTGGCTTGCTTGTCGGTGTTGTTACAGCGCCGCCAGCACCGTCTGCAACGCCTGCGCTGGCATCAAAATCGGTATCCCCTCAAAGGGATTGAGGCTCAGCAAATCATCATCCCCCGAGATCACCAAATCAGCCTGCGCGGCCAAGGCCAGCGCCAACACCGCATCATCATCCGGGTCACGGCACACTGGCTGCGCCAGCGGTGGCGGATCAACCACCTCCGCCAACAGCCGCACCTCTGCCAGCGTCTGCGCCCGTGACGTATTGGAGCGCAGCAAAACCACATCAAACTTGGGCCGCTCCAGCACGCGGGCCAGTTCCGCCAGTAGTGCCGGGCTGCTGATCAGCGTGACCGTGCCATTGCGCACCTGCTCCAAAAGCGCACGCGGCGTGCCGCCCCACAGCAAAGCCGACAACAGCACGTTCGTATCAATAACTGCCCGCATCGGGTTCAGTTCAACGGCCCGCGCTCAGCACGCGCCGCTTTGACCTCGGCATTGATCTCTTCCATGGTCATGGGCGCAATGCCAGCGGCGGCCACGCGGTCAGCCATCGACAGCAGCGAATTGGCTGCTTCGCGCTTGCGCAGTGCCTCATTGAGCAGCCGATCCAGCGCCTGCGGTGTCAACAGGCCTGCAGCGCGTGCGGCTTGGGCCGTGCCGTCGGGCAATTCAATTTGAAGCGTGGTCATGCTTGGGCCTCCTGGGCGTTGGATGCTTGATTGCGCTGGGCGCGCGGCTTGGTGGATGGGGTGGTGCGCGCCTTCATTTGGTGCTTGAGCTTCTCCGCCTCGATGAACGAATCGAGCAGTTGCGTGATCTGGCGCTTGGCCTTAGGGTCAAACTTGTCGATCTCCAACAAACGGCGCTCCAGCCGGTTGGTGGCAATGCGCTTGGGGTTGCGCTGCTCACTCAAGCCCAGGAGCACATCTGCGCTCACCCCCAGCACGGTGGCCATCTGTGGCAGCAAATGCGCCGGTGCCTGTGCGTCTGGGGCCTCGTAGTACGCCACCATGCGCTGGCTAATGTCCAGCTCAGCAGCAAACTCCACCTGGGTGTAACCAGCGGTTTTGCGCAATTGCGCCAAGCGCTCACCAAAGCTTTGCATCAAGGGTATCTTTCGTTTCACGAGCTTTCTCCACAACAAAAGGTTCCATGTTGGAGCCGATTTAATCATCGGCCTGTTGTGGTATACGATTATCGTATATTGGCGCGTTGGTCAATTTTTTGAAAAATTCACCATGGCGCGCAACCGAGACACTACGACCCGCTGATTTTTGTGAACAAGCGTTGGTGCGACCCAATCGGATGGCCCTGCCTTAGCGCCGCGCACTCACCCAAATACCACCCACAATCAACACAAAGCCCGCCGCGTGATAAGCCTGCGGCGGCTCGCCCAGCAACCAGGTTGAGAGCAGGGCCGCGAACAGCGGCGTGAGGTTGGCAAAAAACCCCGCCACCGAGGGCCCCACCCGGGCCACGCCCGCGCTCCAAGCGCGGTAGGCCAACAGCGATGGGCCAACCGCCACAAAGATGAGGCCCAGCACCAAAGGCCAGCCCCATTGCACATGCGCTGAGCTGCCAGTCAGTGTGGGCAAGACCAACCATTCAACGCCCGACAACGCGCCCGACCACACAATGCCAAAGGCCAATTGCGCCATCAAAAACGCGGACCACGACGCCCGCAACTCGCTCGGCTCGCTGCCCGGCGCGGGTTTGGCCAGCAGCCAGCTGTACCAGGCCCACACCCAGGCCGCCAGCAGCATGAGCGCGTCACCGGGCACCAGTTGCAGGCCCATCAGCACCCCCCAGTCGCCACGGCCCAACACCACCGCCACGCCCAACAGGGACAGCACCGCGCCCACCGCAGCACGGCGTGTGATGCGAACGCCGTACCACCAATGGCCCATCATCAGCATCCACACCGGTGTGCTGGCCGCCACCAGGGTCACGTTCACCGGGGTGGAGGTTTTTAAGGCCCAGTATTGCAAGGCGTTGTAGGAGCCCATGCCCAACAAACCCAAGAGCGCAAACCGGCGGCTGTGCGGCCACAGCGGGCTGCTGGGTTTGAGCACATGCGCGGCCAAGGGCAAGAGAATGAGCAAGGCCAGCGCCCAGCGAAAAAAGTTCAGCGTCAGCGGCGACACCACGCCTTGCAGCAAGCGGCCCACCACGGCGTTGCCGGCCCACATCATGGGGGGCAAGAGCAACAAGGCGGCGGTGGCGGGGCTCAAGCGGGTGTGTGTGGGCATGGAAGGTGACTGTAACGGCAATGCACGGCTTTCGTGGCAGGATAGGCGTTTTTTCAGGAGACACTCATGACCCCATTCACCAGCCGCGCTGTGCGCATCAACGCCCCCGGGGGCAGTGAACAACTCACGCTCGACACCGTCACCGTGGGCGAGCCTGGCCCAGGCGAGGTGCGCATCCGTCACCACGCCATTGGCTTGAACTTCATCGATGTCTACCAACGCAGTGGCTTGTACCCCTTGCCAATGCCGTTGGCGCTGGGCATGGAGGGCGCGGGCGTGGTGGAAGCGGTGGGCGCTGGCGTGACGCACTTGCGCGTGGGCGACCGCGCGGCCTACGCCGCCAACCCGCCCGGCAGCTACTGCGATGTGCGCGTGATGCCCGCCATGAACGTGTGCCACCTGCCCGATGGCCTCGACTTCGAGACCGGTGCGGCCATGATGCTCAAGGGCCTGACCGCGCAGTACCTGCTGAAAAAATGCCGCCCGGTTGAGGGTTTGCAGGCGGGCGACTTTGTGCTGTTTCACGCCGCCGCGGGCGGCGTTGGCCTGATCGCTTGCCAATGGGCCAAGGCACTGGGTTTGCGCCTGATCGGCACCGCCGGCTCGGACGAAAAATGCGCCGTCGCTCACGCCAATGGCGCTGAGTTCACCATCAATTACCGCACCGAGAATTTTGTGGAGCGCGTCAAAGCCATCACCAACGGCAAAGGGGTGAAGGTGGTTTACGACTCGGTGGGCAAAGACACGTGGGACGGCTCGTTGGACTGTTTGCAGCCCTTTGGTTTGATGGTGAGTTTTGGCAACGCTTCTGGCCCGGTGGCGCCGTTTGCACCCGGCCTCTTGGGCCCCAAGGGTTCGCTTTACGTGACGCGCCAAACCCTGTTCACCCACATCACCAGCCGCGAACGCACCCAAGCCATGGCCGACGATTTGTTTGCCGTGGTGCAAAGCGGCGCGGTGAAAATCCACATCGACCAGCGCTTCGCACTGACCGAAGTCAAGGCCGCCCACGACAGCTTGGAAGCCCGCCGCACCACGGGCTGCACGGTGTTGCTGCCTTAACGCGCTGGGCGCTGGCGGCGCATGCGCAGCAACTCGTCGAGCACCAAACAGACTGCGCCGATGCTGATGGCCGCGTCGGCGATGTTGAAGGCGGGGAAGTGCCCGCCGTAAAACAGGCCTTCGAGGAAGCGGAAGTGAAAGTCGAAGAAGTCCACCACATAACCGTAGGCCACGCGGTCGATCACATTGCCCACCGCACCGCCCAAAATGCAGGCCAGAGAAAACGCAAAAAAGCGCTCGTGTTGGTGTTGGTGCAGCATCCAGACGATAAACACCGCAGCGCCTATACCCACGGCGGTGAAGAACCAACGTTGCCAGCCACCCGCATCGGCCAAAAATGAAAACGCCGCGCCGGGGTTGTGAACGCGCACGATGTTGAACCAATCGGTGACGTAGGTGCTGTCACCGAGTTCGTACAAGCCCACGATGGTCAGCTTGGTGAGCTGATCTGCCAACAAAATCAGGCCGGCCAAGCCCAACCAAGGCCAGGGGGATGCGTTTCGTTCGTTCATCAGGCGGCCTTTCGGGTTTCGCCGGCACCGGTGCCGGCGGCTTCATTTAAGTTGCTCACGCATCGGCCGCAAATCGTGGGGTGTTCGGCGTGTTGGCCCACGTCCTCGCTGTAGTGCCAGCAGCGGTCGCACTTGTGGGCGGCGCTGGCTTGCACCGTCACGCTCAAGCCCAGGCCTTTGACCAAGCGGACTTGGGAGGTGATGAACACAAACTTCAGGTCTTCGCCCAAAGCGGCCAAGGAGGCGTGAGTCTCGCCGTCGCACTGGATACTCAACTCGGCCTGCAGCGATGCACCCACCACACCGGCGGTGCGTTGGTTCTCGATTTCTTTGTTGGCCAAGTCCCGCACCTGTTGCACGATCGCCCAGCGAGCCATCAAGGCGGCATCGGGTTCGCCCAAATCGGTGAAGGTTTCCAAGAAGATGCTCTTGGATGAGCCAAACGTGCTCCAAGCTTCTTCGGCGGTGAAGCTCAGGAAGGGTGCCATCCAACGCAGCATGGCGTGGGTGATGTGGTGCAGCGCGGTTTGGGCGCTGCGGCGCGCCAAGCTCTTGGGCGCGGTGGTGTAGAGGCGGTCTTTGAGTACGTCCAAATAAAACGCGCCCAAGTCTTCCGAGCAATAGAGCTGCAACTTGCTGACCACGGGGTGGAACTCGTAGGCATCGAAGTGAGCGCGGATCTCGGCCTGCAGCTGCGCGGCGCGTGAGAGTGCGTAGCGGTCGATTTCGAGCATCTGGTCGGGCGCCACGGCGTCTGTGGCCGGGTCGAAGTCGCTCACGTTGGCGAGCAAAAAACGCAGCGTGTTGCGGATGCGGCGGTAAGCGTCGATCACGCGGGCCAGGATTTTGTCGTCGATGTTGAGGTCGCCGGAGTAGTCGGTGCTGGCCACCCACAAGCGCACGATCTCCGCGCCCATTTTGTCGCTCACCTCTTGTGGCGCGACGGTGTTGCCCAAGCTCTTGCTCATCTTGCGGCCTTGGCCGTCGGTGGCAAAGCCGTGGGTCAACAGCCCTTTGTATGGCGCGCGGTCGAACAGCGCACAACCGAGCAACAGTGAGCTGTGGAACCAGCCGCGGTGTTGGTCGTGGCCTTCCAAATACAGATCGGCCTCGGGGCCTTGGGCGTGGCTCGCGCCGTTGGGGTAGGCCGTGGCGTGGCTGCCGGTCTGGGCACCGAGCACGTGCCAGAAGGTCGAGCCGGAGTCGAACCACACTTCCAAGATGTCGGTGCTCTTGGTGTAACTGGCCGCATCGTCGCCGGGTTGGTTGAGGATGTCTTCCACCGTCACGCGACTCCAGGCCTCGATGCCGCCTTGCGCCACGATGCTGGCGGCTTGGTCCAAGATCGCCATGGTGCGCGGGTGCAGCTCGCCGCTGTCTTTGTGTAAGAAGAAGGGCACGGGCACGCCCCAGCTGCGCTGGCGGCTGATGCACCAGTCGGGGCGGTGGGCGATCATGTCGCGCAAGCGGCCACGGCCGTTCTCGGGGTAGAAGGCGGTTTGGTCGATGGCGTCCAAGGCCAGCTGGCGCAAGGTCTTGGGCGCTTTGTCGGAGGTGAACACGCCCCTTGTGTCCGATTTTTCTTCGTCCATGCGCACAAACCATTGGGCCGCAGCGCGGTAGATCACCGGTGTTTTGTGGCGCCAGCAGTGCGGATAGCTGTGCGTGATGCCCACCGTGGCCATCAGGCGGCCGTGCTCGCGCAGGGTCTCGATGATGACGGGGCAGGCCTTCCAGATGTGTTGACCACCGAACAGCGGCAGCTCGTCGGTGTAGACGCCGTTGCCTTGCACGGGGTTCAAGATGTCGTCGTAAGCCATGCCGTTGGCGACACAGCTGTTGAAGTCGTCCACGCCGTAAGCGGGCGAGGAGTGCACGAGGCCGGTGCCGTCGCCGTCGCTCACGTAGTCGGCCAAGAAGAGTGGCGACAGGCGTTGGTAGCTGTAGGCGTTGCCGCTGGCCGGGAGATCGTAGAGCGGGTGGCGGAACACCTGGCCACGCAAGGCCTCGCCTTTGGCCGTGGCCAAGACGGTGCCGGTGGTGCCGTAGCGCTCCAAACATTTCTCCACCAAATTCGCGCCCAACAGCAAGACCCCTTTGGGCGTGTCGACCAGGGCGTAATCGAGTTCGGGGTGGGCGTTGAGCGCTTGGTTGGCGGGGATGGTCCAGGCCGTGGTGGTCCAGATCACGGCAAACGCGGTTTTGCCTGCAGGCAGGGCCGACAAGCCAAAGGCTTGGGCCAAGTGGCTCGGGTCGTTCGACTCAAAGGCCACGTCCAGCGTGTCGCTTTGTTTGTCGGCGTATTCGATTTCAAATTCGGCCAAGGACGAGCCGCAGTCAAAACACCAGTACACGGGCTTCAAGCCTCGGTACACAAAGCCGCGCTCGATGACGCGTTTGAAGGCGCGGATCTCGCCGGCTTCGTTGGCGAAGTCCATGGTGCGGTAGGGGCGCTCCCAGTCGCCGAGCACGCCCAAGCGCTTGAAGTCTTCGCGCTGTTGGTCGATTTGTTCGGTGGCGAAGGCGCGGCTCTTGGCCTGCATGTCGTCGCGCGAGAGTTTGCGACCGTGCAACTTCTCGATGGCGTTTTCGATCGGCAAACCGTGGCAGTCCCAGCCGGGGATGTATTGCGCGTCAAAACCCGCCAATTGTTTGGACTTGACGATCATGTCTTTGAGCACCTTGTTGAGCGCGTGGCCGATGTGCAGCTTGCCGTTGGCGTAGGGCGGGCCGTCGTGCAAGACGAACAGCGGTGCGCCTTGGCGCGCGGTGCGCAGGCGCTGGTACAGGCCACTGTTGTGCCAGTCTTGTGCCCATTGGGGTTCGCGCTTGGGCAAGTCCCCCCGCATCGGGAAGGGCGTGTCGGGCATGTTCAGCGTGGCGCGGTACGGGCTGGGAGCCGGGGCTTTTTTCGAGTCAGACATGGGGGCTGTGTTTCGCGGTTGTGGGCGTGGAGGCAAAAAATGCCCTGGCGTCTTGGGTGTCTTTGGCAATGCCCTGGGTCAAGGCATCCAGGCTGTCGTACTTGAGTTCGTCGTGCAGCTTGTGCAGCAACTCAACGCGCACGATTTTACCGTAGGCCTCCCCGCTGGGCAGGGCTTGGCGCAAGACCTCGGGCCATTGCAAACAGTGGGTTTCGAGCAGCACACGACCGCCGTTGACATCGTTGGGGTCGAGCGAGGGGCGCACGCCCAAATTGGCCACGCCGGGCAGGCCGCTGCCGTCGGGCATCAGGCCGAAGACCTGCACCACAAAAATACCGCTGGCTGCGGGCTTCCAGTGCGCAAATCGGAGGTTCAAGGTGCGAAAGCCGTCGCCAGCGCCCGGCGCACTTTCAGCCAGTTGACGCCCGAGCTGGCGCCCGCGCACCACATGGCCGCTGATGCTGTAGGGCCGCCCCATCAGGGCCGCCGCTTCGTCCAGGCGGCCCGCCGCCAAGGCTTGGCGCACCGCCGAGCTGGACACGCGGGTGTTGTGCACCTCGACGCTTTGCATGCGGGCCACGTCAAAGCCCCAGCGAGCGCCGGCCGCGTCCAAGAGCGCATAGTCGCCAGCGCGGTGCGCACCAAAACGAAAGTCGTCGCCCACCAACACATAGCGCACACCGAGCGCCCCCACCAAACTGTCTTCAACGAAACGGTCTGGCGCTTGCGCGGCCAAGCGTTCGTTAAACGGCATGACCACGCATTGGTCCACGCCACAGCGGCGCAGACCTTCGAGTTTGTCGCGCAGCGTGGCGATGCGTGCGGGCGCGAGTTCGGGTTGTCGGCGCTGCTCAGCAAAGAAGTCGCGCGGGTGTGGCTCAAACGTCATGACGCAACTGGGCACCCCGCGCTGGCGCGCTTCGCCGATCAAGAGCGCGAGCATGGCTTGGTGGCCGCGGTGCACGCCATCGAAGTTGCCAATGGTCAGCGCACACGCGCTGGCGAGTTCGGGGTGGTGAAGGCCGCGAAAAATGCGCATGGTGTCGCTTCAGCTTTGCAACAACGCGGCCACCGCGTCGGGGTAGATGCGGTGCTCTTGGGTCAAAACCCGAGCAGCCAGCGTGTTGGCCGTGTCTTGGGGTAACACGGGCACCACGGCTTGCGCCAAGATGGGGCCGTGGTCGAGCTCGGCGGTGACGTGGTGCACGGTGGCCCCAGCGAAGCGGCAGCCTGCGTCCAAGGCGCGTTGGTGCGTGTGCAAACCGGGGAAGGCGGGCAACAAAGAGGGGTGGATGTTGATCAAACGCCCCGCGTAATGCGCCACAAAGCCCGGCGTGAGGATGCGCATGAAACCCGCCAAGACCACAAGGCTCGGTTGGTGGCGGTCGATCTCGGCCACCAGCGCCGTGTCGAAGGCCTCGCGCGGGTGGGGCTGGTCGGCAAAGGCCCGATGATCCACCACGGCCGTTGCAATGCCGTGTTCAAGAGCGAACACCAAGCCACCGGCATCGGCCCGGTTGCTGATGACGGCGCTGACCCGAGCCCCCCAACGGGCTTCCCAACGCTGGGCTTGTGCGGCGCGCACGATGGCGGCCATGTTGGAGCCGCCGCCCGAGATGAGGATGACGATGGACTTCATGGAGCGCTGGCGCGTGCCGGTGGGCATCAGCGGGGGCAGGTCGTGGTCGTTCATGGGGGATGCCAAAGGCGTGTCACAAATACTTGCTATATTGGAACATGGCTGAACACACGGCCCGCCGCCCCAGCGGTTGGCCTTTCAGACGCGATGCCGGTGACCTGTGGTCCACAAGGAGTCCGATGTGAAGGTGTTGAAACTCTCCGCCCAAGGCTTGCCCCAGTCTTGGATCAGTTTGGAAGAAGCGGTCTTGCATTACGCCGCGGATGAGGTGCGTTGGGAAATGGGCGAACGCATCGCGGTGTTTCGTGGCGGGCACAACGCGGTCTCGGGTCTGCAGTCCACCATCGCCATCAACTCCATCATCGGCACGCGTGGGGTGCCCAAGGTCAATCCCTTCGATGCCATGCCCTCGCTGACCAACAGCAAACTCTTTGCACGCGACCGCTGCGTTTGCGCTTATTGCGGCAACCGCTGCCATGAAGACGTGCTCACCCGCGAGCACATTCGTCCCTTGGGGCAGCGCGGCCAAGACCATTGGATGAACGTGGTCACGGCGTGCAAGTCGTGCAACCACCGCAAGGGCAACCGCACGCCCGAGCAAGCCCACATGCCGCTGCTGTACGCGCCGTACACGCCCAGCCTGTGGGAAGATTTCATCCTGCGCAACCGCCGCATCTTGGCCGATCAGATGGCGTTTTTGGCCACCCAACTGCCCAAGAACTCGCGGCTGCACACCTGAATCACATCGAGCGGTGGAACACCAAGCCGGCGTGCTCGCGCATGGCGTGAAATTTGATCTTCGGCCATTGCGCCTCGACCGCGCGCAGCGTGGCCGAGTGGTCCACGAGCAGCGTGGGCGCGTCCACCGCGTCCAAGGCCACGCGGTGGCTGTTGGCGTCGATGAATTTTTTCAGCTCCACGTCACCGCCGTCTTCGGGCGCACAGGTCACCCAACGCGCCACTTGGTAAGGGCTGTTCATGATGCGGGCTTTAACACCGTATTCGTGCTCCAAACGGTGCGCCACCACCTCAAACTGCAGCTGACCCACGGCGCCGAGCAGCAAGACCGAGCCGGCCACCGGGCGAAACACCTGGATCGCGCCTTCTTCGCCGAGCTGGGTCAAACCGGCGCGCAGCTGTTTGCTGCGCAACGGGTCGGCCACTTCGACGCTGCGGATGATCTCTGGCGCAAAAAAGGGCAGGCCGGTGAACTGCAGGTTCTCGCCTTCGGTGAGCGTGTCACCGAGCTGCAGCACGCCGTGGTTGGGGATGCCGATGATGTCGCCGGCAAAGGCTTCGTCGAGCAATTCGCGGCGCTGGCTCAAAAAACTCACCACGGTGTTGGGGCGCAGGTCTTTGCCGCTGCGCACCACCTTGAGTTTCATGCCGCGCTCGAAGTGGCCGCTGGCCAAACGCACGAAGGCGATGCGGTCGCGGTGCGCGGGGTCCATATTGGCTTGGATTTTGAACACCACGCCCGTGAACTTGGGTTCCTCGGGTTGCACCGTGCGTTGAATGGACGTGCGTTCGCCGGGTGGCGGGGCGAGGTCCACCAAGGCGTCGAGCACCTCGCGCACACCGAAGTTGTTGACCGCCGAGCCGAACAGCATGGGGGTTTGTTGGCCGTTCAAGAACTGCGCCTCATCAAAGGCGGGTGAGGCTCCGGCCACCAGTTCAAGCTCATCTTTGGCTTGGGCGAATTCTGCGCCAAAGCGCTGCAAGCTGGTGGCGTTGTTCAAACCCGATAGCACCTCTTCTTCGCCACCACGGCGGTCTTCACCCGCGGCGAAGACGCGCATTTGGTCGGTGCGGCGGTCGTACACGCCACGAAAGGTTTTGCCCATGCCCACGGGCCAAGTGAAGGGCACCACGGTCATGCCAAGTTCGCGTTCGATCTCGTCCATCAGGTCCAGGGGCGACTGCACCTCGCGGTCCATTTTGTTGACGAAGGTCAGGATGGGTGTGTTGCGCGCGCGGCAAACCTGCAGCAAGCGACGGGTTTGCGGTTCCACGCCATTGCCTGCGTCAATCACCATGAGCGCGGCGTCCACGGCGGTGAGCACGCGGTAGGTGTCTTCCGAGAAGTCTTGGTGGCCGGGGGTGTCGAGCAGGTTGATCACGCAGTCGCGGTATTCCATCTGCATGACCGAGGAGGCCACGGAAATACCGCGCTGCTTTTCGATCTCCATCCAGTCGGAGGTGGCGTGGCGAGCGGCTTTGCGCGCCTTGACCGAACCGGCGATGTTGATGGCACCGGAGAACAGCAGCAGCTTCTCGGTGAGCGTGGTTTTACCGGCGTCGGGGTGGGAGATGATGGCGAAGGTGCGGCGGCGCTTCACCTGTTGGGCGATGTCTGACATAGCCCACGATTATCCCCGGTGGGACAATACCCCCCATGCACCCCAAAGCCCTCCTCGAAGAAAGTGCTCGTTTGATCGAGCAAGTGTTTAAGTTTGATCACCCCGCCGATGCCGTGGTGGCGCGTTTTTTTCGAGAAAACCGCTCCCTCGGCCCCCGCGAACGCGCCACCCTGTCCGACACCGTCTATGCCGCCCTGCGCCAACGCTTGAAGTTCGAGGCCTTGGCCCGCTCGGGCAGCGGCTCGCGTTGGCGACGGTTGGCCATTTTGGGTTTTGCCGCCGAGCGGGACTTTTTGCTCGGCGCCATCACCGAGCCGGAAAAAGCCTGGCTCGCCCAGTGCGACGCGGTGGACCCGGCCGACTGGCTGCCCCAGCACCGCCACAACCTGCCCGAGTGGCTGGCCCAATCCCTTCAAGCCCAAGCGGGTGAGGGCTTTGAGGCCTTGGTGGACAGCCTCAACCAAGCGGGGCCTTTGGATTTGCGGGTCAACACCCACAAGGGCAAGCGCGACGCTGTGTTGGCCGACTTGCAAGCCGTGGGCCTACACGCTTGGGCCACGCCCTACTCTCCGTGGGGCATTCGCCTGTCGGGCAAGCCGTCTTTGGCCAAAGTGCCTGCGTTTGTGCAAGGCCAAGTCGAGGTGCAAGACGAAGGCTCTCAGCTGCTGGCCTTGCTATTGGATGCCAAGCGCGGCGAAATGGTGGTGGACTTTTGTGCGGGTGCTGGGGGCAAAACCTTGGCCATTGGGGCGTCCATGCGCAACAGCGGGCGCTTGTACGCCTTTGACACGTCGGGTCACCGACTCGATGCGCTCAAACCCCGCTTGGCTCGCAGCGGATTGTCCAACGTTCATCCGGTGGCCATTGCCCACGAGCGGGACGACCGCATCAAGCGATTGGCCGGTAAGATTGACCGCGTGTTGGTTGATGCCCCTTGTTCGGGCCTGGGCACCTTGCGCCGCAGTCCCGACCTGAAATGGCGCCAAACCCCAGCCACCGTGGCCGCCCAAGCGGCGCTACAGCAGGCCATTTTGGGCAGTGCGGCGCGCTTGCTCAAACCGGGTGGGCGGCTGGTATACGCCACGTGCAGCCTGCTGCCCGAGGAAAATGAACAGGTGGCACAAGCCTTCGAGGCCGCTCACCCGGCTTTTGTGCGTGTGCCCGTGCGCTCGGTGCTCGAGCAGGCCCAGATCGCCTCGGCCGCCGATTTGTGTGCTGGCGAGGGGGGCGATTGGCTCCGTTTGTGGCCCCATCGGCATCAAACCGATGGGTTTTTTGCTGCGGTTTGGCAGCAAAAGACGTAAAAAAAGCAACAAATAGCGATTTTTTTTGGGTTTTCTTAGGGCGGAACCCGGTTTGAACACGAAAACCCTTGGTGAATACACCCCACCCCTCTAAAATAGCGTCTTTGGTCAGCCCTTTGGGGTTTGGGCCGTTTTTCCCATCCGCTCTTGGGCGGTTTCAAGGACAGACATGATGGATTTCCTCTCCGGTACCTTTTTGACGCTTTGGGATGGCTTGGTCAATTTCTTGATCAACGGCCTGACCGGTGCCGCTTGGTGGCAAGTGTTGATCGTGACCCTGGTGTTCACCCACCTCACGATCGCCAGCGTGACCATTTACCTGCACCGGCACCAAGCGCACCGCGCCTTGGACCTGCACCCCATTCCCGCCCATTTCTTTCGTTTCTGGCTTTGGATGACCACGGGCATGGTCACCAAAGAATGGACGGCCATTCACCGCAAACACCACGCCAAGTGCGAGCAGGAAGGCGACCCGCACAGCCCGGTGGTGTTTGGCATCAAAAAAGTTTTCTTTGAAGGCTCGGAGTTATACCGTGCCGAAGCCAAAAACAAAGAGACCTTGGAACGCTACGGGCACAACACCCCCAACGATTGGCTCGAAAAGCACGTCTACACTGGTCGCTCTCGCTTGGGCGTGAGCCTGATGTTGATCATCAACGTGGCTTTGTTCGGCGCTTTGGGTTTGACGGTGTGGGCCGTGCAAATGGTGTGGATCCCGATCACCGCCGCTGGCATCATCAACGGCATTGGTCACTACTGGGGTTACCGCAACTTTGAAGCGGTTGACGCCAGCACCAACGTGTCGCCGTGGGGTATTTTGATTGGCGGCGAAGAGCTGCACAACAACCACCACACCTACCCCACATCGGCCAAGCTCTCCGTCAAGCCCTACGAGTTCGACATTGGCTGGATGTACATCACCATCCTCAAGTCCTTGGGCCTGGCCAACGTAAAAAAAGTACCGCCCAAAATGGCGTTTGGTGAAGCCAAAGCCGTGGCCGATGAGAAAACCCTAGAGGCCATCATCGCCAACCGCTACGAAGTCATGGCCGGTTATGCCCGCGAAGTGCACGCCGCTTGCCAGCGCGAAATCAACGCCGTGCGCAACAAAGGCGCCGACATTTCGGTCATCAAAGCCGCTGGCCGCTGGTTGCACCGCGACGCCGACAAAGTGCCGGCCAATGTGCAGCCCCAGCTGCAACAAGCCCGGGCCGAGCACCCCGTGCTCGACAAAATGGTCACCATGCGCGAAGAGCTGCGCGCCCTGTGGTCCAGCACCAACGCCACGCGCGACCAACTCGCCGTGGACTTGCAAGCTTGGTGCCGTCGCGCCGAAGACAGCGGTATTGCCGCCCTGCGCGACTTCTCCATCCGACTGCGTTCGGCCCGCGCTTAAAGTACCAGGCCTTGCCCAACAAAAAAGCCCGCGGTTAGCGGGCTTTTTTGTTGGGAAAAACCGAATCACTTCAGCTTGATTTCCTTGTAGTCCACATGCTTGCGAGCGACGGGATCAAATTTCTTGATCAGCATCTTGTCGGGCGTGGTCTTTTTGTTTTTGGTGGTGGTGTAAAAATGGCCGGTGCCCGCAGTGGACTCCAGTTTGATTTTTTCGCGTGTGCCTTTGGTTGCCATGGGGTTACTCCTTAAGCTTGACCGCGAGCGCGCAGGTCTGCGAGCACAGAGTCGATGCCGTTTTTGTCGATCAGGCGCAAAGCGGCGCCGGAGACGCGCAAGCGCACCCAGCGGTTTTCGCTCTCAACCCAGAAACGGCGGTATTGCAGGTTCGGCAAGAACCGGCGCTTGGTTTTGTTGTTGGCGTGGGAAACGTTGTTTCCGACCATGGGCTTTTTGCCCGTTACGTCGCAGACGCGTGCCATGAGGACACTCCGATACAGATATACAGCCGTTGGCTGGTTGCCAGCGGCCTCACCTCGCCAAAAAGGGTGGCGGTAACCCGGTTTTATTGCAAGCCGGGGCATGCCCGACAGCAAAGCCGATGATTATAGCGTGCACGGCGAGCCGTTTAACTGGGGTTGTTTTCCAAGAAGCGCTGGGCGTCCAGCGCCGCCATGCACCCTGTGCCCGCACTTGTGATGGCTTGGCGGTAAATGTGGTCTTGTACGTCACCCGCAGCAAAGACGCCGCGCACGCTGGTCATGGTGGCCATGCCGTTGTTGCCGCTTTGGGTGACGAGGTAGCCGTCCTTCATGTCGAGTTGGCCTTTGAATATCTCGGTGTTGGGGCTGTGGCCAATGGCAATGAAGCACCCGCTGACCGCCAAATCCTCGGTGCTGCCGGTGGTGACGTTTTTCAGACGCACCCCATTCACGCCTTTGGCGTCGCCCAAGACTTCGTCCAAGGTGCAGTGCAGTTTGAGCACAACCTTGCCCGACGCCACTTTTTCGTGGAGTTTGTCGATCATGATGGCCTCGGCACGGAAGGTGTCTCGGCGGTGAATCAGCGTGACTTTGTTGGCTATGTTCGACAAGTACAAGGCTTCTTCCACGGCTGTGTTGCCACCGCCCACCACACAAACGTCTTGACCACGGTAAAAAAAGCCGTCGCAGGTGGCACAACCCGACACGCCTTTGCCCATGAAGGCTTCTTCGGACGGCAGTCCCAGGTACTTGGCCGAAGCCCCGGTGCAGATGATCAAGCTGTCGCAGCTGTAGCTGCCAGCATCGCCTTTGAGGACGAAGGGGCGCTGGCCCAGTTGCACTTCGTTGATGTGGTCAAACACGATGTCGGTGTTGAAACGCTCGGCGTGCGCCAAAAAACGCTGCATGAGATCGGGTCCTTGCACGCCGTTGGCATCGGCCGGCCAGTTGTCAACGTCGGTGGTGGTCATCAGTTGCCCGCCTTGCGCGATGCCCGTGATGAGCGTGGGCGAAAGGTTGGCACGGGCGGCGTAAACGGCTGCCGTATAACCCGCAGGCCCCGAACCCAATATCAGTACTTTCGAGTGTTTCATGGTGAATTTGGATGCTCAAGAATGGTTTGTGTGGCGGGTGTGTTGGTCTTTTGCCAGCGTGCTGCGACCAATTGATCATTGTAAGAGTCTGTTGACCATCAACCGGAGAGGAAACACCCCATGTCCCTGCTGTCCCATTTGGATTTGATCCGTCGCATTCCCATTTTTTCAATGCTCACCGAGGCCGAGGCCACCTTGCTCAGCCAGCGGGCGAGCAAGCTGCGTTACAAGCGCGGTGACCATGTGCTCACCCAAGGTGACCGGTCCCATGCGTTGTTTATCTTGTTGACCGGCAAAGCGCGGGTCGTGGTGCAAGACACCCGCCAGCGCGAGGTGATTTTGAGCGACTTAAAGCCCGGCGAGTGTGTGGGGGAAATGAGCCTGATCGATAACCAGCCCCACAGCGCCTCGGTGCGTGCCGACACCGTGTGCGATGTGTTGGTGCTGGAGTCTCCCGCCTTTGCACGTTGCATGGCCGAGAATTCGGCCTTGGCCTATGGCGTGATGCGCGGTTTGGTCAACCGCCTGCGAAAGGCAGACCAAAAAATCCAATCGTTGGCCCTGTCGGACGTGTATGGTCGTGTGGCTGCTGCGTTGATGGACATGGCCGATACCTCCCCGGAGGGCCGCTTGGTGATTCGTGAGCGGGTCTCACGCCAAGACCTGGCCAAGATGATTGGGGCGTCGCGCGAAATGGTCAGTCGCGTGATGAAGGAGTTTGAAAGCATCGGGTTTGTTGAGGTCGACGCGCAAGGCCGCACTTGGATGCGCCAAGAGCGAAGGCCCGGTACGGCGTGAACACAGCCGCAACGTTGGGGGCGTTCGGTTAAGCTAGACGCTCTGTTTTTGAGCGCCCATGAACCGACCTTTTAACACCCTCAACGCCGATCGTCGGCCCCGCACAGCGCCCGTCTTGCAGCGCTTTGCGCAAGAAATTGCTTTGCTGCTTGGCTTTGCGCTGTTGTTTGTGGTGTTGATGGCGCTGACCACGCACGCGCTGACCGACCCGGCTTGGAGCACCACGGGCGTGCCGGGCGGGTGGGGCAATGCGCTCGGGCGCTCCGGCGCGGTGTTGGCCGACGCGGCTTATTTTTTGCTGGGCTTTTCGGTGTGGTGGTTGTGGCTCATTGGTTTGCGCCAATGGCTTGCTGCTTTGGCTGGCTGGTTGCGCGGTCGTGACGCGCTCACGCGGTCGCAGGCCGTTGACACACAGACTGGGGCTTGGTGGCGTTGGCGTGATTCGCCGGTGGGGTTCTGGGTGGCGCTGGGGGTGCTTTTGGCGGGCAGCACGACCTTGGAGTGGACGCGTCTCTACACCTTGGCCGATCGCTTACCCGGTGACGCGGGGGGCGTGTTGGGGCAGCTCTTGGGTCCGAGCTTCATGGCGGGTTTGGGTTTCACCGGTTCTGCGCTGTGTGCGCTGATCATGGTTTTGGCCAGTGTGACCGTGGTGTTGCGCTTTTCTTGGCTGAACATGGCCCAACACATTGGGGAGCAACTCGATGGGTGGTTTGTTTCTCGCCGCGAGCGCAGAGAGGCCCAAGAAGACCAGTTGATTGGCGAGCGTGCGGCGCGAGAACGCGAGGTGGTGTTGGCTGAGGAACGCATTGAAATCCACGAGCAACACGCCGCACCGGTGGTGATTGAGCCGACGGTGGTCGAGGTGGTGCGAAGCGAGCGTGTGGCCAAGGAACGACAAAAGCCCTTGTTCAAAGACATGCTCGACAGCCCCCTGCCGCCCGTCGATTTGCTCGATGGTGCCCCAGCACAAGCCTCGACGGTTTCGCCCGAAACGCTGGAAATGACGAGCCGCTTGATCGAGAAAAAACTCAAAGACTTTGGTGTGGATGTGCGTGTGGTGGCGGCGGCACCGGGGCCGGTCATTACCCGCTACGAAATCGAGCCAGCCACGGGTGTGAAGGGTTCACAAATCGTGAACCTGGGGCGCGATTTGGCCCGATCACTGTCCTTGGTGTCCATTCGCGTCATCGAAACCATACCCGGCAAAAACCTGATGGCCTTGGAGTTGCCCAACGCCAAGCGCCAAACCATCAAGCTCAGTGAAATTTTGGGCTCATCCATTTACAACGACGCACGCTCTTTGCTCACCATGGGTTTGGGCAAAGACATTGGCGGTTTGCCGGTGGTGGCCGATTTGGCCAAGATGCCACACTGTTTGGTGGCTGGTACCACCGGCTCGGGCAAATCGGTGGGCATCAACGCCATGATTTTGTCCTTGCTCTACAAAGCCGATGCGAAAAACGTGCGCTTGTTGCTCATCGACCCCAAGATGCTTGAGATGAGCGTGTACGAGGGTATTCCACACCTGCTCGCCCCAGTGGTCACCGACATGAAACAGGCCGCTCACGGCTTGAACTGGTGTGTGGGCGAAATGGAGCGCCGCTACAAACTCATGAGCAAAATGGGCGTGCGCAATTTGGCGGGCTACAACAGCAAGATTGAAGAAGCGGGTGAGCGCGGCGAATTGATCGGTAACCCATTTAGCCTCACCCCAGAACAACCCGAACCGCTGGAAGCCTTGCCCCACATCGTGGTGGTCATCGACGAGCTGGCCGATTTGATGATGGTGGTGGGCAAGAAAATTGAAGAGCTGATTGCCCGTTTGGCTCAAAAAGCCCGTGCGGCTGGTATTCACCTGATTTTGGCCACGCAGCGGCCCAGCGTGGATGTGATCACGGGCCTGATTAAGGCGAACATTCCGACCCGCATTTCCTTCCAGGTCAGCAGCAAGATCGACAGCCGCACCATTCTCGACCAGATGGGCGCCGAGAGTTTGCTGGGCATGGGCGACATGCTCTACATGCCCAGCGGCACGGGCTTTCCCATACGTGTGCACGGTGCGTTTGTGAGCGACGATGAGGTGCATCGCGTGGTGGCCTACCTCAAAGAGCAGGGCGGCGAGCCCAATTATGTGGAGGGCTTGCTTGAAGGCGGCACGGTGGACGGCGGCGGCGAAACCAACGACATGTTTGGCGGCGGCGGTGACGAAAAAGACGCCCTCTACGACCAAGCGGTGGAGATCGTGTTGAAAGACCGCAAAGCCAGTATCTCGTATGTGCAGCGCAAGCTCAAAATTGGTTACAACCGCGCCGCGCGCTTGCTCGAAGAGATGGAGAACGCTGGCCTGGTCAGCGCCCTCACATCCAGTGGGCAGCGCGATATTTTGGTGCCATCCCGGGGTGAATGACATGTGGCAACGACTGTGTGTGGCGGCTTGTTTGGTTTTTTGGGGGGGCGCAGCACAAGCCGATGGCTTGTCTGCGCTTGACGCGTTTTTGCGCCAAGTCAGCAGTGCGCAGGCCGATTTCACCCAAGTCGTGACCGCGCCCAAGCGTGAGGGGCAAAGCGCGGGGCGTCAAAAGACGTCGAGTGGGCGTTTTGAATTTCGCCGCCCCAACCAATTTCGTTTTGAATACCTGCGCCCGTTTGAGCAAAGCATCGTGGCCGATGGCAAAACCCTGTGGGTCTACGACGTGGACTTGAATCAAGTGACCTCCCGTGCCCAACAAGACGTGTTGGGCAACACCCCGGCGGCCTTGATCGCCAGCGGCTCCAGCGTGGCCGAACTCTCGCG
Organism: Comamonadaceae bacterium; assembly: GCA_011391745.1. GTDB lineage: Bacteria > Pseudomonadota > Gammaproteobacteria > Burkholderiales > Burkholderiaceae_C > Hydrogenophaga. The sequence continues at coordinate 19,050 of JAABPX010000003.1, forward strand.
CTGGTTTGTGCTCACCAGTGTGGCCAGTGCAGACGGCATCGATTGGGTGCAAGCGCAGCCGCGCCAACGCGACGGCAGTCTCAACCAAGTGCGGCTGGCCTTTCGTCAAGACCAACTCACCACCTTGGAGATCGAGGACGGTTTGGGCCAACGCTCGGTGCTGACCTTTCAAAACTGGCGCAGCAACCCAGGCATGTCCAGCGAACGCTTCCGTTTTCAGCCACCCGCGGGCGCCGCGGTTCTGCGCCCCTGATGGATTCATGAGCGCACCGCTCACCCCCATCCCATTGGCCGAGCGCCTGCGGCCCAAGACCTTGGCCGAGGTGATTGGCCAGCGGCATTTGCTGGGTGAGGGCATGGCGCTGCGTTTGGCCTTTGAGTCGGGTCAAGCGCACAGTTGCATTTTGTGGGGGCCACCGGGCGTGGGCAAAACGACGATCGCACGGCTCATGGCACATGCCTTTGATGCGCAATTCATCACCATCAGTGCGGTGCTGGGCGGCGTTAAAGACATCCGTGAAGCGGTCGACGCGGCGCAGCATGCTCTGCGCGGCTTGCAGCCCCAGCGCACCATGGTGTTTGTGGATGAGGTGCACCGCTTCAACAAAAGCCAGCAGGACGCCTTTTTGCCGCACGTGGAGTCGGGCCTCTTCACTTTCATTGGTGCGACCACCGAAAACCCTTCCTTCGAGGTGAATTCGGCCCTGCTGTCGCGGGCCGCAGTCTATGTGCTTCAGCCCTTGGATGAGGGCGATTTGGCGCAGATTGTGGCGCGTGCCCAAGCCGACGGTGCGGTGCCTGCGATGGATGAGCCAGCGCTCAAACGCTTGGTGTCGTACGCCGATGGTGATGCGCGGCGCATGCTCAACACCTTGGAGACCTTGGCCGTGGCCGCCCAGACCCAGCGGCGCGACACCATCGACGACGCGTGGTTGCTGCAAGTCATGGGCGAGCGCATGCGCCGATACGACAAAGGTGGCGATCAGTTCTACGACAGCATCAGTGCGCTGCACAAAAGCGTGCGCGGCTCCGACCCCAACGCCGCCTTGTATTGGCTCGTTCGCATGCTCGACGGCGGGGCCGACCCCCGCTACATGGCGCGGCGCTTGATTCGCATGGCCAATGAGGACATTGGTTTGGCCGACCCGCGCGCCGTTCGAGTGGCCTTGGACGCCGCCGATGTGTACGAGCGTTTGGGCTCGCCCGAGGGGGAGTTGGCGTTGGCGCAATGCGTGTTGTATCTGGCGGCTGCGCCCAAGTCGAACGCCGTCTACAAGGCCTACAAGGCCGCTCGTGCTTGGGTCAAGCAAGACGGCACGCGCCCCGTCCCCCTGCATTTGCGCAACGCCCCCACGGCCTTGATGAAGTCGCTCGACCATGGGCAAGGCTACCGCTACGCCCACGACGAACCCGATGCCTTCGCTGCGGGTGAGCGTTACGTGCCCGATGGCATGCCCGAGCCCGATTTTTATCAACCCGTCAATCGTGGCTTGGAGATCCGCATTGCCGAAAAAATGGCCCATTGGCGTGCGCTGAACGAACAAACCCGTCAACCATAAGGCCGGCAAATGCCCGGGCACTTCGGCTTATAAAGCCGAGCAAAACCTCGCTCAGGTGTTAATTCCCAGATTGCATAGGGCTTACACGTAGGCGAACGGCTATTCGCCTTGGCTACAATGCCCCACCACCCACACCCGGCGTCTCAGAGGCGTCAGAGGCTTGTGGGCTTTTTTCTGGAGTGAAGCACATGGAAACCTTGCTGCAGCAAGTCATCAACGGACTGGTTTTGGGCAGTATGTACGCCTTGGTGGCCTTGGGCTACACGATGGTGTACGGCATCATCGGCCTGATCAACTTTGCGCACGGCGATGTGCTCATGGTGGGCGCTTTGACCAGCTGGACCATTATCGTTGGCATGCAAGAGTCTTCGCCCAACATGCCGGGCTGGCTCATGCTCATCATCGCCACACTCATCGCGATGGTGGTGGCCGCCACACTGAATTTCACGATTGAAAAATTGGCTTACCGGCCGCTGCGCAATTCACCGCGTTTGGCACCCCTGATCACCGCCATCGGCATGTCGATTTTGCTGCAGACCTTGGCGATGATCATTTGGAAACCCAACCCCAAGTCCTATCCGTCGGTGCTCTCCAGTGAGCCTTTTCATATTGGCGGGGCGGTGATTTCGGTCACGCAGGTCACGATCTTGGCCACCACCGCCATCACTTTGGCGGTGCTGATGTGGTTGGTCAACCGAACCAACTTGGGCCGTGCCATGCGCGCCACCGCCGAAAACCCCCGCGTGGCGGCTCTCATGGGCATCAAGCCCGATGTGGTGATTTCAGCCACCTTCATCATCGGCGCCATGCTCGCAGCGATTGCCGGTGTGATGTGGGCCTCCAACTACGGCACGGTGCAGCACGCCATGGGCTTTATGCCTGGCCTCAAGGCCTTTGTGGCCGCGGTCATGGGTGGCATTGGCAACTTGGCCGGTGCGGTGGTGGGCGGTATTGCGCTGGGCTTGATTGAGTCGCTCGGCGCAGGTTACTTGGGCAAGCTCACGGGGGGGGTGCTGGGTAGCCAGTACACCGACATTTTTGCTTTTATTGTGCTGGCCATCGTGCTGACCCTGCGCCCCTCGGGCTTGCTCGGTGAGCGTGTGGCCGACCGCGCTTGATACGGGAGAACACCATGACCAAAGCACACGCCTCCCGTCAACTCATTCTCTTTCTCTTGGCTGCGGTGGCCGTGATGGCCCTGCCCATCTTGCTGCAAATGACGGGCAGCAACTCCTGGGTTCGCATTCTGGACATCGCCTTGCTCTACGTGCTCTTGGCCTTGGGCCTGAACATCGTGGTGGGCTACGCCGGCTTGCTCGATTTGGGCTACATCGCTTTTTTTGCGGTCGGTGGTTATTTGTTTGCCATGTTGGGCTCGTCTCATCTGAGCGATACCTTCCCCGCATTCGCCGCCATGTTCCCCGCCGGTATTCACCTGAGCATTTGGCTGGTGATGCTCTTGGCTGCGGCCGTTGCGGGCGTCGTGGGCATGCTGTTGGGCGCACCCACCCTGAAGTTGCGCGGCGATTATTTGGCCATCGTGACCTTGGGTTTTGGCGAGATCATCCGCATCTTCTTGCTCAACATGGATCGCCCGATCAACATCACCAACGGTCCCAAAGGCATCAGCCAAATCGACAGTATTTCGGTGTTCGGTGTTGACCTGGGCCAGCGCTTGACGATTGGGGGATTTACCTTCCAGCCGGTCACGCTGTACTACTACCTGTTCCTGTTCTTTGTGGTGTTGGCCGTCATCATTTCTTATCGCCTGGAGCGTTCGCGCATTGGCCGTGCTTGGATGGCGGTGCGTGAAGACGAAATCGCGGCCAAGGCCATGGGCCTGAACACACGCAACCTCAAACTCATGGCCTTCGGCATGGGGGCTACTTTCGGCGGTGTTTCCGGGGTGTTGTTTGCCTCCTTTCAGCGCTTTGTGTCGCCCGAATCGTTCTCGTTGATGGAGTCGGTGATGGTGGTGGCCATGGTGGTGCTCGGTGGCATCGGCCACATTCCTGGTGTGATTTTGGGCGCGTTGTTGCTGGCGGGTTTGCCCGAGTTGTTGCGCCACGTGGCACATCCCTTGACTGCCATGACCGATGGCCGTCTGGCACCCGAGATCTTGCGCCAATTGCTCATTGCTTTGGCCATGGTTGTGGTCATGCTGTTGCGACCCAAAGGTTTGTGGCCTGCGCCCGAACACGGCAAGTCCTTAAACAACCAGTGAGCGGAGCCCTGTCATGAGCGAAACCATTCTGAAAGTCGCCAACGTCTCCAAACGCTTTGGGGGCTTGCAAGCCCTCAGCGAGGTGGGCATTGAGATTCACCGCGGCCAGGTCTATGGCCTGATCGGCCCCAACGGAGCAGGCAAAACCACTTTTTTTAACGTACTCACGGGTTTGTACACCCCCGATTCGGGCACTTTTGAGTTGGCCGGTCAGGCGTATCAGCCCACAGCCGTGCACGAAGTGGCCAAAGCCGGTATTGCACGCACGTTCCAAAACATCCGTTTGTTTGCGGAGATGACGGCTTTGGAAAACGTGATGGTAGGCCGCCATGTGCGCACCCACTCGGGTTTAATCGGCGCGGTCTTGCGCACCCCAAGTTTTAAGCGCGAAGAAGCCGAGATTGCCGAACGTGCCCAAGCACTGCTGGATTACGTGGGCATTGGCAAATTCGCCGACTACAAGTCGCGCACCTTGAGTTATGGCGATCAGCGCCGCTTGGAAATCGCCCGAGCTTTGGCCACCGACCCCAAGCTGATTGCCTTGGACGAACCCGCGGCTGGCATGAACGCCACCGAAAAAGTGCAGTTGCGCGAATTGATTGACCGTATTCGCAACGACAACCGCACCATTTTGCTGATCGAACACGACGTCAAACTCGTCATGGGTTTGTGTGATCGCGTCACTGTGCTCGACGGGGGCAAATTGCTCTCGCAAGGCACACCCGCGCAAGTGCAAAAAGACCCCAAAGTGATTGAAGCCTATTTGGGCACAGGCGGCCATTGAGCAAACAAGGACACACCACCATGGCAAGCACTTTACTCAGCGTCAAAGGCCTTAAGGTTGCCTACGGCGGCATCAAGGCCGTTAAGGGCATCGATTTTGAGGTCCGCGAAAACGAACTCGTCACCCTGATCGGCTCCAACGGCGCCGGCAAAACCACGACCATGAAAGCCATCACCGGCTCCTTGGCCATGGAGGCGGGCGACATTGAATACTTGGGCAAGAGCATCAAAGGCAAAGGCGCTTGGGACTTGGTTCGCGAGGGCTTGGTCATGGTGCCCGAAGGTCGGGGTGTATTTACCCGAATGAGCATCACCGAAAACCTGCAAATGGGCGCTTACATTCGCAAAGATGTGGCCGGTATTGCCAGCGACATCGAGCGCATGTTCGCATTGTTCCCCCGTTTGCGCGAGCGCAAAGACCAACTCGCGGGCACCATGAGTGGTGGTGAGCAACAAATGTTGGCCATGGCGCGTGCGCTCATGAGCCAGCCCAAAGTGCTTTTGCTTGACGAGCCGTCCATGGGTCTGTCGCCCATCATGGTGGACAAGATATTTGAAGTGGTGCGGGATGTCTCGGCCCAAGGCGTGACCGTGGTGTTGGTGGAGCAAAATGCCCGCCGTGCGCTGCAGATCGCCGACCGTGGCTACGTGATGGACTCGGGCGAAATCACCATGACCGGCGTGGGCAAAGACATGCTCGACGACCCCAAGGTGCGCGCCGCTTATTTGGGCGAATGAAGTCTGCGCATGACCGCTGCGCGCGGGTGGCGCTTAAATTTACAATGACGGGTTGCGCCAATGCGGTGCAACCCGTTTTTTTGATCCTTCCATGACCACACCCAACGCCACCCCCCTTGATGCCGCCACGCCCGTGGTCGATGAAAACCAGCTCATGGCCGAGCGCCGTGAGAAGCTCAAAGCCTTGCGCCAAGTCCAGCGCGCGGGCGGTGGTGTGGCCTTCCCCAACGACTTCAAGCCCAAGGACAAAGCGGCCGAACTCTTCGCTGCACATGGCGCTTTGAGCAAAGAAGACCTAGAGGCCCAAACCCCGGTGCGTGCCAGCGTGGCTGGGCGCATGATGCTCAAGCGCGTCATGGGCAAGGCCAGCTTTGCCACCTTACAAGACAGCTCGCTGGGTGAGTGTGGTGGACGCATCCAGATCTACCTCAACAACGACAGCGTCGGTGAAGAACGGCACAACGCCTTCAAACACTGGGATTTGGGCGACATCGTGGCCGCCGAAGGCGTGTTGTTCAAGACCCGAACCGGTGAGTTGACCATCCACGCCGATAGCCTGCGCTTGCTCACCAAGAGCCTGCGCCCCTTGCCCGACAAGTTCCACGGCGTGCACGATCAAGAGATCAAATACCGCCAGCGTTATGTGGACCTCATGACCGACGAAGGCGCACGCCAGCGTTTTATGCAGCGCAGCCAAGCCGTCAGTTCGATCCGTGACTTCATGGTGCAGCACGGTTTCTTGGAAGTCGAAACGCCCATGTTGCACCCCATTCCCGGTGGCGCCAACGCCAAGCCGTTTGAGACGCACCATAACGCGCTGGACCAACAAATGTTTTTGCGCATTGCGCCCGAGCTCTACCTCAAGCGTTTGCTGGTGGGTGGTTTTGACCGCGTGTTCGAGATCAACCGCAACTTCCGCAACGAAGGCATCAGCGTTCGCCACAACCCCGAGTTCACCATGATGGAGTTCTACGCGGCGTACTGGAACTACCAAGACCTGATGGGCTTCACCGAAGAACTCATTCGCCACGCGGTGCGCCGGGTGCGCGGCGACGCGCCCTTGACCTACGCGGGACGCGCCGTGGACGTGAACAGCCCGTTTGAGCGTTTGACCATCCGTGAAGCGATTCTGAAGCACACCGAGGCCGGTGAGCGCGTGGACGATGGGGCTTGGTTGCGCGAGCAGCTCAAGAAATTGGGGCTCAGCGAAGACAAACACAAACTCACCGCCCGCAGTTTGGCCGGTTTGCAGGTCATGTATTTCGAAGAAACGGTTGAAGAAAAACTCTGGAACCCGACCTTCATCATGGAGCACCCCACGGAGATATCGCCCTTGGCCCGCGCCAACGATGAGCGCCCCGAGGTGACCGAGCGCTTTGAGCTTTACATCACGGGCCGTGAATTCGGCAACGGTTTCTCAGAACTCAACGACGCCGAAGACCAAGCCGCTCGCTTCCAAGCGCAAGTGGCCAACAAAGACGGTGGCGACGAAGAAGCCATGTTCTACGATCACGACTTTGTGCGGGCGTTGGAATACGGCATGCCACCGGCTGGTGGTTGTGGCATCGGCATCGACCGTTTGATGATGTTGCTCACCGACAGCGCCAGCATCCGCGATGTGATTTTGTTCCCTGCGTTGCGTCGCGAGCATTAAGCCCTTCACCGCGCGTCCCAAGCGCAGTGAACTCAGGCGTAGGCTTCAAGCGTCAGCCGCATTTTTTTCATCGCCGCCACCTCGATTTGGCGCACCCGTTCGGCGCTGACCCCCAACTCGGCGGCCAACTCGTGAAGTGTCATGCCGCCCGAGCCGTCGTCGTTGACCTTGAGCCAGCGCTCGGTGACGATGCGCCGGGAGCGCTCGTCCAAAGCCGCCAAGGCTTGGCTCACGCCGTCGGTGGCCAGTGCGTCTCGCTGAGCCGATTCAATGACTGCGGTGGGTTCTTGCTGTGCATCCGCTAAGTAGGCGATGGGGCCCCAAGCGTCTTCTCCATCGCTGTTGGGTCCGGGGTCCAGCACCACATCACCGCCGCCCAAGCGGGTTTCCATGTCGCGCACCTCTTGGGGTTTGACTTGAAGCTCGCGTGCCATGGTTTGCACTTCGATGTCGGACAAGGTGTCGCGGTGGGTGTCGCCGTCGAGTGCATCGGCGCGAAAGCCTTGTTTGCGCGAACGCAAATTAAAAAACAATTTCCGCTGGGCTTTGGTGGTGGCCACCTTGACCATGCGCCAATTTTTTAAAATGTATTCGTGAATTTCTGCCTTGATCCAGTGCATGGCGTAACTCACCAAACGCACGCCTTGATCGGGGTCAAACCGTTTGACGGCTTTCATGAGCCCAACGTTGCCCTCTTGAATCAGGTCGGCTTGGGGCAGGCCGTAGCCCAAGTATTGGCGTGAAATCGAGACCACCAAACGCAGGTGCGACAGCACCAGTTGGCTGGCGCTGGCCAGATCGTCTTCGTCGCGTAAACGGCGTGCGGCGGTTTGCTCTTCTTCTAAGGTGAGCAAGGGCAGGGCGTTGACCGCCGAGATGTAGGCATTCAAATTGCCCAACGGCGGCACCAAAGCCCACGGGTTGGTGGCCACGGCCGCAGAAGGCAAAGTGTTCAAGGGAGTGAGTGCATGTGACATGAGAAAACTCCTTCCAAATGTCTTACACGTAATATTAGCACTCTTCATTTGAGAGTGCTAAGCCTTGGGGGTGTGGTGGCTTTGCCCTGTTAGGATGGCGCATGGTCGCATTTACCTCTACCTATTGGTCTTCTTTGGGCGCCCGCGACTTTGCGCAGTTGCGGGCTTCGGACCGGCTGCCCCAAGCGGTGGCGGTGTTGCCCGTGGCCGCCACCGAACAACACGGACCGCACCTGCCCACGGGCGTGGACACCGACTTGGTCAACGCCATTGTGACCCGTGCTTTACCCCAAATCGGTCCGCAGGCCATGGCCTTGGTTTTGCCCACCCAGGCTGTCGGCAAGAGCAATGAGCACCAACGCTTCCCCGGCACCCTCACCCTCAGCGCCGAAACCTTGATTCGGGTCTGGAAAGAGCTGGGTGTCTCGGTGGCGAACAGCGGCATCCGCAAACTGTTGATTTTTAATGCCCATGGCGGACAGGTGTCGCTCATGGACATCGTGGCACGCGACCTGCGCTGCGAGCAGGGGCTCATCGTTTACAGCAGCAACTGGTACCAACTGCCTTTGGGCGATGCGGTCAATGGCTTGTTTGGTGAGCACGAGCACCGTTTTGGTATTCACGCGGGTGACGTGGAAACGTCGATGATGTTGGCCCTGTACCCCGAGCGGGTGTCCATGGCGCACGCGCAGAATTTTGTGTCCACCTCAGCACAACGCGCCGCACATTACCCGATCTTGGGCAATGGCAGCAGCGCCAAATTGGGTTGGCAAATGCAGGACTACAACCCCATGGGCGCGGCGGGCAACGCCGTCCAGGCCACGGCCGAAAAAGGCCATGCGATGCTCAATGCGGCGGGCACACAACTCGCCGCACTGATCGAAGAAATCGCCCGTTTGCCCTCCGATACCTTGCGCGACGACATCGACATGGGTTGGTGAGCCGCACTCAATCGGCCAAACGGCTGCTGCGAATGGCTTTTTGGTAGGCCCGTACAACGGCGCGGTCTTGACGGCTTTTCCACCACCAAGCCAACGCTCCTTCGACGGTCCAGCGACGCCACTGCGCGATCGCCTGCCCCGCCCCAAAGGACACCACCCGAAAGCCGCGTGTGCTGGGGTGGTATTTTTTCAGCCATTTGCCCGCCACAGTGGCCCACAGGTTGTATGCCAGTGTGTCTCGCGCCGCTAGGCTGTTGGCGGCTTCTCGGTTGTTGGGCTGGTCTTGGCAGGCACTGGCCTCACCCACCACAAACACCCGTTCGTTGTTGGTGCTGCGCAGGTGGGGCGTGGTCAGCACATGACCACTGGGCAACAGGGCCAGGCCGCAACCGTTGGTCCAAACGGGCGCGCGGCTGTCCATGGCCAAAATTGGCACATCACAGGTCAGCTGGGTTTGGCTGTCGAGTTCCAAGGTGTTGCCACCAATGGCGGTACAGGTGGCGTGGATGAGGCTGATCTGGCGCTCTCGCAGCTGTGCAACCACGCCTTGACGGATGGCCTCGGGGACATCGTGTAGCCAAGGCCCTGAACCGGTGACCAAACCGAAGCGAGCCCCGCTCACACCGTTCAGGCGCAAGGACTGCTCGACGGCAAAAACCAATTCCACTGCCTCTGTGCCAGCGCCAATGACCACCACCGATGGCGCGTGTTGTCGGGCCGCTTCGATCACTTTGGGCCAAAAAACCGCCACCAACGCCTCGACGGGGTGCAAGGACAAGGCGTGTGCGGCCGCGCCTGGCAAGGCCTTGTCCAGCGCATCACCATCGGGCGACGAAGCTTCTTCAATGGACAACAGGTCGCACGCGAGGGTGTGTTGAACCCCGTCGGTGCCGTCCAACGGGGTGTAGGTCACTTGGTGCGGATCGGGGTGTGCATGCGTTTGGATGGCCACGCATTGCCCTTGAACCCAGCTGACCCCCGCTTGCGCCATCAGTGGCAGCAGGTCGATTTGACAATCTTGGGCCGTGTAGTGGCCCGTCAAGTAACCCGCCAGCATGGCGTTGTGGGTGTGGCTTGTGTGGGGGCAGAGCAGTGTGACGCGCCAGCCAGGGCAGGGTTTGGCGGCCCATCGGCGCAAAAAATGAACGTGGGCGTGTCCAGCGCCGATCAGCAGCAAGTGTCGAGTGGTTTGATCCATCTCGACATGTTAACCGCCGATCCTCAGTTGAAATTCAGGTTGTTGCAGGCTTCGCACTCTTCTCCAATCCAACCGAATTTGACGAAGAGGGCGTGAATCTGGCAACCCACACAGAAACCCAGAATGGCTTCCATCCACATGAAGCCCAAGCAGACCCACACCATCATCAAGGGCAACCAGCGCGGCAGGTACTGCTCGGCGGTGGGCAGGAGGTCCAAGGTGGTGACGGTGTAGTCGTAGGTGCGGCGAACGGCTTCGACCATGTAAAGAATGCGACCGTCGAAGTCCATGTCGAAGGTGTCGGTCACCACATTGCCAGTGACCTCCCAGCGCGGTCCAAAAATGATGCTGGCCAAGGTGAAGGCCATGAAGAGCGGGATGACCAACATGATGCCAGCGCGGATGCGCACCGCCGTTTCGTTTAGGTAGGGCTGCGCGTCGTCGCGGCTGCGGAACCACAAAGGGGCTGAAGGGGTGGGGCTGTTTATGTTGAGTCTATCGGTGACGGGAGACGGAGCAATATATGCCGAATTGCTTATTCATGGATATTTTTCTGACTCGGGTATAACCCCCGCCATGCAGAACACGCCCCGCTCAGTTGTGATCGTCAGCCCCGCCTTGGCCGACGCCAACAACGGCAATGGGCAAACCGCGCGGCGTTGGCGGGCTTTGCTCTCGCCCCACCGGGTGCGCATCGTGCAGCAGTGGCCCGACGCGCAAGCCGGCGACGACGATGTCATGTTGGCCTTGCACGCCCGCCGTTCGGCCAACTCGGTGCAGGCTTGGCACGACCGAAACGGCCCGCGCGGCTTGGGCCTGGTGCTCACCGGCACCGACCTCTACCGCGACGTCGCACACGACCCGTCAGCGCAACGCTCGCTGGCCTTAGCGCAATCGCTGGTGGTCTTGCAAGGCTTGGGCGTGCGCAGCTTGCCACCACCGCACCAAGCCAAAGCCCGCGTGATCTTGCAGTCGACCACCTCACGCGCCACCCTGCCCAAAACCCCGCGCCACTTGCGCGTGGTGATGGTGGGCCATTTGCGCGAAGAAAAAGATCCCATCACCCTGATGGCCGCCGCGCGCCTGTTGCCGCCGGACGCGGGCGTGTTCATCGACCACATCGGCGCAGCCCTTGACCCAACCCTGGGCGAAGCCGCACAAGCCACCCAAGCGCAATGTTCTCACTACCGCTGGTTGGGGGCTTTGCCCCACGCCGATACGCTCAAGCGCATACAGCGCGCGCACCTGCTGGTGCACTGCAGTCGCATGGAAGGCGGCGCGCACGTGTTGATGGAAGCCATTTGCAGCGGCACGTCTGTGCTGGCCTCGCGCATCGACGGCAACGTGGGCTTGTTGGGCGAGGACTACGGCGGCTACTTTGAACCCGGTGACGCGCAGGGCTTGGCCAGTGCCTTGCTCGCGCTGCGTGATCAGAGCTGCGGTCTGCTGGCACACTGGGGGGCTCAGTGCGCTTTGCGCGCCCCTTTGTTTGAACCGAGCGCCGAGCGCGCCGCCTTGCACCAGTGGGTGCAAGACCTTTGGAAATTTTGAATGCAAGTGAATTCTCAACCCGTGTTGCGCGACCTGGTGTTTGTTGGCGGCGGACACAGCCACGTGGGTGTGTTGCGCATGTTCGCGATGAAGCCCGAGCCCGGCGTGCGCATCACCGTCATTTGCACCGACATCGACACACCTTATTCGGGCATGTTGCCGGGCTACGTCTCGGGCCACTACAGCTTTGACGACGTGCACATCGACCTCGGCCGACTCTGCGCTTTTGCCGGCGCTCGCTTCTTTCACGACGCGGTGGTGGGCATCGACCGTGAGCGCAAGCGCGTGCTGTGCCGCGCCCGCCCGCCCGTGCCTTACGACGTGCTGTCCATCAACATCGGCTCCACACCGCAGGTGCAGCGGGTGGAAGGCGCTGCGGCCTTGGCGGTGCCGGTCAAGCCGATTGCGCGTTTTAACCAACGCTGGTTGGCCCTGCTTGATCAGGTGCGCCAATGGCCGGTGCAGCGCGCACCGATGACGGTGGCCGTGGTGGGCGGCGGTGCGGGTGGCGTGGAGTTGGTGCTGTCCATGCAATACCGCTTGCGCCAGGAACTCAAGGCTTTGGGGCGCAACCCCGAGGGCCTGCGCTTTGTGTTGTTCACCGCCAGCGCCACCGTCCTGCCCACCCACAACGTGGGGGTACAGCAGCGCTTTGCCCGAGTGCTGCGCGAGCGCGGTGTGACGGTGCACACAAACGCTGAGGTGGTGAAGGTCTCGCCCGGTTGTGTGCACACCCGCGACGGGCGCACCTGGGACGCCGACGAAACGATGTGGGTCACCCAAGCCGGTGGCCCGGCGTGGTTGCAAGGCACCGGATTGGTGCTCAACCCGAACGGGTTTGTGCGCGTGAACGCACAGCTGCAAACCCTGAACGACCCCGATGTGTTTGCCGCAGGCGACATCGCCGACTTCACCGACCGGCCGTTGGAGAAAGCCGGTGTGTTCGCCGTGCGCATGGGCAAGCCCCTGACCGAGAACCTGCGCCGTCGCTTGCGCGGCGAGCCGCTCAAAACCTACCACCCGCAACGCAGCTGGTTGTCCTTGATCTCCACGGGCGACCGCTACGCCGTGGCTTCGCGCGGGGCTCTGGGTTTTTCAGGGGCTTGGGTGTGGCGCTGGAAAGACCACATCGACCGCAGCTTCATGCGCCGTTTCACCGAGCTGCCGCCGATGGCCGAGCCCCCTGCGCCAGCCTCACCGGTGTTGGCCCTGAGTCTCGAAGAAACGCAACAAGCCTTCTCGGCCAAGGCCATGCGCTGCGGTGGTTGTGGGGCCAAGGTGGGCTCGGACGTGTTGTCACGCGCCTTGGCGTCTCTTTCGGTGGTGAGCAAACCCGAGGTGTTGATGGGCCTGCAGGCGCCGGACGACGCGGCCGTGGTGCGTGTGCCGCCCGGCAAGGCCGTGGTGCAGACGGTGGACTTCTTTCGTGCGTTCATCGACGACCCGTATGTGTTTGGTCAGATCGCAGCCAACCACGCGCTGGGCGATGTGTTTGCCATGGGGGCTGAGCCTCAGACCGCCACCGCCGTGGTCACCGTACCACCCGGTTTGGAGCGCAAGGTCCAAGACCTGCTGACCCAGATGATGGGCGGCGCTGTTCAGGTGCTCAACGCCGCCGGTTGTGCTCTGGTGGGTGGGCACACGGGCGAGGGCGCTGAGCTGGCCTTGGGCTTTGCCATCAACGGCCTGATCGACGAGAAGATGGACGGTGTGATGCGCAAAGGTGGCATGCAAGCGGGTGATGCGCTGCTGCTGACCAAACCGATCGGCACCGGCACCTTGATGGCCGCGCACGCGCGCCACGCGGCCAAAGGCCGCTGGGTCGATGCCGCGCTGCAATCCATGCGCCAATCCAACCAAGGCGCTGCGCAGGTTTTGCGAGCCCACGGAGCCACCGCCTGCACCGACGTGACTGGCTTTGGCCTCATGGGGCATTTGCTTGAAATGACAAGGCCCTCTGGCGTGGACGCCGAGTTGAGCTTGGGCGCGCTGCCGCTGCTCGACGGTGCGTTGGAGTGCGTGGGGGCGGGCATCGTGAGTTCTTTACAGGCCAGCAACGGGCGACTGCGCAGCGCCGTGCGCAACGCCGACGCGTTCGCGGGCGACGCCCGTGTGGACTTGTTGTTCGACCCGCAAACTGCTGGTGGTTTGCTCGCCAGTGTGCCCGCGGCGCAAGCCCAGGCCTGTGTGGACGCGCTCAAAGCGGCTGGCTACGCTCACACCGCCATCATCGGACGCATCAACGCCCCAAGTGATGCCATCGAACCGGTGCTGCTGAAAGCTTGAAACACCATGACCACCGAACACCTCACACTGAACGCCGACCGAACCCAGCGCTGCATCGTGCACAGCCCCTCGCTCGATTGGGTGGACTCGCCGGCCGCGGGCGTGTCGCGGCGCATGCTCGAGCGCGATGGCGGTGAAGTGGCGCGTGCCACGTCTATCGTGCGCTATGCGCCAGGCGCGGCTTTTGACAGCCACACCCACGGCGGGGGCGAAGAGATTTTGGTGCTCGACGGCACGTTGCACGACGAGCATGGGGTGTATGGCCCCGGCACCTACATCAAGAACCCAGTGGGCAGCTCGCACGCGCCGTCATCCCCCGAGGGCTGCACGTTGTTCGTGAAGCTGCGCCACTTGGACGCGCGCGACGACGAGCGCGTGGTCATCGACACGCGGCTCAGCGAGTGGCGTCAAGGTTTGATCGATGGCTTGAAGGTGTTGCCGCTCAACACCTTCGAGACCCAAAACACCGCCTTGGTGCGCTGGGCCCCACAAACCTTTTTCAACCCGCACCGGCATTGGGGCGGGGAAGAGATCTTGGTGGTCGAAGGCGTGTTTTCGGATGAGCACGGTGACTACCCGGCGGGCAGCTGGCTGCGCAGCCCGCACATGAGCCAGCACCAGCCTTTCAGCCGCGAAGGCTGTTTGATTTTGGTGAAGACCGGACATTTGGTTTGACCATGGCATCACCCGCAAACCCCATTCGCGCCGTCGTGTTCGACGCTTACGGTACGCTGTTCGATGTCTACTCGATCGGCGCGTTGGCCGAGCAGCTGTACCCCGGTCAGGGCGCGGCCGTGTCGGTGCTGTGGCGCGACAAACAAATCGAGTACACACGGCTGATTTCGTTGAGCGACCCCGACCCCAAGGGCAGCCAGCATTACCAAACCTTTTGGGACATCACACGCGCCTCGCTGCGTTATGCGCTGGCGCGCTTGGGCTTGGCGCACACGCCCGCCAACGAAGACGCACTGATGGCGCAATACGCCCAGCTCACGGCCTTCCCGGAAAACCTAGGCGTTCTGCAAGCCTTACGCCAGCGCGGCGTGGTCACGGCGATTTTGTCCAACGGCAGCCCCGAGATGCTGCAGTCGGCCGTGCACAGCGCCAGCATGAGCGGGCTGCTTGACGCCGTGCTCTCGGTGGACCGCGTGCGCCAGTTCAAGACCACTCCCACGAGCTACCAACTGGTGCAGCAGCACTTGGGCTTTGCACCTGCGGATGTGCTGTTTGTGTCGAGCAACGCGTGGGACGCGATGGGCGCGACCTGGTTTGGGTTCACCACCCTGTGGGTCAACCGGCAAGGCCTGCCGCCCGAGGCCATTGGCCCTGCGCCGCACCACACGGGCCGCGACCTCACCGAGGTGCTGAAGGTCTTGGGCATTTCACCGGCCATCCCGTAACCGATCATCGCTCTCGCGGGTATGGACACTTTGCCCTTGCTCTACACCTACCGGCGATGCCCCTACGCGATGCGCGCGCGCATGGCTTTGTTGCAAGCGGGGGTGAACTTTGAGGCGTGCGAGATCGTGCTGCGCGACAAGCCCGCCGCGATGCTGGCCGTCTCGCCCAAAGGCACGGTGCCGGTCTTGGTGTTGAGCGATGGCCGTGTGCTGGAACAAAGCTGGGACATCGTGCGCTGGGCGTTTGAGCACACGGGCGATGCACAGGCTTGGTGGGCGCGCGCGCAAACCCCGATCAACCGGTCTTTGTTGGACGCCAGTGATGGCCCGTTCAAACACCACCTGGACCGCACCAAATACCCCGAGCGTTTTGACGACGCGCAAGGCCGCGACTGGCACCGCCACCAAGCCGTGTCCGTGTTGTTGATGCCCTTGGAGGCGCGGTTGCGAACCGCCCCGCAACTCGGCGGCGACACACCGTGTGCCGCCGACATCGGCATCTTTCCGTTTGTGCGCCAATTCGCCGCCACCGATCCGCCGTGGTGGGCCACACAAGCGCTCCCGGCGGTGCAAGCGTGGTTGGCGCAGTGGCTACAAGACCCCTTGTTCGAAGCGGCCATGCGCAAGCCCGCTTGATGCCGCCCCGCTGAGCGCTGCGGGGGCTCAGTGCCCCACGATCAGGTCTTTGCCGTCTTTGTCGTGCACCGCGAACTGGTCGACCAGCGTGGCGCTGGCTTCGTTCAGGCCGCGCACCTCGACCTCGGCGCCTTCGCGGCGAAACTTGAACACCACCTTGTCCAAGGCGCTCACGGCGGTGATGTCCCAGAAGTGGGCGCGGCTCACGTCGATCACCACACGCGGCACGACCGTGTCAAAGTCGAACGCGTCGATGAAGCGATCGGCACTGGCAAAAAACACCTGGCCCACCACCTCGTAGGTGTGGGTGTCTGGGGTGCTGGTCGAGTGCACCAGCAAAATCCGACCGATCTTGTGCGCAAAGAAAAAGCCCGACAACAACACGCCGGTCAACACGCCTTGCGCCAAGTCGTGGGTGAACACCGTCACCACCACCGTGGCCAGCATGACCACGCTGGAACTCTTGGGGTGTTCGCGCAGGTTCTTGAACGAGCCCCAGTTGAAGGTGCCGATCGACACCATGATCATCACCGCCACCAAGGCGGCCATGGGGATTTGGCTGACCCACTCACCCAAAAACACCACCAAGATGAGCAGCACCACACCGGCCACGAGCGTGGACAAACGGCCGCGCCCGCCGGATTTCACGTTGATCACCGACTGGCCGATCATGGCGCAGCCGGCCATGCCGCCGATGAAGCCGGTGGCGATGTTGGCCACGCCTTGGCCCACACACTCGCGGCTCTTGTCGCTCTTGGTGTCGGTCATGTCGTCGACGATGGTCGCGGTCATGAGCGACTCCAGCAAACCCACCACCATGAGCGTGGCCGAGTAAGGCAGGATGATCATGAACGTGTCCCAGTTCAGCGGCACATCGGGCAGCAAAAACACCGGCAAGCTGCTGGGTAACTCGCCCATGTCACCGACGGTGCGAATGTCCAGGCCCAGCGCGATGGACACGGCCGTGAGCACCACGATGGTCACCAACGGCGAAGGCACGGCTTTGGTGAGGTAGGGCAGGCCGTAGATGATGGCCAATCCCGC
>JAABPX010000004.1 GCA_011391745.1 Comamonadaceae bacterium
CTTGATGCCTACACATCAGAAGATGCAGGCAGCGCTAAGCAGTTGAATTTGTTCACTTTTTAACCGGACACTACTGACTGAACCCATAAGGAGAAACCAAGATGATGCATGGCGATATTTCGAGCAGCCACGATAGCGTTGGTGTGGCAGTTGTAAATTACAAAATGCCTCGGTTGCATACCAGTGCAGAGGTGCTCGCGAATGCACGCAAGATTTCCGAAATGGTGGTTGGCATGAAGCGTGGGTTACCTGGCTTGGATCTGGTCATCTTCCCTGAATACAGCACTCATGGAATCATGTACGACCCGGACGAGATGTACGCCACTGCCTCGACCATCCCGGGAGTAGAGACCGAAGTTTTTGCTCAGGCCTGCCGCCAGGCCAAGGTGTGGGGCGTGTTTTCCATCACAGGTGAGCAGCACGAGGAGCATCCGCACAAGGCACCTTACAACACACTCATACTCATGAACGATCAGGGTGAGATCGTGCAGAAGTACCGAAAAATCATGCCGTGGGTGCCTATAGAAGGCTGGTACCCCGGTCATACAACGTACGTAACTGATGGCCCAAAGGGAATGAAAATCAGCCTCATCATTTGCGACGACGGAAACTATCCTGAAATATGGCGCGACTGCGCCATGAAGGGAGCCGAACTTATCGTACGCTGCCAAGGCTATATGTACCCAGCCAAAGAGCAGCAGGTGCTGATGTCCAAGGCCATGGCCTGGGCCAATAATGTGTATGTGGCCGTGGCCAATGCCTCTGGCTGGGATGGCGTTTACAGTTACTTTGGACACAGCGCACTGGTCGGCTTTGATGGCCGCACGCTGGGCGAATGTGGCGAGGAAGACTATGGTGTGCAATATGCCGCGCTGTCGACCCGGCTCATTCGCGACTTTCGTAAAAACGCCCAAAGTGAAAACCACTTGTTCAAGCTGCTGCACCGCGGCTACACCGGACTCATCAATTCCAACGAAGGCGATAAGGGCATCGCAGCTTGCCCCTTCGACTTTTACAAAGACTGGGTGAGTGATCCGCAGGCAGTTCAACGTTCGGTTGAAGCAATCACACGAGAGATGGTTGGTACTGAGGAGTGTCCCATTGAGGGGATTCCCAATCCTTCGACTGCCCGTCATCGCTGAAATTGTGCATTTTTTGACAAGGATGCCTTTAAACCCTATCGGGCAAACAATTTACTGCACCTAAGAATTCCAGGTGCGCACCAAAAGTAAGCGATGCAAGGCTCTTGCACCAATTCGGCCCGTCTGTGGTGGTGCGGTGCACAACAATCGACCGTGATGGGACTTGCTTAAGTTCTCAGTAGTGGGCACGCGATTTGCTATATTTTGTGACATGGAACTGACCCCACGCGAAAAAGACAAGCTGCTGATCTTCACCGCCGCGCTGCTGGCCGAACGTCGCCGCGCACGCGGCCTCAAATTGAATTACCCCGAGTCGGTCGCCCTGATATCGGCGGCGGTGATGGAAGGCGCTCGCGACGGTAAGACCGTGGCGCAACTCATGAGCGAAGGCCGCAGCGTACTCACCCGCGCCGATGTGATGGAGGGCGTTCCCGAGATGATTCCCGACATTCAAGTTGAAGCCACATTCCCCGATGGCACCAAGCTGGTGACGGTTCACCAGCCGATTGTTTAAACCAGGACACGCGAATGAAAGCCTTACCGTTGATTATTTTGGGGGGCCTCACGGCCAGCGCTTGGGCCCACGAAGGCCATGGCCTGTGGGGTGCCCATTGGCACGCCAGCGACACCTTGGGTTTCTTGGCCGTGGTGGTGGGTTTGGCGGTTTGGTTCTCGCGCAAGTGAGTGTGTATGACGCCCGGTGAATTGTTAATCGACGAGGGCACGTTGCCACTCAACACAGGTCGGCGCACCGCCACCTTGGTGGTGGTCAACACCGCCGACCGGCCCATTCAGGTGGGCTCGCACTACCACTTTGCTGAAACCAACGCTGCGCTGGATTTTGACCGCGCGGCGGCGCGCGGCATGCGCCTGAACATCGCCAGCGGCACCGCGGTGCGCTTCGAGCCCGGGCAACAACGCACGGTGGAGTTGGTTGATTTTGCGGGTGACCGAACGGTGGTTGGGTTTCGCGGTCTGGTGCAAGGTCATTTGTCACGCTGATCCAAATCGTTGCCCGTCTTATAAGAAGATAAACAAATGTTGTCTCTGTTTTTTGCTGCTTTTGCACTGGGGCTAATCTTCAACGCTGCACCAGGGGCGGTATTTGCTGAAACCATACGACACGGCGTACGAGGTGGTTTCAAGCCTGCCCTTGCAGTACAACTCGGTTCATTGGTGGGCGACGCGACCTGGGCAATTTTGGGTTTGGCGGGCATAGGGGTGGCCATGCAGTTCGATGCCTTGAGGTGGCCCATCGGGTTGTTGGGCACCGCTTACCTTTTGTGGCTGTCCTACGACGCTTGGCGCGCAGCGCGTGCTGTGCATCTCATGCAGGGAAACGAAGGCACTCAGTCACGCCAAGCATGGCGCAGCGGAATGATGCTGTCATTGACCAACCCTCAAAATTTGGCTTACTGGGCCGCCCTAGGCAGTGCCATGGGAGCGGTAGGCGTGGTCTCGCCTACCGCTCACGATTACGCTGTTTTCTTTACCGGCTTCATGGTGTCCTCCATCGCCTGGAGCTTCTTTTGTGCGGCTGTCGTGGACAGGGTTTTTCGCCAGGTCGGTGCCTCCTGGGCCCGCTTCACTTATCAACTTTGTGCGGTGGCGTTGCTGGCTTTGGCTTTGAGCAATTTACGCCAACTGATGCAATCAGCCCCCCAGCTGGTTCAACCGTTGCCCCAGGTTGAGCGCACAGTCTGAGTCCACTTCGGAGATTTTTGAACATGGCCCACATCGACAAACGCGCTTACGCCGACATGTACGGCCCGACCGTGGGCGACCGCGTTCGACTGGCCGACACGGGCTTGATGGTCGAAGTGGAGCAGGACTTCACGCTGCGTGCCGGCGCTTATGGCGAAGAAGCCAAGTTTGGTGGCGGTAAAACCATTCGCGACGGCATGGCGCAATCGCAACGCACCCGATCGGAGGGCGCGGTGGACACGGTGCTCACCAACGCACTCATCATCGAGCACTGGGGCATTGTCAAGGCCGACATTGGTTTGAAAGACGGGCGCATCGTGGCGATCGGCAAAGCCGGCAATCCCGATGTTCAGCCCGGCGTGGACATCATCATTGGCGCGGGCACCGAGGTCATCAGCTGCGAAGGCCACATCGTCACCGCCGGCGGCATCGATAGCCACATTCACTTCATTTGCCCGCAACAGGTGGACGAGGCGCTGGCCTCGGGCATCACCACCATGCTCGGTGGCGGCACGGGTCCGGCCACTGGCACCTTTGCCACCACCTGCACCCCGGGGGCTTGGCACATCGAGCGCATGTTGCAAGCCGCCGATGGTTTGCCCATGAACATTGGCTATTTGGGCAAGGGCAATGTGAGCCGACCCGAGCCCGCGCGCGAACAAATTGAGGCCGGGGCCATTGGCTTGAAACTCCACGAAGACTGGGGCAGCACACCCAGCGCGATCAGCAACTGTCTCGATGTGGCCGACGCCACCGACACCCAAGTGGCCATCCACTCCGACACCCTCAACGAGTCGGGATTTGTTGAAGACACCATCGCGGCCACCAAAGGCCGCACGCTCTGTGCCTTCCACACCGAAGGCGCTGGCGGCGGGCACGCGCCCGACATCATCCGCGTGGTGGGCGAGGCGAATTTCTTGCCCTCCAGCACCAACCCCACCATGCCTTACACCGTCAACACGCTCGACGAGCATGTGGACATGTTGATGGTCTGCCACCACCTCGACCCGGCCATCCCCGAAGACCTAGCCTTTGCCGAAAGCCGCATTCGCCGCGAAACCATTGCGGCCGAAGACATCCTGCACGACATGGGCGCCATCAGCATCATGAGCAGCGACAGCCAGGCCATGGGCCGGGTGGGCGAGGTCATCATCCGCACCTGGCAGACTGCGGACAAGATGAAATCACAACGCGGTGCATTGCCCGAGGACAGCCAGCGAAACGACAACTTCCGCGTCAAGCGCTATATCGCCAAATACACCATCAACCCGGCGATTGCGCACGGCATTTCGCACATCGTGGGCTCGATTGAGGTGGGCAAATGGGCCGACATTGTGGTGTGGAAACCGGCATTTTTTGGCGTCAAACCCACGGTGGTGCTCAAGGGCGGCAGCATCGCGCTGGCCGCCATGGGCGACCCCAATGCCTCTATTCCCACGCCGCAGCCGGTGCACTACCGGCCACAGTTTGGCGCGCTGGGCAGCGCCTTGGTCAAGGGCAGTCTGAGTTTTGTGTCGCAAGCCGCGCAAGCCGCCGGTGTGGCGCAGCGCTACGGCCTGCACAAAACCACGGTGGCGGTGCAGGGTTGTCGGCGCATCAATAAAACCGACATGGTGCACAACGCCCATTTGCCGGTGATCGAAGTCGACGCGCAGCGCTATACCGTGCGTGCCGACGGTGTGCTGTTGACGTGTGAGCCTGCCGTGCACTTGCCCATGGCCCAGCGCTACTTTTTGTTCTGATTTATGTTGATTGCCAACCGCTGTTTGCCCCAAGGCCAAGGTTTGGCGGCGAGCTTGATCAAGCGCAGTGCGCACCTCACGCTGGACTGGGATACCCGGCAAAAAAGCCGTTTTGAAAGTGTGGACAGCCAAGGTCGTGTTGTGGCGGTGTTTTTACCCCGGGGCACGGTGGTGCGCGGCGGTGATGTGTTGCTCACACAGTGCAACCAATGGGTGCGGGTGGAGGCGGCGGCGCAACGGGTGTTTCGCATCACGGCCTGTGCCACCCATGGCAGCGCGTTCGATCTCATGCGAGCCGCTTACCACTTGGGTAACCGCCACGTGCCCATTGAGCTCCAGCCCGATGCTTTGCAAATTGAGCCCGACCACGTCTTGGCCGAATTGCTGCGCAGTTGGCACATGACCGTCACCGACACCTGTGCCCCGTTTGAACCCGAAGGCGGCGCCTACGGCGACAGCGCCATGCTGGGGCACGCGCATGGACATGGCCACGCACACCCGCATGCACATCCATGAACCCGCCGGACGAAGCCCTGCAGCTGATGTGGTTGGCCTCGCCAGCGCTGCCGATTGGTGCGTTTTCGTATTCCGAGGGCCTTGAAGCGGCCATTGACCAAGGTTGGGTCAGCGACGCCGCCAGCGCCACGCAGTGGTTGCTCGATCAGTTGCACCTGAGCCAGTCACGCGGCGACATGGCCCTGATCGCGCAGGCCATACCCGCTTGGCGGGTCATGGATATAGAGCGTTTGCAAGCCCTCAACCGGTGGGTACTGGCCACCCGAGAGAGCGCCGAAATGCGTTTGCAAACCGAACAAATGGGCCGATCTTTGTTGGATTGGTTGCGCAACTTGGAGCGTTTAACGCCAGATCAGCAGGCGTGCGCCCAAGCCATGCCCAGTACCTACCCCGTTATCATGGCCTTGGCCTTGGCGCAAACCCTGGCACCGCCCCGAACGGCGTTGCACAGTTACGCCTTTGGTTGGGCCGAAAACATGACCCAAGCCGCACTCAAAGCGGTACCTTTGGGGCAAAACGCCGGTCAGCGTATGCTGGCGCGCTTGGTGAAAGACATTCCCGTGGCCGTCGATCGAGCCATGGCCACCCAAGACGAACAGCGTCAAAACTTCTCTCCCATGTTGGCCATTGCGTCGGCCCAGCACGAAACCCAATACTCACGACTCTTCCGATCATGAACACCCCCTTGCACCACATTGCGAACCGCACCAAACCCTTGCCTCCCTTGCGCGTGGGCATTGGCGGCCCCGTGGGCTCTGGCAAAACCACCCTGCTCGAAATGCTGTGCAAACACATGCGCGAACGCTGGGACTTGATTGCCATCACCAACGACATCTACACCAAAGAAGACCAGCGCCTGCTCACCGTCAGTGGCGCTTTGCCCGCTGATCGCATCATGGGGGTGGAAACGGGGGGCTGCCCACACACCGCCATTCGCGAAGACGCATCCATCAACCTCGAAGCGATTGACCGCATGTTGGCGAGCTTCCCCAACGCCGATATCGTATTTATTGAAAGCGGCGGTGATAACCTGGCCGCGACCTTCAGCCCCGAACTCAGTGACCTGACCATCTATGTGATTGATGTGGCTGCCGGCGAAAAAATCCCACGCAAAGGGGGACCTGGCATCACCAAAAGCGATTTGTTTGTCATCAACAAAACCGACTTGGCCCCACACGTGGGCGCCAATTTGGACGTGATGAAAGCCGACACCGAGCGCATGCGACCCGACCCGCTCAAGCGGCCTTGGGTCATGACCAACCTCAAAACCTTGGCGGGTTTGGAGGTGGTCGTGCGCTTTATTGAAACTCGCGGATTGTTGTCAGCCCGTTGATTCGCGGCGCTTTGCCACCACCGCCGCACCGACAATCATCAAAGCGGCCAGCACCACGCTGATGTTGGGCATTTGCCCTTGACTGATCAGCAACACCAGCGTTGACAACAAGGGTGTGAGAAAACTCAACACACCAATCTGTTGGGCGTCCCCTCGTTTGAGCGCGGCATCCCACAAAAAGAAAGCGCCGCCCAAGGGGCCCAAACCCAGCAGGGCCATGAGCAGCCAGTCTTGATGACTCAGCGTCACGGCTGGCTCCAGCCAAGCATGGCACAACAAGGACAACACGCCCGAGACGGCGGCAAAGCTGCCGATGGCGGCGGTGGGGAAGTGCGGCACGCGCTGCGTGAGCAAGGAGTAAGTGGCCCAGACAAAGGCCGAGGCCAAGGCCAGCAGGTAGCCCCAGGCCCAAACCACATCCACGGACTTGCCACGCCCACCCACAATGGCCAACGCCGCGCCCGCAAAACCCAGCAGGGCCGCAAAGAGGTGGCGGCGCGTGAGTCGTTTGCCCGGCAACAAGCACGGAGCCAACACAACCATGCCCAAAGGCCAAAGGTAGTTGATCAAATTGGCTTGCACCGGGGGTGCGTGGCGCAAGGCGATGAACAACAAAAAGTGAAAACCAAACAAGCCATACACGCCCAACGCCAGCGTGCTCAGCGGTACACGCCACTGGCGCCAATCCATGCCCGAGAGCGGAATCGCGATCACACTGCCAACCAACAGCGCCACACCCGTGAGCAAGAACGGCGGCACATGCGATAAGGACACGCCCAGCGCAGCCAAGCTGGCCCACAAAACAATCGCACTGAGGGCGTAAATGTTGGCACTCACCCTTAGACCTTATCGGCCAAGACCTGATGGGCTTGTTGGTCGGCGTGGTAACTTGATCGCACCATGGCTCCGACCGCAGCATGGCTAAAACCCATGGCGTAGGCTTGGGTTTCAAACATTTTGAAGGTGTCGGGGTGGACGTATCGGCGCACCGGTAGGTGGTGCCCGCTGGGTGCGAGGTATTGGCCGATGGTCAGCATGTCGATGCCGTGGGTCCGCATGTCGCGCATGACATCCAAAATTTCTTCGTCGGTCTCACCCAAGCCCACCATCAAACCGCTTTTGGTCGGGATGTTGGGGAACAGGGCTTTGAACTTCTTGAGCAGGTTCAGTGAGAACTGGTAGTCCGAGCCGGGGCGCGCTTCTTTGTACAAGCGGGGCACGGTTTCCAAGTTGTGGTTCATCACATCGGGTGGCGCGGCCTTGAGGATCTCCAAGGCGCGGTCGTCGCGGCCACGGAAGTCGGGCACCAAGACCTCGATCTGCGTGCTTGGGGACATCTCCCGTGTTTTGCGGATGCACTCCACAAAATGCCCGGCACCGCCATCGCGCAAGTCGTCGCGGTCCACGCTGGTGATCACCACGTATTGCAACTTGAGCTGGGCAATGGTCTTGGCTAAGTTGTCCGGCTCGTCCACGTCCAGCGGATCGGGGCGGCCATGGCCCACGTCGCAAAACGGGCAGCGGCGTGTGCACTTGTCGCCCATGATCATGAAGGTGGCCGTGCCTTTGCCAAAGCATTCGCCGATGTTGGGGCAGCTGGCTTCTTCGCACACCGTGACCAATTTGTTGCTGCGCAAGATGTCTTTGATTTCGTAGAAACGCGTGCTTGGTGAACCCGCTTTGACGCGGATCCAGTCGGGCTTTTTCAGGGTTTCTGCCGGTACGATTTTGATCGGTATGCGCGAGGTTTTGGCCTGGCTTTTTTGTTTGGCCGTGGCGTCGTAGGGCTGGTCGGTGGTGCTCATGGGCGGTGCCTGCGTGGGTATGGCCGAAACATCAGGGGGCGAGGGTGATGCTGAGCTGTTGGCTCAGCACCGACGCAACCTCGTCCCAAGCGGCGTTCACCCCGATTGTAGAAAGGTCCATGGTGCGCAGCCCTTGATACCCACACGGGTTGATCCGGGCAAAGGGTGATAGGTCCATCGCCACGTTGAGTGACAGGCCGTGATAGGTGCAGTGACGGCTGACTTTGATGCCCAGCGCGGCGATCTTGCCCACGCCGGTGAAGTCGGGTTCGGGTGCTGCGCTGCCGGGCTCGCGCCGCTGGGGGCGTTGCGCCAACATGCCGTGACCAAAAGGGTCGTCCAAGCCCACGTAAATACCCGGTGCGCCACTCACGCGATGGCCCGTGACGTCCCAATGGCGCAGGGTGCGGATGATGGCTTCTTCGAGCTTGTAGACGTACTCTTTGACGAAGTAGCCCGCACGCTTGAGGTCGATGAGGGGGTAGGCCACGACTTGTCCGGGGCCGTGGTAGGTCACTTGTCCGCCGCGGTTGGTGGCGAGCACTGGGATGTCGCCCGGTGCGAGCAGGTGGTCGAGTTGGCCCGCCAAGCCTTGCGTGAACACCGGTGGGTGTTCGCAAACCCACAGGGCATCAGGAGTTTGATCGCTCCGTTGGGCGGTGAAGTCGGCCATGGCCTGCGCGGTGCTGGCGCAATCCACACGACCTAAGAAACGGATGTCCATGCGGTTTACAGCACGTATTTGACCAAGGGGTGTTTGGTCAGCGCCCGGTAAACCTCATCGAGTTGCTCGCGGTTGTGCACCTCGATGGACAAGGTCAAGCCCATGTAATTGCCCGCCCGACTTGGGCGTTGCTCAATGTGCGATTCGTTGAAGCTGTGTTCAAAGCCTTGCGCCAATGCGGTCATGGTGCTGATGAACTCGGCCGTGTTGGCCCCCATCACCTTGATGGGGAAGCGGCAGGGGTATTGGATGAGCGACTGCTCGGGGGGGATTTCACAAGAAAAGTCCATATTGGGATTATCCGCTCGGTGCTTGACTTTTGATCCGGGTTTCTACGTATAATCGCAAGCTTTGCTGGCTTAGGCTTAGCGTCGAACACTTTGTAACTTGGCTGTAATTTGAGATGGACACAATCCCTCACCCGGTGGGTAAGCCCAACGGCAGTCAGTCGGCCCAGTGGGTCGACACAAGTGATGGTTCAGATGGGGATGTGGGGCCGGAGTTCAAGCCCCTAACCCGTGAAGAAGCCCTTCGCTGGCGAAGCAATCAACCATCGCTGTCGATGGCTTGGATTCTGGTTTGGCAGTTGGTGTTTGCATTGCTTGCAGCCAGTTTGGCGGCCTTGCTGACAAGGGATGGGGTGGTGGTGCAGTCCATGCTGTATGGCTGCGCTGCGGTGATGGTGCCTTCGGCCTTGATGGCTTGGGGGGTCACCAGCAGTGCTTTGGCGCGTCGGGCTTCTGGCGTTGCACAAGCCGCCTTGGTGAATTTTTTTGTTTGGGAAGGCATTAAGCTGGCCCTGGTGGTGATCCTCATGGCTTTGGCCCCGGTGGTGCTTGGTGCGGTGAATTGGTTGGCCTTGGTGGTCGGCTTGGTGGTGGTTCTTAAGGTGGTTGGGTTGGTGGTTTTTGTTCAATCCAAACGTCGTCGTTGATTTTAAAATTGGTGTAACAGACATGGCAGCTGAAGGTGCAACTCTCACCGCGGGTGATTACATTCGCCACCACCTTGTTCATTTGACGAACAAGAAGCAAGAATCCATTGTGGATTTTTCCGTCATCAATGTGGATTCGGTGGTGGTCAGCAGCCTGTTGGGCTTATTGATGTGCTTTGTGCTCTGGTTGGCGGCACGCAAAGCCACGGCGGGCGCGCCTGGCCGATTTCAGGCGGCGGTTGAGTTGATGGTCGAGATGGTGGAGAGTCAAGCCAAAGGCGTGATCCACAATGCCAAAAGTCGCCAATTGATCGCCCCCATGGCCCTGACGGTGTTTGTCTGGATTTTCCTGATGAACTTCATGGACATGCTGCCGGTTGATCTGCTGCCACAAATTTGGCACAGCGCGGGCCCTGCCATGGGTTTTAAAGATTATTTGCGCGTGGTCCCCACCGCCGACTTATCGACCACCTTGGGTTTGTCTTTTTCTGTTTTGTTGCTTTGCCTGTTCTACAACATCAAGATCAAAGGCTTGGGCGGCTGGACGCACGAACTGGTGACCGCACCTTTCGGCACCAGCAAGAACCCCTTCTGGGCTTTGTTGTTGGGCGTGGTCAACTTTCTTATGCAAATGATCGAGTTCGTGGCGAAGACGGTTTCGCACGGTATGCGGTTGTTTGGCAACATGTTCGCGGGTGAACTGGTGTTCATGCTGATTGCGTTGCTGGGCGCTTACGGTGCCCTGTCCCTCAGTGGTGGCTTGTTCTTCGTCGGGCACTTGATCGCCGGCACGGTGTGGACGCTGTTTCACATCTTGGTCATTACCTTGCAAGCGTTCATTTTCATGATGCTGGCCCTGATTTATCTTGGTCAAGCACATGATGCGCACTGAAGACGCGCCTTAACCCGCGTACTGTGTTTTTCTTTCGTTCCCTTTCTTTTTAACTTTCGTACTCAAAGGAGTCATCATGGAAAACGTTCTGGGTCTCGTCGCACTGGCTTGCGGTCTTATCGTTGGTTTGGGTGCCATTGGCGCTTCGATCGGCATCGCTTTGATGGGCGGCAAATTCTTGGAATCTTCAGCCCGTCAACCCGAATTGATGAACGACCTGCAAACCAAGATGTTCATCTTGGCTGGTTTGATCGATGCGGCTTTCCTGATCGGTGTGGCCATTGCTTTGCTGTTCGCGTTCGCCAACCCCTTCACGCTGTAATTGGGTTTGCTGCAAGTGCGCGGGTGTGTGGGGTATGGTGGGGCTTAAGCCACTGAACCACGCGCCGCACCTGCGAGCCGCAGCAATTGAGTCAACACTCTTGTTATCAGACAGAAAGGCGTTGCGATGAATATCAATGCAACCCTGTTTGCGCAAGCCATCGTTTTTGCGATCTTGGTTTGGTTCACGATGAAGTTCGTGTGGCCCCCGATTGCCAAAGCCTTGGATGAGCGCGCTCAGAAAATCACCGAAGGTCTGGCTGCTGCAGAGAAGGCCAAAACCGAATTGGCCGTGGCCAACAAGCGTGTCGAAGAAGAGTTGAGCCAATCGCGCAACGAATCGGCTACCCGTTTGGCCGATGCCGAACGCCGTGCTCAATCCGTGATTGAAGAAGCCAAGGCCCGCGCCACCGCAGAGGCCGCCAAGATCGTGGCCAATGCAGAGCAAGAAGCTGCACAACAAATCGTCAAAGCCCGTGAGGCCTTGCGTGAAGAAGTGGCTGCTTTGGCCGTTAAGGGCGCTGAGCAAATCCTCAAGCGAGAAGTGAATGCCGGCGTCCACGCCGACTTGCTTAATCGCCTGAAGACCGAACTCTGACCCTCCTTCAGGAATAGACCCACCATGGCCGAACTCGCCACCATTGCACGTCCATACGCCGAAGCGCTTTTCCAAGCCGCCAAGGCCGACGCACCCGCTACCGCGGCGTGGCTCGAAGAGCTCGCTGCGATCGCCTCCAACGACCAATTGCGTCGGTTTGCAGACAACCCCAAAGTGACCGTCGACCAAGTGTTCGACACCGTCACGGGTGTGGCCAAGATCCGGTTGTCTGAACAAGGCCGCCAATTTTTGCGTCTGGTGATTGAAAACGGTCGCTTGGCTGTTGTGCCCGAAATTGCCCGACAGTTCAACGTTCTCAAAAACGCTCAAGTCGGCAGCTCCGATGCGTTGGTGCAAAGCGCGTTCGACATGGATGCCACGGCCTTGTCGGGCTTGTCCGGTGTTTTGGAAAAACGTTTCGGACGCAAGCTCAACCTGCGCGTTGAGGTGCAACCCGAACTCATTGGTGGTGTTCGTGTGGTGGTGGGCGATGAAGTGCTCGACACCTCGATCAAAGCCCGTCTTGAACAAATGAAAGTGGCCTTGACCGCTTAAGCGCGGCCCAAGCCCCTTAGCGTCTACAGCGTCACAACTTACGAAAGAAGGAAAGAGCCATGCAACTCAATCCAGCCGAAATTTCCGAATTGATCAAGTCGCGCATCGAAGGCCTGAGCGCTTCGACCGATGTGCGTAACCAAGGTACCGTGGTGTCTGTCACCGACGGTATCGTTCGCGTCCACGGCTTGTCCGATGTGATGCAGGGCGAAATGTTGGAATTCCCCGCCAACAAAGACGGCGTGCCGTCTTTTGGCTTGGCCTTGAACCTCGAGCGCGACTCCGTCGGCTGCGTGATTTTGGGTGAATACGAACACATCTCCGAAGGCGAAACCGTCAAGTGCACGGGCCGCATTCTGGAAGTGCCCGTGGGTCCTGAGCTGATTGGTCGTGTGGTCAACGCTTTGGGTCAGCCCATCGACGGCAAAGGCCCCATCAACGCCAAAATGACCGACGTGATTGAAAAAGTCGCGCCGGGTGTGATCGCCCGTAAATCGGTGGACCAGCCTGTGCAAACCGGTTTGAAGTCCATCGACTCCATGGTGCCCGTGGGGCGTGGTCAGCGCGAATTGATCATTGGTGACCGTCAGACCGGCAAAACCGCCGTGGCCATTGACGCCATCATCAATCAAAAAGGTCAGAACATGACCTGCGTGTACGTCGCCATCGGTCAGAAGGCATCGTCCATCAAAAACGTGGTGCGCTCTTTGGAGCAAGCCGGTGCCATGGACTACACCATTGTGGTGGCCGCTTCCGCTTCGGAGTCCGCCGCGATGCAATACCTGTCGGCCTACTCCGGTTGCACCATGGGTGAGTACTTCCGCGATCGTGGCCAAGACGCACTGATCGTGTACGACGACCTGTCTAAGCAAGCCGTTGCCTACCGCCAGGTTTCATTGTTGCTGCGCCGCCCACCAGGCCGCGAAGCCTACCCTGGCGACGTGTTCTATCTCCACAGCCGCTTGCTCGAGCGTGCCGCCCGCGTGAATGCCGACTACGTCGAAGCCTTCACCAAGGGCGAAGTCAAGGGCAAGACCGGTTCGCTGACCGCCCTGCCAATCATCGAAACGCAGGCCGGTGACGTGTCCGCTTTTGTGCCGACCAACGTGATCTCCATCACCGATGGCCAGATTTTCTTGGAAACCAGCTTGTTCAACGCCGGTATCCGCCCCGCCATCAACGCCGGTATCTCGGTGTCGCGCGTCGGTGGTGCTGCCCAGACCAAACTGATCAAGAACCTCTCCGGTGGTATCCGTACCGACTTGGCCCAGTACCGCGAATTGGCCGCGTTTGCGCAGTTCGCTTCCGATCTGGACGAAGCCACCCGTAAGCAGCTTGACCGCGGTGCCCGCGTAACCGAATTGCTCAAGCAAGCTCAGTACAGCCCCCAGTCGATCGGTTTGATGGCTTCCACGCTGTTTGCTGTGAACAAAGGGTTCATGGATGACATCGAAGTCAAAAAGATTCTGTCTTTTGAAGCGGGCATGCACGACTTCCTCAAGCAAAAGCACGCCGCTTTGTTGACCAAGCTCGAAACCGACAAGGCCATGGACAAGGACGCGGAAGCCCAGCTGGCCGCAGCCATCGCCGATTTCAAAAAAACCGGCACGTACTGAACCGGCCCATTGACCCGATAAAGGAGCAGCAATGGCAGCAGGTAAGGAAATTCGCGGCAAGATCAAATCGGTGGAAAACACCAAGAAGATCACCAAAGCCATGGAAATGGTCGCCGCTTCCAAAATGCGCAAAGCGCAGGACCGGATGCGTGCAACCCGCCCATACAGTGAAAAAGTGCGCCAGATTGTGGGCAACCTCAGCCTGGCCAACCCCGAGTACAGCCACCACTTCATGGTGAAAAACGAAGGCAAAGCCGCAGGCTTTGTGGTCGTGACCACCGATAAGGGCTTGTGCGGCGGCCTCAACACCAACGTGTTGCGCGCTACCACAACCAAAATCAAAGAGGTGCAAGCCGAAGGTTTGGATGTGCGTACGGTGGCCATTGGCAACAAAGGCTTTGGTTTTTTGAATCGGGTAGGTGCCAAAGTGGTGTCCCATGCCATTGGTTTGGGCGACACCGCTCACTTGGAGCGCTTGATTGGACCCGTTAAGGTCTTGCTCGATGCGTATGAGGCGGGTGAAATCAGCACCGTCTACCTCTGCTACACCAAGTTCATCAATACGATGAAGCAGGAATCGGTCGTTGAGCAACTGCTGCCTTTGAGCGCTGCAGATATGCAAGCCGGTGCGGGTGGTCGCGATTGGGACTACCTGTACGAACCCGATGCCCAAACCGTCATTGACGAATTGTTGGTTCGTTACATCGAGGCGCAGGTTTATCAGGCAGTGGCCGAAAGCATGGCGTCTGAGCAGTCGGCTCGCATGGTGGCCATGAAGGCCGCAACCGATAACGCGGGTAACGTGATTGGCGAACTCAAGCTGGTCTACAACAAAACCCGTCAAGCGGGCATCACCAAAGAGCTTTCAGAAATCGTGGCCGGTGCCGCAGCGGTCTGAAGCAGCGTTCAACAGAATTTAGATAAACAGAGAAGGTTTCAATCATGGCTCAAGTACAAGGCAAGATTGTTCAGTGTATCGGTGCAGTGGTCGACGTCGAGTTCGCTCGTGACCAAATGCCCCGCGTGTATGACGCACTGAAAATGGAAGGTTCCGCCCTGACGTTGGAAGTTCAGCAGCAGCTTGGTGACGGCGTGGTGCGAACCATTGCCCTGGGGTCCTCTGACGGCTTGCGCCGCGGCATGTTGGTCACCAACACGCACGCCAACATCACCGTGCCCGTGGGCAAGGCGACCTTGGGCCGCATCATGGACGTGCTCGGCGCGCCCATCGACGAGCGTGGCCCGGTTGACCAGACCCTGACCGCCCCGATTCACCGCAAAGCCCCTGCGTACGACGAACTGTCGCCATCGCAAGAGCTGCTGGAAACCGGCATCAAAGTGATTGACTTGGTCTGCCCCTTCGCCAAAGGCGGTAAGGTGGGCTTGTTCGGTGGCGCTGGTGTGGGCAAGACCGTGAACATGATGGAACTCATCAACAACATCGCCAAGGCGCACAGCGGCTTGTCCGTGTTCGCTGGTGTGGGCGAGCGTACCCGAGAAGGTAACGACTTCTATCACGAGATGGCCGACTCCGGCGTCGTGAACCTCGAGAAGCTCGAAGACTCCAAAGTGGCCATGGTCTACGGCCAGATGAACGAGCCGCCAGGCAACCGCTTGCGCGTGGCGCTGACTGGTTTGACCATCGCCGAATCGTTCCGTGACGAAGGCCGTGACGTCTTGTTTTTCGTGGACAACATCTATCGCTACACCTTGGCCGGTACCGAAGTGTCCGCTTTGTTGGGCCGTATGCCTTCCGCCGTGGGTTACCAGCCCACCTTGGCTGAAGAAATGGGTCGCTTGCAAGAGCGCATCACCTCGACCAAAGTGGGTTCGATCACTTCCATCCAGGCCGTTTACGTGCCCGCCGATGACTTGACCGATCCATCGCCCGCCACCACTTTCGCCCACTTGGACTCCACCGTGGTGTTGAGCCGTGACATCGCTGCTTTGGGTATCTACCCTGCGGTCGATCCACTGGATTCCACCAGCCGCCAACTCGACCCGCTGGTCGTGGGCCAAGAGCATTACGAAACCGCCCGCGCCGTGCAAGGCACCTTGCAGCGCTACAAAGAACTGCGCGACATCATCGCCATTTTGGGCATGGACGAATTGGCTCCCGAAGACAAGCTGGCCGTGGCCCGCGCTCGCAAGATCCAACGTTTCTTGTCGCAGCCCTTCCACGTTGCTGAAGTGTTCACGGGCTCCCCAGGTAAGTACGTGCCCTTGAAAGAAACCATCCGCGGTTTCAAGATGATCGCCAGCGGTGAGTGTGATCACTTGCCCGAGCAGGCTTTCTACATGGTTGGCACCATCGATGAAGCTTTCGAGAAAGCCAAAAAGCTCGCGGCCTAATCGCGGCTTTTTACAGGAGAACCCATGAGCACCATCCAGGTTGATGTGGTCAGCGCCGAGGAGTCCATCTTCTCGGGCATGGCCAAATTTGTGGCGCTGCCTGGTGAGTCTGGCGAGCTGGGTATCTTGCCCGGCCACACGCCGCTCATCACGCGCATCAAGCCCGGTGCTTTGCGCATCGAAAAAGCCGATGGCAACGAAGAGTTCGTGTTCGTCGCGGGTGGCATTCTTGAAGTGCAACCCCACCATGTCACCGTCTTGTCCGACACCGCCATTCGTGGCAAAGATTTGGACGAAGCCAAAGCCAGTGCGGCGCGTAAGCAAGCCGAAGAAGCCTTGAAAAACGCCAAGAGTGAAATCGATATGGCCATGGCCACGTCGGAGTTGGCGGTGTTGGCTGCGCAAATATCGGCATTGCGCAAGTACCGTCAAAAGAAGTGATTTCTACGGATCGTTTCCAGCAAAAAACCGGCCTTGTGCCGGTTTTTTTCCATGTAACCGCAGGATGAAATACCAAGCCCCTTGGTGGTTACCTGGCGGCCACACACAAACCATTTGGGCGGCCAAATTGGCACGCACACACACGCCAGGCCAAGCGCCCAGCTGGCGTCGCCAGCGCTGGAACACACCGGATGGTGATTTCATCGATGTGGACTGGCTTGACCACACGGTCGCAGAATCGGCACCGTTGGTGATTCATTTTCACGGACTCGAGGGCGGCTCCGACAGCCATTACGCCCAAGCCTTGGCCAGTGTGGCACAAGCGAGCGGCTGGGCCATGGTGGTGGTGCACTTTCGGGGGTGTTCGGGCGAAATCAATACCGCACCACGCGCCTACCACTCGGGCGATCACGAAGAGATCGATTGGATCTTGCACCGATTCGCAGAGCAACATCCTCAGCGTTCACGTCGGGCCATCGGTGTGTCGCTCGGGGGCAATGCGCTCATGCGCTGGGCGGGCGAACACGGTGTGGTGGCGGCCTCGGTGGTGGATTCGGTGGTGAGTGTGTGCTCGCCGCTGGACCTCACAGCCAGTGGCTACGCCATTGGCCGTGGCTTTAACCGCTGGGTCTACACACCGCGTTTCCTCAAGACCATGAAACCCAAAGCGGTACAAAAGTGGCAGCAGTACCCGGGTTTGTTCAACTTAGAAGCGGCCCTAAACGCGAACGATTTGTACGGGTTCGACAACGTTTTCACGGCGCCTTTGCATGGCTTTAAAGACACCGACGATTATTGGTCGCGTGCCGCAGCGAAACCCGTGCTGCGCCACATTGGCGTGTCCGCCTTGGTCATCAACGCCCAAAACGACCCCTTTGTACCCGCCGATTCTTTGCCACAGGCTCACGATGTCAGCGCCGATGTGACCCTGTGGCAACCCATGCAGGGCGGGCATGTGGGTTTCACTCGCCGCAGCCTTGGCTGGGGACTACCGGGCGATGTGTGGGCCTTGCCCGAAGCCGTGGCGCACTGGTGGGAGCAGGTCCATGGATGATTTGGTGAGAGCGGCCATGACCAAGTGGCCCAACGTGCCGGATTGTTACGGCTGGTTGGCCTTGGATGCGCGGGGCGACTGGTACATGCGCGACGAAGCCGCGCAAGCGCAGGGCAGCAAAGGTTCGCGTCTGCAACACGACAAACTCATCGCTTTTATTGGACGCAATTACGCGGTCGATGAACAGGGGCAGTGGTACTTCCAAAACGGACCCCAACGTGTGTACGTGGAATTGGAAGACACCCCTTGGGTGTGGCGGCTGATGCCCGACGGGCGGGTGTGCGCGCACACGGGTGAACCGGTAGACATCACACAGGCCGGTTGCGATGAGCGTGGGCGCTTGTATTTGGTCAGCACACGGGGTTGGGGCTTGGTGCACACCGCCGACATGGAAGCCGCCGCACAGCGCTTGGACGCGGGCGAATGGGCCTTGCAATCTTGGTCGTCACAAGCGCTGGCCAAGATGGGAGGCTTTGTGCGAAGCCCTCAGGCCTTGGCTGAGGCGAAAAAAAAGCCGGTCTGAGACCGGCTTGGTGCGATGAACGCGGTCAGGCCATCACGGCGCCGGGGCTTTTGGCTCAGCAAAACTGGCGCCACCAGCATTGGCCAAGTGCACCACCGCGCGACCAATTTCGGGGTCGCGGAAAGCGCCGCCACCTTGAGCACCCATGGCGCCTTTGCCTTTGAGGGCCGAGGTCAGTAAGGCTTCGTAGCCTTGGCCGATGCGAGCACCCCAAGCGCCTTTGTCACCGAACTTTGGGGCACCGGCCAAACCAGCGTCGTGACACGCCGCGCATTGCGCTTTGTACACGTCAGCACCCGCCGCCAACGGGCGGTTGGCATCGCGAAGTTCAACTGTGCCCACGCGCTCAATGCGCTTGGCCACCGCCAGTTCAGAGGTGTCGGCACCGGCAGCGGGTTTGTCGCCCGAGGTCACAAAATAGACCAAGCCGATGATGATAAAAACGGGGGCCACAAAAGAAAAGAAAGACGTCCAGAGCAATTGGATGGGCGTTTTGATGGGGCCGGTGTGGTCTTCGTGTGGGTCGCTCATGATGTCCTCGCAGAGGCCAAAAGGCCGTGAATGATGGGGCGCTGGTCCAAAGCCAGACAGCCCTGAATTATAGCCAGCGCCCTGAACCGGGCCTTTCAACCGGCGGCTGAAAAGGGGGTGGCTGATAGAATCGGCTCCGAGTGCGGCTGTAGCTCAGTGGATAGAGTATTGGCCTCCGAAGCCAAGGGTCGTGGGTTCGATCCCCGCCAGCCGCACCACAACGGTTTTTTGCACGGCATCACCGCCTGGGCATACAATGGCCGTACTGGGGCTGCACTGGTTTCGACATGGGTTCGGACGCGTCGCAGGGCATGTCGAGGTTCTGTTACCTCGTAAAACAGCAGAAAAAAACTAACTGCAAACGACGAACGTTTCGCACTCGCCGCTTAATCCGGTGAGCCTTGCAACAGTTGGCCGATAGGCTGGGTTAGGGTGCCGCAAGGCATCCCAACTGCAAGGGAAAACATATGGGCTGGCATCACCTCGGGTACCTTGGGGTGGTGTGAGATCTAAGGGTACTGGCGGGGTGTGTAGCGTGTCGCTGCGCGATACATCCGGTGAGATCCAAATCAGACGACTACACATGTAGAACTGCACGAAAAAGGCTTGTGGACGGGGGTTCAAATCCCCCCAGCTCCACCATCACAGCACAAGGCCCGGATAACCTCCGGGCCTTTTTTTCGCTCCAGTGTTGGACGAATAAAACCATCTAATTTATGGGATCTATGTTTCACGTAATGCAATACTACAAGCTGATCATTGATCGGCGAAACAGTGAAGGAACCACATTCGGCTCAATCACGAAGGATGATTTGCATTCTTTGCCGCTGGCTTACCCATCAACTGATTTGCTGAACAAATACAACGGCATCGTTGCTGGATACAACCAGATGGTCTTTGCACGAAGCATGGAAAACCAACAGATCTACCAACTCCGCGACTGGCTTCGGCCCCTGCTGATGAACGGTCAGGTGACGGTGGGGTAGACCATGGTCCAGCAAAAATCACCCCAGCCACCCAAGAAAACAGAGGTTTCCCTCGTCCGCTCTTCGGCGGCCGAGTACCTGACCTTTGTTGCCGCCAGCGGCCAGGGGGGCGTCGAGGCTGTCTATGCAGACGAGAGCATCTGGGTCACGCAGAAGATGATGGGCACCCTCTACGACGTAGAAACCCAGACCATCAACTACCACCTGAAAAAGGTGTTTGGCGACAGTGAGCTGGAGGAAGCTTCAGTTATTCGAAAATTTCGAATAACTGCCGCCGACGGCAAGAACTATGACACCCAGCACTACAGCCTGCCCGCCATCATCGCCGTGGGCTACAAGGTGAATTCCGAGCGTGCGGTGCAGTTCCGCAAATGGGCAACGAACATCATCGAGCAGTTCACCATCAAGGCCTACGTGATGGATGACGATCGGATCAAGGCCGGTGGTTCGGTCCTCACCGATCGGTATTTCGAAGAGCAACTGCAGCGTGTCCGCGAGATCCGCATCTCGGAGCGCAAGTTCTACCAGAAGATCACGGACATCTACGCCACGGCCATTGACTACGATGTGACGGCGCAGGCCACCAAGCGCTTTTTTGCCACGGTGCAAAACAAGCTGCACTGGGCCATCCATGGACAGACGGCAGCCGAGGTGGTCTATCACCGCGCCGATGCCGAGCAGCCCAACATGGGCTTGACCACCTGGAAGGATGCGCCTGCGGGAAAGGTTCAGAATTTTGATGTCGTGGTGGCCAAGAATTACTTGACCGAGCTCGAAATGGCGCAACTATCCCGCTTGGTCAACGCCTACCTGGATGTGGCCGAGGACATGGCGCAGCGCAAGATCCCGATGACCATGCAGGATTGGGAAATCCGCCTCAACCGCTTCATTGAGGCGACTGATCGCGAAGTGCTACAGGATGCGGGCAAGGTGACGGCGGAAATCGCCAAAGCGCATGCCGAAAGCGAGTTTGAAAAATACCGTATCGTGCAGGATCGCCTGTTTGAAAGCGACTTCGACCGGCTGCTGAAACGGATCGAGTCTGAAAATAAGCAGGGGAAAGACGATGCGTAATCAAGCTCGGGTGTGCGCCAAGTCAACGGCGTTTGCATTACGCCAGCCCGGCGGGCTGCCGAGCCGCTGGCCTAGACCCACCCAAACTGCGCCCGCACATCCCGCGCGGTCAGGTTGACCGGCTGGGTGGGGGCCAGCACGTGCTGGCGCAGGTTCGGCGCTCGCACGCCGCCGCCATCTTGCCCAAGCACCGCTACACCCTTGATGCGCCAGCCTATGGCGCGAAAGGCTGAGACGTAACTTTGCGCGTCCGGAAAGTCCGTCGAATCGGTGTGATGAGCGGACGGAGCCAGGCACAACAACACCGCCTCGCAACGCGCACGGGCCACCTCTTGTATGAAGTTTTCTGGCGTGGTACGGGTGACTTGCAGGGTGCCGGCGCGGGCGTAAAAGCGCACCGCGCGACGATTGTCTTGCAGCTGAATGTCGCGCACGCTGCGGTTAAAACAGCCGGTCAGGCTGCGCAAGACGGAAGACTTGCGGGTGTTGGCATTGCCAATCAGGATGTAGGTGTCCATGGTGTGGTGGCGCGAGGCGCGTTTGGATTCATTGTGCCAGCGCGCTGAAAGGTTCGTCCAGCAGCACGCCGGGCGCCTGCAGCGTGAGCACGCCTGCAAGGTCGACGCGCGGATCATTGGCTTCGTGGACACCGGCCACCCGGCGCTGCTGCGGATGTGGGATAAGCGCTAGCGTGGTTTCGTCCGCTAGGTTAAGCGCCGAGCCCAGGCCTGTATCCAAGGCCGCACGCGCAAGAAGCCGAGGTAGGCCAGCTCCAGCACGGGCATGGCGCCGGGCAGTTGCGCCAAACGCGCCAACCAACGCCAACGCGGCAAGCGTGCCCACATGGCCACGAAGGCGGCAGCACCACTCAGGCGCGTGCCATCGGGTCGCTGCACATGAAAGCGCGCCATCAAGGCGGCGCGTTCGGCATCCGACAGGCCTGCGGTTTCAGCACCGGGGCTGATGTCGACGAAGCGCAAAGCGCAGTGGTGGCGCTCGGTGAGGCCACGCACGTGCGCGATTTCTCGCTGGCACAAAGGGCAAGCGCCGTCGTAGAGCACGGTCAGTGTGTCGGTGGGGGTGTCGTTCATGGGATGCTCCCCACCGCGTGGCGGTGGTCGTGGGCTTGGGATTGAATGGCTTGGCGCTGATCAAGGCCCAAGCGGTCCAGGTGTTTGAGCGACAAGGCCATGCGCGGGTTGCGCGCCAAGGTGTCGGCGTGGCGCAAGAGGTAGTCCCAATACAAGGTGGTGAAAGGGCAAGCGTTGGGGCCGGTGGATTCCTTGGGTTTGAATCGGCAGCCTTTGCAGTGGTTGCTCATGCGGTCGATGTACTGACCCGTGGCCACATAGGGTTTGCTGGCCATGAGGCCGCCGTCCGCGTACTGGCTCATGCCCAGCACATTGGGCAACTCCACCCATTCGACCGCGTCCACATACACACCCAAATACCACTCGTGCACGGCCTGCGGCTTGACGCCCAAGAGGTGCGCGTACACCCCGGTGACCATCAAGCGTTGGATGTGGTGGGCGTAACCGTGCTCCAGGGTTTGGCCGATGGCGTCGCGCAAACAAGCCATGTCGGTTTGCCCGTCCCAGAAAAAACCGGGCAACTCGCCTTGCGCGTCGAGCGCGTTGCGCGCCACGTAATCGGGCATGTGCGTCCAGTAAATGCCGCGCACGTATTCGCGCCAGCCCAAGACCTGCCGCACAAAACCTTCCACCGCCGGCAAGGGGGCTTGGCCCATTTGCCAAGCGGCTTGGGCCGCCAGCACCACCTCGCGTGGGTTGAGCAGCTTGAGGTTGAGCGCGCACGACAGGTGCGAGTGGTAGAGCCAAGCTTCGCCGCGCCACATCGCGTCTTGGTAAAGACCAAACGAGGGCAGGCGGTGCTCAATGAATTCGGCCAGGGCCTGCAGCGCTTGCTCACGCGTGACCGGCCAAGCGAATGAATCCAAGCTGCCGGGGTGGTCGGCCAAGCGCTTCGACACCAGTTGTAGCACGGCTTGTGTGGTGTCGTCGGGCGCGAAGCGGCTGGGCGGCGGTACAAAGCCCGGGCCTTGGGCACCAAAAGCCCCACGGTTGTCGGCGTCGAAATTCCACTGGCCGCCCGCCGGTTGGTCACCGTCCATCAAGAGGCCGGTTTTGCGCCGCAGTTCGCGGTAGAAAAATTCCAAGCGAATCGACTTTCGGCCTTCGGCGTGTTGTGCGAACTCGCGCACCGTCGAAAAAAAGTGCGTGTCGTCGCGAATGTCCAGCGCCAAGCCTTTGGCCCGTGCCACCCCGCGCAAGGATTGCAACACCCGCCACTCACCGGGCGCGGTCATGAGCAAGCCCTGCGCGGGGTGGGTGGCCAAAGTGCGGGTGAGTTCACCGGCCAAGGTGCCGGTGTTGTGGGGGGCGTCCAGCTCGGTGTAATGCACCGTCCAACCCTTGGCGCGCAAGCGCGCCGCAAAGTGGCGCATGGCGCTCAAAAACACGGCGGTGCGGGCCTTGGACGAGCGCACGTGGGTGGACTCTTCCATCACCTCGGCCATCCACACCGCGTCTTGGACGGAGTCGAAGTCGGCGAGCGCGCTGGCGTCGTCGTTGAGTTGGTCGCCCAACACCAAGACCAGGTGGCGCAGCGGCGCACTCATGCGGCCCGCCGCTCGGGCGCTTCGTGCTTGCGTTGGCGGCACGCCTCGGAACAGTACAGCACCGAGTCCCAGTTCTTGGCCCAGGCTTTGCGCCACGTCATGTCGCGCCCACACACCGCGCAGGGTTTGCTGGGCAGGTGTTGTTTGTTGCCTTTGAAGCTGGGTGTCATGGTGGTGCTTGGTTGGCGATGAGCATAACCAGCACCAAGCACCCACGGCGCTCTCTGGGACAATATCGGCATGAGCGACACACAGACCCCCCCCACCGAACGGCCGGCCCTGCCCGACCACCTGTCCATCGACCCGCGCAGCCCGCACCACGTTCCCGCGGTGTTCGAGCACGACATTGGCATCCGCCTCAACGGCAAAGACCGCTTCGATGTCGAGGAATACTGCATCAGCGAAGGCTGGGTCAAGGTGCCTGCAGGTAAAACCCTGGACCGCAAGGGCCAGCCCTTGATGCTCAAACTCAAAGGCGTGGTTGAGGCTTTCTACCGCCCATGAGCGACTGGGACGACACGCTGGCGCGCGCCCGCGCCTGCTTGACCGGGCAAGGTGCCGATCTGGACGTGCGCGCCGGCATGGCTTGGTTGGAGCAGGCCGCCGCCGCCGACCATGCACCAGCCCTGCTGTTGCTCTCCGATGTGTACGAACAGGGCCTGGCCCCGATCGAAGCCAACCGACGCTTGGCCTTTGCCTACTTGGACCGCGCGGTTGAGTTGGGCCACGACGAAGCGATGTTGCGCATGGCCTCTTGGTACCGCCAGGGCTTGGGTGTGGCGGTGTCGTTGGAAAAAGCCTTTGCGCTGAACCAAGCGGCGGCCGAGCGGGGCAACCCCACGGCGCACTTCAACCTGGGTGTGGCCCACGAACAAGGCCAGGGCGTGAGCGCCGACCCGGTCAAAGCACAAGCCCACTACCAAACCGCGGCACAAGCGGGTATTGCCCAAGCCCAACACAACGTGGGGGCGTGCTTTTTCCATGGACGTGGTGTGGCCGTTGACAAAGCACAAGCCCTGAGTTGGTACGCCGTGGCGACCGCACAAGGTTTGGCCCTCTCGCAGTTCGCTTTGGGGTCCATGTACTTGGATGGCGATGGGGTGGACGCCGACCCCGTGGCCGCTTTGAGCTGGTTTTTGATGTCCGCCGCGCAAAACCACGCGCCCTCGATCTTGGTGGTCAAGCGTTTGGTGAGCACCTTGCCGGACGAGGACGTGGCGCACGCCGGCCGCTTGGCCGAGCAGTTTCCCGCGCAGTGGGCCGCGGCCACAGAGGCCATGCGACGGGCCCGTCACTGACGGGCCTGCGCTGCGTCAAGCGGCCTTGATGCGAAACCACACGGCGTAGAGCGCCGGCACAAACAGCAAAGTGATCACCGTGCCCACCGCCACCCCGCCGATCAGCACATAGGCCAACGGGCCCCAAAAGCTGTCTTGGGTGAGTGGCACAAAGGCCAGCACCGCCGCCAAGGCCGTGAGCACCACGGGCCGCGAACGCTGCACCGCGGCTTCGACCACACCTTCAAACGCCGACATGCCGGCGGTGAAGTTGTCGGCCACCTGTTGCGTCAAGATCAGCGTGTTGCGCATCAAGATACCGGCCAAACCGGTCAGGCCCAGCAGGGCCACAAAACCAAAGGGTTGCTGAAACAGCAACAGCGCCACCACCGCGCCGATCAGGCCCAACGGCGCCGTCACCAAGACCATGAAGGTGCCGGAGAACGAGCGCATCTGCAACATGATGAACATGAGCATGAAGGCCAGCATGGCAGGCTGCAGTTTTTGGATCGAGGCGTCGGCCTTGCCCGATTGCTCCACCGAACCGGCCGTGTCGATGCGGTAGCCCGGGGGCAATTGGGCGCGCAATGGCGCCAAGGCGCGGTTGAGGTCGGCCGTGACGTCGTTGGGTTGGGCGTTGCGAATGTCCGCTTGCACCGCCAAGAAAGGCTCACGGTTGTAGCGTTTGATGAGCGCTTGTTCAAAACGCACCTCCAACGCGCCGAGTTGGGACAAGGGCAGTTTCTTGCCGTCCAGCGTCAAGACCTCCAGGGCGCTCAAATGGCTGGTGTCCATGCCCAAACCCGGTGCTTGGCCGCGCGCCACCACATCGACCGTGCGCACGTCTTGGCGCACCTGCGTCACCGGCACGCCGTTGAGCAAGAACTGCAGTTGCTGCGCCACGCTCTGGGGCGTGAGACCCAACAAACGCAAACGCTCGGGGTCCATGGACAGATGCAGGGTGGGCACGCGTTCGTCCCATTCCAAGTGGGGATCGGCGACGTTGGGGTGTTCGGCCATGGTGGTGCGCACTTGGTGGGCGATGGTGCGCAGTTGCATTGCATCGGGCCCGGTCACGCGAAAAGCCACCGGCCAGATCACGGGTGGGCCAAACAACAAACCGGTCACGCGCACCCGCGCTTCGGGGAATTCACCCTGCGCCACGCGCTCGCGCAGCAGCGCGATCACGCGCTCACGCTCGACATCGTTGTGGGTGACCGCGATCACCTTGGCAAAACCCGGGTTCGGTGGCTCGGGGCTGGCCGAAATGAAGAAGCGCGGCGCACCCGCGCCCACATACGCCGAGAGGGTTTTGACCTCCGGCAGTGGCGCGAGGATGGCCTCGATCTTCTTGACCGTTTCGTTGGTCACGGCCACGCTGGTGCCTTGGGGCATGAACACACTGACCAAAACCTCGGGGCGGTCGGAGCTGGGGAAGAATTGTTTTTCCACCACCGTGACCATGCCCACGATGGAGACGATCAAGAGCCCCACCGTGCCGCCCACCACCACCCAGCGGCGGCGCACACACCATGCAATGGTGCGGCGCAGACGTTGGTAGCCTGGTGTTTGGTATTGCGCGTCGTGCTGGGCGTGGCCCGAAGGCTTGAGCATCTTCACGCCCAAATAGGGCACAAACACCACCGCCACCAGCCACGACACGATCAGGGCAATGCCCAAGACCCAAAAAATATTGCCGGCGTATTCGCCCACGCCCGACTGTGCAAAACCAATCGGGAAAAAGCCCGCCACCGTGACCAAGGTGCCAAACAGCATGGGTGCGGCGGTGACCGACCACGCGTGGGCCGCCGCGCGCACGCGGTCCCAACCTTCGTCGATCTTCACCAGCATCATCTCCACGGCGATGATGGCGTCGTCCACCAACAACCCCAAGGCGATGATGAGCGCGCCCAAAGTGATGCGGTCCAGGTTGATGCCCATGAGCAGCATCACC
Organism: Comamonadaceae bacterium; assembly: GCA_011391745.1. Lineage (GTDB taxonomy): Bacteria > Pseudomonadota > Gammaproteobacteria > Burkholderiales > Burkholderiaceae_C > Hydrogenophaga. Next base: position 26,713 of record JAABPX010000004.1, read on the forward strand.
AAAAACGTCAGGCCCAGCGTCAGTGGCACGGCCACGCCGACCACCAAACCGGCGCGCACGCCAATGGCCAACATGCTCACACCCACCACCACGGCCACCGCCACCAAAAACTTGATTTGAAACAGGCTGACCGCACCGTTGATGGCATCGGCCTGGTTGGTCAGCACGTCCATCGACATACCCAAGGGCAGCCGTTCACGCTCTTGGCCCAAAAACGCGTCGATGCGTTCACCCAATTGCAAACCATTCACGCCTTTGGCCATCACAACACCCAGCAGCACCGCGTCTTGTCCGCGTGAGCGCACCAAGTAACTCGGTGGGTCTTCGTAGCCGCGGTGCACGGTGGCGATGTCGCCCAGTTTGATGACGCGGTTGCCCACCCGAATCGGCACCGACGCCAAGGCCGTTGGGTCCGACAGGTCGGCATCCAAGCGCAAGGCCAGCCCAGGCCCCGCCGTTTCGACGCGGCCCGCAGCGAGCAAACGGTTGTGGGCGTCGATGGCCTCGAACACCACCTGGGGCGAGACGCCCAAGCTCGCGAGTTGGGCGTTGTTAAAGGTCACGAACACGCGCTCGGTGCGCTCGCCCAGCACCAAGGCTTTGTGTACACCAGCGATGCGTTGCAAGCGGTCGCGGATGGCCTCGGCTTCGCGGGTGAGTTCGCGCATGGGCATGCCTGGCGCGGTCACCGCGATGAGGTTGAAATACACATCGGCAAAGTCGTCGTTCACCCAAGGCCCCAGCACGCCAGCGGGCATGTGCCGGGTGGCGTCTTGCATGCGTTTGCGCACCTGGTAGAACAACTCAGGCATCTTGGCTTGTGGGGTGGCGTCTTCAAATTCCACCTGCAGGTTCACTTGACCGGCGCGAATGGTGGATTCAATGCGGTAGAGGTTTTCGATGTTTTGCAGGCTTTTTTCAAGCCGGTCCACCACCTGTGTTTGCAGTTGCTCGGGCGTGGCACCGGGCCACGCGGCGCTGACCATGACCACGCGCACCGTGAAGGCGGGGTCTTCGGCTCGACCCAGCGCCCCAAAGGCGTAAATGCCGGAGAACACCGACAAAATCAAGAAAAACAGGGTGACCGCGCGCTCGCGCACGGCCAGGGCCGACAGGTTCAGGCCGGTCATGGCGCCAGCTCTCGCACGGCCATGCCGTCTTGCAACAGGTGGGTGCCCAATGCCACGATCCGGCTGTTGGCGGGCAGGTCCACCGCGATGCGGGCCTGTTCTGCATCCAGAGCGATCACTTTCACGGCCCGCGGTTGGGCAACTGAGCCTTGCACCAGCCAAATACGGGGCCCTTGACCCCGTTCGTCCAGCGCGCCGATGGGCACGGTCCAGCCCATCGCCGCTGGCGTGCCTGCTGCCGCGTGTTGAAATTCGGTGCGGACCAAGGCACCGAGCAACAAGGTGCCCGCGGGGGCTTGAATGGTGTAACGGGCGCGGCGGGTGCGGCCCAGCGGGTCCACGCTGGCCGCGGCTTCGCGCAGGCGCAGGGGCACAGGGCCTTGGGGCAGCCATGCCCGTCCGGCGGCGGCAGGGGTGGTGTTGTCGGGGAAGAACACCTCAATCTCACGCTCGCCTTGTTGGGCCAACACCGCCACGGTCTGGCCCGGTGCCACGACTTGGCCAGCCTGTGCGGACACCTCCATCAACACACCAGCCGCTGGTGCGCGCAGCGAGCCGTAGCCTTGGGTGTTGGCCGACTGGCGCAGACGGGCGGCGGCGGCGTCGCGCCGAGTGAGCGCTTCGCGGCGCGCCAATTGGGCTCGCTCCAGCGCTTGGCTGCTGATGAATTGACTTTGTTGCAGCTGTTCGCCGCGTTTGAGTTCCGCCTCGGCGAGGGCCAAGGCGGCTTCAGCCGCCGCCGCATCGGCTTGGGCGGCTTGCAAGTGGGCATCGAGGTCGCGCTTATCGAGTTCGAACAGCACTTGACCGGCGCTTACGCCTTGGCCCGCGTCCACGCGGCGCATGGCGATGCGTCCACCGACCTGAAACGCCAAAGGCGACTCCACCCGCGCCCGCACCGTGCCCGACAAACCACTCACCGGCGCCTGCACGGGGCTTAAGGCCACGGTTTTGACCAATGGGGGCAAGGCCGGCGCCTCGGTGGCGGCAGGGCCGCAGCCCGACACAGCGAGCGTCAAAGAAAACACGGCGCAAACCGATGCGCCGCGCAGCAAACAAGTGGTGGACATGGGGCAGCTTTCAAACATTCGATACCCATTATCGGTCGGCGGGGTAGGCGATGAGCATGGCGCCCGCCAAATCCTCCAACGCAGTCCCCACCGATTTGAACACCGTGCGTTCTTGGGCGTTTTTCCGCCCCACGGCCACGCCTTTGCACAGGGTGGTCAAGGTGCCGCGCACGTCGTCGGCGCGGAACACCCCGCGCGACATGGGGCCAAGCAAGTCACCACTTTTGAGCAAGGCTTCTTCGGTGTCGATCATGAGCCGGGCTGCGACAAAACACGCGTCGTCGGCCTCTCGCATCGTGGGCGTGAAGCCGCCAATCAGGTCCAAGTGCACGCCGTCGGGCAGCCAAGCACCGTGGATCAAGGGTTCTTGCGCCATCGTGGCACAGCTCACCACATCGGCCTGGGCGCAGGCGGCGGGCAAATCGGTGACGGCGCACGCGTCCCATCCGGCGGCGCACCAGTCGCGGGCCAGGGCTTGTGCTTGGTCGGTGCGGCGTGCCCATACGCTCACGCGTTCGATTGGGCGCACCGCGCGGTAGGCTTCGGGTAGGCAACGCGCCACGGCACCCGCACCCACCACCAAAAGGTGCCGTGCGTTCACACGCGCCATAAAGGACGCGGCCAGGGCCGAGGCCGCGGCGGTGCGGCGTGTGGTGAGCGCGGTCCCGTCGATCACGGCCAGGGGTGCGCCGGTGCGCGCATCAAACAAGCTGTAGCTGGCGTGCAGGCCTGGCAAACCAGTGGCATGGTTGCCGGGGGCGATGTTGACGATTTTCACGCCATAGCAGCGTCCTGGGATCCAGGCCGGCATGATCAGTGAAGTGGTGCGTGAGCCGCCGGGGTTGGGGATCTCGTGCACGTGACGCGCAGGGACTTCACAGCCCAAGGCGAAGCGTTCACGCAAAGCCCCGATCAGCGGGCCCCACGGCAGGGCTTGGTGGGTGGCTTGGTGGTCGAGTTGAATCATGGACCGATGGTAACCATGGCCGCTCTGGGACAATGGGGCTGGGCTTCAATGGTGTGGCCCGCCCAAAGGTTTCCTGTGTCCCTTGAGTTGCCCGATGTTGCTGCTGTCGCCAGCGATGAACCCACCGCCTTGAGCGGACCCTTGGCCCGTGAAGCGCTGGCTTTGGGTGCGTTTGATCACATGGTGTCGCACGTCAACGGTTTTCGTTCGCGACCGGGGCAACGCGACATGGCGGCACACATCGCCAGCACCTTGGCCGATGTGGCTTGGGAAGACGATGCCCCCGAACCCGCACAACAAGCCGATTGGGTGCCCGGTGCGCAAGAAGGCCCGGTGCGTGGCATTGCCGTGGTGCAGGCGGGCACGGGTGTGGGCAAATCGGCCGCTTATGCGGCCACCGTCATTCCCTTGGCCTTGGCGCAGCAAAAGCGCGTCATCATTTCCACGGCCACGGTGGCGCTGCAAGAGCAGCTCATTGCCAAAGACCTGCCCGCCTTGTCGGCTGCGTTGCCGCACCCCTTTGCGTTTGCCCTGGCCAAAGGCCGTGGGCGTTACGTGTGCCGTTTGAAGTTGGAGCAACTCGCCAGCGCCGACCCCGAGGGCGTGGACTTGTTCGACGCCGACGGGCTGGGTGCACCCGAGGCGCTGACCCACGAGCACCGCACCCAACGCCGAGAAGAGCGCGGCGCGGTGTACGAGCGGTGGTGTGCCGACCTTGATGCGGGGCATTGGGACGGAGACCGCGACCGTTTGCCCGACCCACCCAGCACCGAGTGGTGGTTGCCGGTGGCCGCCGAGCGCCACACCTGCACCGCGCGGCACTGCCCGGCGTACAACAGCTGCAGCTACTACCAAGCCCGTGCGCGTTTGGCCCAAGCCCAAGTGATTGTGGTCAACCACGATCTGTTGCTCTCCACGTTGGGCCTGCACGCTTTGCCAGCGCCCGACGATTGTTACGTCATTTTTGATGAGGCCCATCACTTGGCCGGTGTGGCCCAAGGCCAATTCACCACGGCCATGGACTGGATGCGCACGCAGTGGCTCGACCGTTTGCCGCGTGTGGTTGACGACGTGGCGGCGGCGACGCAGACCACGGTGGGCGTGGATGTGGCGCACCTGAGCAAGTCCATCAAAAGTGCACAAGGCGAATTGGCTCGCATGGGCATGCTGCGCGTGGCGCAACAGACGGCTTGGGCCGCCTTGCTGGCCCGCGCCCCACGCAACGGCGAGCGGCGCGACGGCAACGAACCGCCCCCGTCGGTGATCGACCGCTTGGACCAAGGCGAGGTGCCCAGCGATTGGCTGCCTTGGCTGGGGTCTTTACAAGCCGACGCCAGCGCCTTGCTCAAGGTGTTTGAGGGCCTGGCTGCGCAGATCAAGTCCCAAGCGCGCGACAACCCCGGTGATGCCCCTCGCTTGGCCCAGCTCTACAGCCGTTTGGGCGTGTTGGCGCCGCGTTTGCAAAGCGTGGAAGAAACCGCAAGGCGTTGGTTGGAGGCGCCTGTGGGTCAGCAGCCGCCCTTGGCCAAATGGTTGGAAGCGCAGGTGCACAACGGCGTGGTCGCGCTCAGCGCACACGCCTGTCCGGTTCAACCGGGGCAGTTGCTGCGCCACCACTTGTGGCAACGCGTGCGCGCCGCTGTGGTGACCTCCGCTTCACTCACCACCTGCGGCACGTTTGACCATTTTTTGCGGGAGTCTGGCCTGTACGGTGACCCCGCGGTCAGCACGCGTGAGGTGCAAAGCCCGTTTAACCACGCCGAACAAGGCCGATTGGTGGTGGTGCAAACCCAGGCCGACCCCAAAGACGTGGAGGCTTACACCCAAGAAATGCTGACCACCCTGATGCTGGACCTACAGCGGGTGGCGCGTGGTGCGTTGGTGTTGTTCACCTCACGCGCACAAATGAAGCAAGCCCTGTTGATGTTGGAGCAGGGCGCTCACCGCGATTTGCGCGAGCGTGTGCTGGTGCAGGGCGATGCCTCGCGCACCGTTGTGTTGCAGCGCCACGGTGAACGCGTGGCAATGGGCCAGGCGTCCATCCTGTTTGGCTTGCAGTCGTTTGGTGAAGGTTTGGACTTGCCGGGCGAGTTGTGCGAGTGGGTGTTTATCACCAAGCTGCCCTTTGCCTCACCGAGCGACCCCGTGGGCCAAGCCCGTGCCGATTGGGTTAAAGCGCAGGGCCGTGACCCTTTCAGTGAACTGGTGGTGCCCGCCACGGGTGCGCGTTTGTTGCAGTGGACCGGGCGTGCCCTGCGCACCGAAAATGACCAAGCCGTGGTGGTGTGTTACGACCCCCGTTTGCTGCGCCAAGCCTATGGCCGACGCATGTTACAAGGCTTGCCTCCTTACCGTTTGCAGCGTCGGGTCCACGGCCAAGACGTTGATGTCAACCTTTGAACCGAAAGCACACAACACCATGAATGGGTTAATGAACGAACTGGCCAGCGTCTTGCGCGGGTTGTTGAAATTGGCGTTGCTGGTGCTGACCTTTGTGTTGGGCATGGCGTTTTTGTTCGTCGCCATCGCGGTGGTGGCGGTCTCGGCCTTGTGGTCATTGTTGCGTGGTCGCAAGCCCGCCATCTACACCACCTACACCCAGTTTCGGCAGGCCTCGCAAGCCTTTCGCCAAGGTGGCGCTTGGCCAGGTCAGCGGCCCCCGCCGGTGGGCGACCCCGCCGATGTGGTGGATGTGCAGGCGCATGAGGTGAGCGACCCAGCGACGAAGGCAGATCCTAGGGCCATCGAACGCGACCCGCCGACGCCCTGAGCTGGGTTCATGGGTTGGCGTTGTCTTGGCGCAAGGCCAGCGCGGCCTCGTAGAGCGCGTTGCGCGACAGGCCGCTGATGTCTGCGCACACCTTCACCGCGGTTTTCAGGGGCAACTCGGCGAGCAGCAAACCCAAGACGCGCAAGGCCTCGGTGTCCAGCCCCTCGGTGGGCGCCGCCGCCGTCTCTGGGTGCACCACCAACACAAACTCACCGCGCAGGCGGTGCGGATCGGCCTGCAGCCAGGCGGGCAAGTGGGCTGCGGCCAGGCGGGCGATGTCCTCGAACTGTTTGGTCAGTTCGCGTCCCACGGTGATTTCACGCTCACCCAAAATGGCCAAGTCATTGGACAAGGCCACCATCCGGTGGGGCGCTTCAAGCAACACGCAGGCCCTGGGATCGGTGGCCAAGGCGCGCACCTCGCGCAAACGTTCGGTGGCTTTGGGAGACAAAAACCCAGCAAAGACAAATCGCCCATCCCAACCGCTGTGGCCGGTGGCGCTGAGCAAGGCGGTCACACTGCTCGCCCCCGGAATGGGCAGGGTGCGCAAGCCCGCGGCTTGCACCGCCTGCACCAGCCGTGCGCCGGGATCGCTGATGCCCGGGGTGCCCGCATCGCTGACGTAGGCCACCCGTTGGCCCGCTTGCAAACGCTCAACGACGCTCAGGGCGGCTTGGTTTTCGTTGTGCTCGTGCAGCGCCAACAGGGGTTTGTGTAGGCCATAGGCTTGCAGCAACGAACCGGTGTGGCGCGTGTCTTCGCACGCAACGGTGTCGGCCAAGCCCAACACATGCAGGGCACGCAAGCCGATATCGGCCAAATTTCCAATCGGCGTGGCCACCATGTAGAGCGCACCTTGCGGATACTGTTGGTGGGCAGCGGCTTCTTCGACCGCTTGCATCAGGGCAGGGGAAACGGGCATGTGGACATCCTCAAAACAACGTGGCGACGCCGCCGAAGCGGTGGCTTTGCACTACCTAGAAGCGCAGGGCCTGCGCTTGGTGCAGCGCAATTTCAAAACCCCCGGTCGGGGTGGCGGTGAGGTTGATCTGATTATGCGTGAGCCCAACGGCACCTTGGTGTTTGTGGAGGTGAGGCAGCGCGCCACGGGCGGCCAAGGGGGTGCGGCGGCCAGCATTGGGCGAACCAAACAGCGCCGCATCGTCTGGGCGGCGCGGCATTTTTTGCTGCGTTACCCAAACGCCCCACCGTGTCGATTCGATGCCGTTTTGTTGCAAGGCCGTCTGGACGACCCCAGCGGCACGGTGGATTGGGTGCAAGCCGCTTTTGATGCGTCGGTGGCTTGGGCACGGTAAGCCCACGGGCCGCTATGATTCGGCCATGCTTGTGCAACGCATCGAACAGCAATTCATCGACAGCGCCGACCTGAAATACCAGTGCGCGCAATCGCTCGCCCCTCGCGTGGAAATGGCCATCACGGCCATCATGGCCAGTGTGACGGGCGGGGGCAAGGTCTTGGCCTGCGGCCACGCAGAGGGCATCGCGCTGGCCCAGTCTTTTGTATCGGCTTTTTTGGGTCGGTTTGAACGTGAACGACCTGAATTGGCGGCTTTGGCCTTGACCGCCGAAGCCACGGGTTTGTCTAGCATGGGCACCGATTGGGATGCCGCTGCCGCCTTGAGCCGACCGCTGCGGGCCTTGGGCCTGCCGGGTGATGTGTTGCTGATTGTGGCCCTGACGGGTCAGGAGGCGCATTGGTCTGCCGTGGTCAAAACCGCACACAGCCGGGACATGACGGTGGTGGCGCTGACCGACGCCCATGGCGGAGCGCTCAAACAGACCCTGAGCGACACCGATGTGATCATCGCGGTGCCGCATGAATCGCCCGCTCGTGTGCACGAGGTTCAGCAATTGGTGCTGCACTGTGTGTGTGACGGCATCGATGCCCAACTGCTGGGTTTGCCACCCAACCCACTGTCACCCATGGAGTAAACACAATGTTGCATTCCCCTCAGTTTCGATGGATGGCCCTTGGCTTGTCTGGCGCGGTGTTGGCGGGGGCTTTAAGCGCCTGCGCCCCGTTGCTGGTGGGCGGCGCCGTGTTGGGCACGGTGAAGGTCACGGCGGACCGGCGAACCGCAGAAACCCAATTGGTGGATGAAGCCATTGAGCTGCGTGCCGGCAACCGCTTGCGCGAGGCTTTGGCCAACCGTGGCCGTGTCAACCCCACGAGTTATGGGCGGCGTGTGTTGCTGTTGGGCGAGGTGCCGACGGAGGCAGACAAAGCCTTGGCCGAACGAACCGTTGCCACGGTGGACAATGTGTTGAAAGTGATCAATGAATTGAGCGTCATGCCGGTGGCGTCGCTGGGCCAACGCTCTGAGGATGTGGGCATCACGGCGCGGGTCCGTGGGCAAATGCTCAATGCCAAAGACCTCAACTCCAACGCCTTCACCATCACCACCCATCTTGGCGTGGTGTACATCTTAGGCATCGTGACCGAACAAGAGGCGTCACGCGCCGTTGAGTTGGCACGCAACACCCAAGGGGTCAAACGGGTGGTGAACATGGTGGATGTGATCAGCCAAGCCGAGCGCCCCGCCCAATGACGCTGGCCTGAGGCGGGTTCAGCGCAAGCGTTTGATCAGGCTGGAGGTGTCCCACCGGTGGCCGCCCATGGCCTGCACGTCGGCATAAAACTGATCCACCAAAGCCGTCACGGGCATGCGCGCTTGCAGGCGGCGTGCCTCTTCGAGCACCAGCCCCAAGTCTTTGCGCATCCAGTCCACCGCAAAGCCAAAGTTGAATTGGTCGTCCACCATGGTCTTGCCGCGGTTGTCGAGTTGCCAACTTTGCGCGGCGCCCTTGCCGATCACATCCAAGGCCAGGTGCATGTCCAGCCCAGCTTGTTGACCAAAGGCGATGGCCTCGGCCAAACCCTGCACCAAGCCCGCGATGCACACTTGGTTGACCATCTTGGTGAGTTGGCCCGCGCCGCTCTCGCCCATGCGGGTGAAGGCTTTGGCATACGCCATGCCCACAGGGCGCACGGCATCAAAAGCGGCTGGGTCGCCGCCACACATCACGGTCAAGGCGCCGTTTTGCGCGCCCGCTTGGCCGCCCGAGACGGGGGCGTCGATGAAGGCGACGCCCAGCGCTTTGGCTGTGGCGTACAGTTCGCGCGCCACGTCGGCCGAGGCGGTGGTGTGGTCCACCACGGTGGCTCCAGCGGACACACCCGCCAACACGCCGTCGGAACCCAGCACGACCGAGCGCAAATCGTCGTCGTTGCCGACGCAGATGAACACGATTTGCGCGCCTTGGGCCGCTTCACGGGGGGTGGCTGCGTGGCGGCCCCCAAAGGTTTGCACCCATTCGGCCGCTTTGGCCGTGGTGCGGTTGTAGACGGTGACCGAGTGCCCGGCTTGCGCCAAGTGGCCAGCCATGGGGTGGCCCATCACACCCAAGCCAATAAAGGCCACGGTTTGGGGAGCGACGGGGTCGTAGGGACGGGGTTTGGTGCTGTTCATGCCCGCCATCATAGGGCCACCGTATCATCGAACCATGAATCCGATCGCCAAGTCCCTGCGTGTTGTTCAAGATCGTTTGCGCCGCGTGCTTGAACAGACCGCGCGTGCGCCGGGTTCGGTGCGTTTGCTGGCCGTGTCCAAAACTTTCGACGCCGAGACGGTGCACGAAGCTTGGTTGGCCGGTCAACGTGAGTTTGGTGAAAACTACATCCAAGAAGGCGTCGACAAAATCGTGCGCTTGCGTGTGCTTGAGCCCAACGGGGGCTTGGTTTGGCACTGCGTTGGGCCGGTGCAGAGCAACAAAACCCGGCTGGTGGCCGAGCATTTCGATTGGGTGCACACCGTTGACCGCTTAAAAATTGCGCAGCGCTTAAACGAGCAACGCCCCGCGCACTTGCCGCCGCTCAACGTGTGTTTGCAGGTCAACATCGACGGCGGCGACACCAAGTCTGGCGTAGCACCCAGCGAAGCCTTGGGGTTGGCCCAAGCGGTGCGCGAACTGCCGCGATTGCGTTTGCGCGGCCTCATGACCATCCCCGACCCGGTGGACGACATGCTTGCGGTGCACACCCGCGCCCGTGTCTTGTTTGAAAATCTGCAGCGCGCTTTGGCCTTGCCCGACTTCGACACCCTCTCCATGGGCATGAGCGGCGACATGGACGCTGCGGTGCAAGCCGGCAGCACCATGGTGCGCGTGGGCAGCGCCATCTTCGGCACACGCCCACCCAAAACCGCCTGAAGGTGACCCCCTTAAAGGCCCAAGGGCAGGTGGCGCGTGTCCTTGACCTCTTCCATCACCGCGTAGGTGCGGGTCTCTCGCACCCCGGGCAGTTGCCACAAGACGCGCCCCGCGAAGTCGCGGTAGGCCACCATGTCGGCGCTGCGGGTTTTGAGCAGGTAGTCAAACCCACCGGCCACCATGTGGCACTCCAAAATTTCGCCGTGCACCTGCACCGCCGCCTTAAAAGCGTCGAACACATTGGGGGTGGTGCGGTCGAGCAGCACCTCCACAAACACCAGCATGCCGCGCCCCAGTTTGAGGGGGTTCAGCCGCGCCTCGTAGCCCAGGATGAATCCCTCGCGCTGCAAGCGCTGGGTGCGCGCCAAGGTGGCCGTGGGCGACAAGGCCACGGCCTCGGCCAGTTTGAGGTTGGGCAAGCGGCCATCGGTTTGTAGCGCGGCCAAGATGCGCAGGTCGATGCGGTCGAGTTCGTTCGGTTCGGTCATGGGAGGATTCTCTACGAAATATCGTTATTTTGGTGAAAAATTTGTTTGAATGACGATCAGACTCCGTGCATCCACCAAACACGGAGACGCCCATGGCCCGCACCCACGACCGACTGCCCTCGACCCAACGCCCCGAAACCGAGGTGTTGAACCCCCACCTGCAGGCCTTGGCCAGCGCATTGGACTGGGCCGCCGCCGCCGCGCTGGCCGCGCCTTGGGTGCGTGCGGTGCGCGAGAACCCACCGCCGTTTTGGGCCATGGAGAGCCTGCTCAAGGAATACCCCATTTCCAGCGCCGAAGGCTTGGCGCTGATGCGTTTGGCCGAGGCCTTGTTGCGCGTGCCCGATGCCGACACCGCCATCGCCCTGACCGCCGACCAACTCGGGCGCGCCGATTTTGAGGGCGGTGAAGATTCGACGCTGGCGCGCCTGTCCTCGTCGGCGATTGCGTTGTCCAAACACCTCTTGCCCGACGCCGGCCAGCAGCCGGGCTTGCTGACCAAGCTCGGTGCCCGCACCGTGGTGGCCGCCACCGTGCGGGCGGTGCAACTCTTGGGTCGGCAATTCGTGTTGGGTCAAACCATCGCCGAAGGCTTAAAAGAAGCTGCGGCTGTGCGCAAGCAACAGCCCCAGATGCGTTTCAGTTTTGACATGCTGGGCGAAGGGGCCCGCACCGAGGCCGATGCGCAGCGCTACCTCGCGAGCTACCGCGATGCGCTGGCCGCCATCGCACGGGTGAGTGACGCCCGCCAACACCCCGCCGACCAAGACGGCATCTCCATCAAGCTCAGCGCCTTGCACCCGCGCTATGAGGACGCGCAGCACGAGCGCGTCATGGCCGAGTTGGTGCCGCGCGTGTGGACCTTGTGCGAAGCCGCCGCACAGGCCAACCTGAACCTGACCATCGACGCCGAAGAGGTGGACCGCTTGGAGTTGTCCCTGGACGTGTTGGACGCGCTGGCGCAACGCGTGGCCACCCATTGCCCACAGTGGGCCGGTTTGGGCTTGGCCCTGCAGGCCTACCAAACCCGCGCCGTGGACCTGATCGAACACGTGGCCGCCTTGGCCCGCCGCCACGGCATCCGTTTCATGTGCCGTTTGGTCAAGGGCGCGTACTGGGATGCCGAGATCAAACGCGCCCAAGAACTTGGCTTGCCCACCTACCCCGTCTTTACCCACAAACACCACACCGACCTGAGTTATCTGGCGTGTGCCCGCGCTTTGTTGGCGGTGCCCGACGCCATCTACCCCCAGTTCGCCACCCACAACGCGGGCACCATCGCGGCCATCGTGCACATGGCGGGCCGTGCTGGCGTGCCGTTTGAATTGCAGCGTTTGCATGGCATGGGCGAGGGGGTGTACCGCGAGGTCTTGTTGGTCGGTGATATTCGTTGCCGGGTGTATGCCCCGGTGGGCGCGCACCGCGACCTCTTGGCGTATTTGGTGCGCCGCTTGTTGGAGAACGGCGCGAACTCCTCGTTTGTGCACCAACTGGCCGACGAATCGGTGGGCATGGACACCTTGCTCAGCTCGCCGCTGCAGGTCACGCCCACGCCCGGTTTGCCCTTGCCGCCCGCGCTCTACGGCCCGAGCCGCACCAACAGCGCTGGACGCGAACTCAGTGCGGTGGCCGAGCGTGATGCGCTCTTGGCCGCCCACCAAGCGCTGCTCGCCCAAGGCTTGCCCCGCGTGCCCGAAGCACAGGCCAGCGAGGCACCCGCCGCGGTGCAGCGCTCGCACCAAGCCTTCGCCGCATGGAACCACACCCCGGTGGCCGAGCGCGCCGCCGTGCTGCGCCGCGCCGCCGATGCCATGCAGGCGCAGCTGCCCGCGCTGTGTGCCTTGCTGGTGGTGGAGGCGCACAAGACCTGGGGCGACACCGTCGCCGAGGTGCGCGAGGCGGTGGACTTTTTGCGCTACTACGCCAATGACGCTGAGCGCGTGATGGCGCCGCAGACCTTGCCCGGCCCCACCGGCGAGAGCAACACCCTGCGACTCGAAGGCCGGGGACCTTGGGTGTGCATCAGTCCGTGGAATTTCCCGCTGGCGATTTTTGTCGGTCAAGTGGCCGCGGCGTTGGTCACGGGCAACACGGTCTTGGCCAAGCCCGCCGAACAAACCCCTGCCGTGGCAAAGGCGGCGGTGGACCTCTTGCACCAAGCCGGTGTGCCCGCCGATGCGCTGCAGCTCTTGCACGGCCCCGGTGAAACCGTGGGCGCGGCCTTGGTGGCCGCCGCGGGGGTGGCCGGTGTGGTGTTCACCGGCTCAACGCCGGTGGCCAAAACCATCCAACGCGCCTTGGCGGCCAAAGACGGCCCCATCGTGCCGCTGATCGCCGAGACCGGTGGCATCAACGCCTTGCTGGTCGACAGCACGGCCTTGCCCGAGCAGGTGGCCGACGCGGTGGTGCAAAGCGCGTTTCGCAGCGCGGGCCAGCGTTGCTCGGCGCTGCGTTTGCTGTGTGTGCAAGATGAGGTGGCCGACGCCGTCATCGAGATGGTGCGCGGCGCGGCGCTGGAGTTGTCGGTGGGCAACCCCGCGCAGCTCAGCACCGATGTGGGTCCGGTGATCGACCACGAGGCGTTTGAGCACATCGAGCGTCATGTGCAGCGCCTGCGCCAAACCGCCACCGACCACCTGGGTGGAGCGTGTGCACACCGACGTGCCGCACCTGATCGCGCCCCAACTCTTTGAGGTCGGTGGCATCGAAGCGGTGCGCGAGGAGATCTTTGGCCCGGTCTTGCAGGTGTGCCGCTTCAAGGGCGACCCCATGGCCGTGATTGAGCGCATCAACGCCTTGGGCTACGGTTTGACGCTGGGCATCCAGACCCGCATCGACAGCCGCGCCCAAGCCTTGGCCGCGGCCGCCCGGGTGGGCAATGTGTACGTGAACCGCAACATGATTGGCGCGGTGGTGGGCGTGCAGCCATTCGGTGGCGAAGGCTTGAGCGGCACCGGCCCCAAGGCCGGTGGACCACACTACCTGCTGCGCTTTTGCGCTGAGCAAACCCTGACCATCAACACCACCGCGGCGGGGGGCAACGTCGCGCTGTTTGTTTGAGGGCGCGTGGCTTCAAAAGCGCGGCAGGTCGGGGTGTTTGATTTGCCCGCCGCGCACCAGCATCTTGCCGTATTCGGCGCAGCGGTTGAGGGTAGGGATGACCTTGCCCGGGTTGAGCAACTCGCGCGGATCGAAGGCGCGTTTGACGCCGAACATCAGCGCGTTTTCTTCGGCTGAGAACTGCACGCACATGCTGTTGAGTTTTTCAATGCCCACGCCGTGTTCGCCCGTGACGGTGCCGCCCATGGCCACGCTGGTTTCCAAAATGTCGGCACCAAACAGCTCGCAGCGGCGCAGCTGATCGGGGTCGTTGGCATCAAACAAAATCAGCGGGTGCAGGTTGCCGTCGCCGGCGTGGAACACGTTGGCGCAGCGCAGTTGGTATTTCTTTTCCATCTCGGCAATGGCCAGCAAGATGTCGGCCAAGCGCTTGCGCGGAATGGTGGAGTCCATGCACATGTAGTCGGGGCTGATGCGCCCGCTGGCGGGGAAGGCGTTTTTTCGCCCGCTCCAAAATCGCAATCGCTCGGCTTCGTCGCGGCTCACCGCGATGGCGGTGGCCCCTGCGTTGCGCAAGACCGCGCTCATGCGCCCGATTTCTTCTTCCACCTCTTCGGGCGTGCCGTCGCTCTCGCACAGCAAAATCGCTTCGGCGCTCAGGTCGTAACCAGCCTTCACAAAGTCTTCCACCGCGGCGGTCATGGGTTTGTCCATCATCTCCAAACCGGCCGGGATGATGCCCGCAGCGATCACCGAGGCCACGGCATCACCGGCTTTGCGCATGTCGTCGAAGCTGGCCATGATGCAACGCGCCAATTGGGGCTTGGGCACAAGCTTGACGGTGACCTCGGTCACCACGGCCAGCATGCCCTCGCTGCCAACGACCACCGCCAGCAGGTCCAAGCCCGGTGCGTCCAGCGCGGTGCTGCCAAAGGTCACGGCTTGGCCGTCCATGGTGAACCCCTTGACTTGCAAGACGTTGTGTAAGGTCAGACCGTATTTCAGGCAGTGCACACCGCCGGAATTTTCGGCCACGTTGCCACCGATGGTGCAGGCGATTTGGCTCGATGGGTCGGGTGCGTAGTACAGGCCGTGCACCGCGGCGGCTTCGGAAATGGCCAAGTTGCGCACACCGGCCTGCACCACGGCGGTTCGCGCCGCAGGGTCGATGCGCACGATCTGGTTGAATTTGGCCAACGACAAGGTCACGCCCAGCGCGTGTGGCATGGCACCACCCGACAAGCCAGTGCCCGCGCCACGCGCCACCACCGGGATGTCGCGCTCATGGCAAGCCTTGAGCACCGCCGCGACTTGGGCCTCCGTCTCGGGCAAGGCCACGGCCAATGGGCGTTGGCGATAGGCGGTCAGGCCATCGCACTCGTAGGGCACGGTGTCTTCGTTGTGCCAGAGCAGGGCGTGCGCGGGCAAGACCGTTTGCAGGGCCTGCACCACTTCGGTCAAGCGTCGGGCGCGTTCGTGGGAGGCGAATTCGGGGCTGGGGGTGTTCATGCCAACCAGTTTAGGCCAAAGCCCCGGTCTTGGCGTGAAGAAACTTGCAAGCTTGCTTGAAAGCGGCAGGACTCAACGCAGGGCTTTTTTGACCCACTCAGCAAAGGCCGCGCATTCCCAGCGGTCCATGGTGCCTGTGCGCCAGCACAGGTGGTGCGCGTGGGGGCTGGGCACGCAGCGGTCAAACAAGGGCAGCAAGGTGCCGTTGTCCAGCCAAGGGGCGGCCAGTTTCAAGCGCAAGAGCGCCACGCCCATGCCGGCGGCTGCGCCGTCGCACATCAGACCGATGTCGTTGAACTGCGAGCCCTCTGTGGGTTCGGGCCAGTCCAAGTCGTGCGCGGCAAACCAAGTGCGCCAAGGCTCCAGCGGGCTGCGCAACAGCGGTAGGCCTTCAAGGTCCTCGCTGGTCTCAAAGGGGCCGTGTTCCCGAACAAAAGCGGGCGAGGCCATGGGCACCACGTCGTCTTTCATGAGGCAGACGTGTTCCACATCGGCGTAGCGCCCAGCGCCAAAGCGCACGGTCAGGTCGGCGTCTTCGGCCACCACGTCCAGCAAGGGAATGCACACTTGCAGCGTGAAGTCGATTTCTGGATAGGCTTCGCCGAATTGTTTAAGACGCGGCATCAAGACCGAACGCGCAAACGTGGGGGGAACCGCCAAGCGAAGCTTGCGCCGTCCGGTGGTCATGGCGGAGGAGGGGAATTTTTGCAGGGTATTGAGCCCATCGCGCACGTGCGCCAAGTACTCGCTGCCCTCGGAAGTGAGCGAAAAGTCGGCCCGGCCAAAGAGCTTAACGCCCATGATCTGCTCGAGCTGCTTGATGCGGTGGCTCACGGCGCTGGGGGTGACACACAGCTCTTCGCTGGTTTGCGTGACGCTGCGCAGCCGCGCCAAGGCTTCAAAGGTGAGTAAGCATTGGATGGGCGGGATGCGAATCGTCATGGGGCTTATTTGAAGACCACGGTCTTGTGACCGTTGAGCAGCACACGGTGTTCGCTGTGCCACTTCACGGCCCTCGCCAAGACTTGGCTTTCGGTGTCACGACCAATCGCGGTGAGGTCTTCGACCGTCAAGCTGTGGTCCACACGGGCCACGTCTTGTTCGATGATGGGGCCTTCGTCCAAATCGGCGGTGACGTAGTGGGCGGTGGCACCGATGAGTTTGACGCCGCGGTCATGCGCTTGGTAATAGGGCTTGGCACCTTTGAAACTGGGCAGGAAACTGTGGTGGATGTTGATGGCCTTGCCCGCCAATGCTTGGCAGAGGTCGTTGCTCAAAATTTGCATGTAGCGCGCCAGCACCACCAAGTCGGCACCTTCGCTGCGAATAATGTCCAACTGCTTGGCCTCGGCTTGTGCTTTGGTGGCCGCGGTCACGGGGATGTGGTGAAAGGGCACGTTGTAACTGGCCGCGAGTTGGTAGAAGTCGCGGTGGTTGCTGACGATGGCGCGAATGTCCAAACGCAGCAAGCCGCTTTTCCATCGAAACATCAGATCGTTCAAACAATGGCCTTCTTTGCTCACGAGCAGGACGGTGCGCACCGGTTCACTCAAAGGGTGCAAGGTCCAGCGCAAGCCAAAGCTGGGGGCGAATTCGGCCAAGGCTGTTCGCAAAGCATCGGGGCTTAGGTTGGCGCAAGCGAATTGCACGCGCATAAAAAACAGGCCGGTGTCGTGGTCGTTGTATTGCGCGGCTTCTTCAATGTTGCCGCCGTGTTGCAGCAAAAATCCAGAAACGGCATGCACGATGCCGGGCCGATCGGCGCAGGAGAGGGTTAAAACATAAGCTGGGTTCATGGGGCATGAATTGTCGCAGGAAGCCCAAAGGGGTGGGTTTGTGCGGCTAGCCCTTGCCTCGGGCGGGATGTCAGAATGTCGAGACGCCCGTTTTCAGGAGACCCTCTACCATGGCTTTTAACGACATTCGCATGGACAGCCAATGGCTGCCATTCACCCCCAACCGCAGCTTTGCCAAGGACCCGCGCATTTTTGTGGCCGCCGACGGCATGCACTTCACCACCCACGATGGGCGACAAGTGATCGACGGCATTTCCAGTTTGTGGTGTGTGGGCGCGGGGCACAACCGCAAGCCCATCAACGAGGCCATCAAAAAACAGCTCGACACCTTGGACTACGGCACCGCCTTCAGCGCCAGCAACGACAAAGCCTTTCGCGCCGCCGACATGATTGCTGGTATGGCCCCAGGTGATCTCAACAAGGTTTTGTTTTGCAACTCCGGTTCCGAGGCCGCCGACACCTCGATGAAAGTGGCTTTGGCTTATCACCGCGCCCGTGGTGAAGGCCACCGCAACATCTTTATTGGCCGCGAGCGCGGCTATCACGGCGTGGGTTTTGGCGGCATGAGTGTGGGCGGCATCCCGGCCAACCGCAAGGTGTATGGCACCAGCTTACTGCCCCGCGTGGACCACCTGCGCTTCATCCACGACCCGGTCAACCACGCGTACATCCACAACCAAGAACCGGTGTGGTCCGAAGACCCGCTGCTCGAACTCGAAAACCGTATCTTGCCCCTGCACGATGCCAGCAATATCGCTGCCGTCATCGTCGAGCCGGTGGCTGGCAGCGCGGGCTGGTACATCCCACCGCAGGGCTATCTCAAGCGCTTGCGCGAGATCTGCGACAAGCACGGCATCTTGTTGATTTTTGACGAGGTCATCACCGGTTTTGGCCGCATGGGTACCAATTTCGCGTCCGACTACTACGGTGTCGTGCCCGACATGCTCAATTTCGCCAAGTGCGTGACCAACGGCGTCATTCCACTGGGTGGCGTGATTTGCCGCCAGCACATTTACGACACCATGATGGGCGCACACAGCAACGCACCCGAACACGCCGTGGAGTTCTTTCACGGCTACACCTACTCGGGCCATCCCGTGGCCTGTGCCGCAGCCATTGCCACGCTGGATTTGTTCCAAGAAGAAAACCTATTCGCTCGCGCAGGTCAAATGGGTAAGGTCTTGGGCGACGCCATGCACAGCGCCCTGAAGGGTTTGCCCAACGTGGTGAGCATCCGCAGCCTGGGCTGTGCGGCCGTGGTGGAGCTTTCGCCCATCGCCGGCTTGCCGGGCAAGCGCGCGTTCGACGTGTTCATGCACTGTTTTCACCGCGGTGTGCTGGTGCGTAACGCGGGCGAGAACTTGGTGTTTGCGCCGCCCTACATCGTGGAGAAGTCCCATATCGACACCATGGTCAACGTGCTGGCCGACGCCATTTCGGCGCAGTGATCACGCTCGGGCGTGGCCGGTGTGGTCCACACCGCATCGGCCACGCCAAGGGTGTTGGCGTCTGAACCACCGGCCCGCATCCACACCACATGGGCTTGACTGGCCAGCCCTGCTGGCCAAAACAGGGGAATGCCCCGGTCGCGTTTGACGTGTTCCGCGCCCGCCACCAACAACACGGTTTTGCCCGGGCGGAGCCAGCGTTCGATGATTTGGGCCATGCGGGCGTCGCGTGCAATTTGGATGCGAGCCATGCCCGGCACTTGCGATTCGGGTAGCCGCCCGCAGTGGCTATCCACCATGCGTTGGCGGTGATCGTTTAACACCCCAGCGGGCACACGAGCGTCCCATTCTTCGTTGCGCATGACGCCGCCCATCGCCGCTCGCGGCAGGTTCGCCCCCACCACCGGCACACCCAAGCGCACCGCTTGCATCACCACGGGGCCATAGCGCTGCCACGGCCAACCGGCGTCGTTCCAGCGCAAACGCGCACGCACATCGGCCTCACTGGCGTTCGCGGGCAAGCCGACGGTGTCCACGCCGTCGTCGGCCATCTCTAAGGCCAGGGCCGACAGGCCTGGTGATGGGGTCAGCCGGCTGATGGCCAAGCGGGCGAGGGACTGGTGTTCGTCGGCGTCGTGCTGTTCGCCGAGCAAGATCACAGGGGCTTGCGTGGGTAGCGTGCCCCAATGGGCGTGCCAGGCCGCTTGGGGGTTGGCACAGGCACTCAGCAGCCAAACAAGGCCCAACGGCGCGAGGCGGCCAACCCGCATGGCTCGTTTCAGTGCACCACCACCGGCATGTGGGCCAGCGAGGCGTAGCGATCCAAGGTGTCTTCAACCTCGTCCTGCGAGGGCGTGGATTGCTGCCAAGCGCTGATGTGTTGCTGAAATAACTCAGCCCAAGAGCCGTCCAAATAGACCTCTTTGCCCGAGCGTTTGTCCACGATTTCAAATCCGTGGCGCGGCAACTGGGGTGGGCTGTCGTCGTTGACATCGGCGGGGTCAACGGCATTGGCCAAGATGTGAACCACAGCAAAAGATTCTGAATCGTAAACGGTGTGCATGGGCAAAGTCTTTTGGGTTGTGTGGAAGATGGGCAAACAAGCTTACATCGAAAAGTCACATGGGGCCCAAGCGCTGGTTTTCAAGGCGGCAAGACCAAGCGCTGGTCGAGCCAGTCGCCGTTGCTTTGACTGATGCGGATACGGGCGGGCAGGTACTGCAAACTGGGGGCCATCCACAGTTCGATGGTCTGGTCCCGTTCGTCCAAAGCCGCTCGCGTGAGGTGACGCGCCAAGACGCTGCCTTGGGGCAGGTCCACGGTGAGCATTTCCCCCACCGTCCAGCGCCACAATGCCACCTCGCGCGAACTGGCCACCGGCACCTCCACCGATTGACCGGTTTCCAAGGGTTGGGCTTGCAGTTGCGCCGCCAATTGCAAAATGACGCTCAAGCGGTCTTGGGTGCCTGGGGCCAAGGGTGCATCGGGTCGGTTGCGGCTAAAGCGCACCCGCTGGCCTTCGTAGTCGAAGTGGGTGGCGGCTTCGTCGCGCTGGCGCTCACCAAAGCGCTCGGGCATCAGTCCTTTGGGGCCGATGCGCCCCGTGCTGGTTTGTGTGCGCGAGCCAAGCAATGGCATGCGAATCGCCAGCACCGCATCGTAGCGGCCGTCCTGTACGGTCCACTCAAACACGCCTTCGGCAAACACGTTGCGGCCTTTGACTTGGCCTGTGATGTCGTACACCAAGCGGGTTTGACTGGGGGCAACGGGCAGCGGTTGGGGCTCAAGCACGGTGTCCACCGCCGCGGCCACCACGGCCTCGGCGGTGTTGTCTGTTGTGGGCGGTGTTGGGGCTTCCCCGAGCGGCGGGGTGGGCTGGTCGGCTTCGGGCGTTGGTGCTGGCGGCGGCGCTTGGGGTGGCGGGGCAGGGCGGGTGGTGGTGCGTACCGGCGTGGCTGGTTTGGCCGCCGCCGGGGCGGGTGCCGCCGCCACCCAACGAATGGCCGTTGGGCCTTGGGCGCTTTGGGCGGTGGCGTCCGGGGCGGAGTCGGTGCGGGTCGATAACAACGCGCTGGGCGATACGCTGGTTTGTGCGTCGGTGTTATGGATGAGGGCCGAGGTGTCGAGCAGCAAGGCTGCGTGGGCCACAGCAACGAGCGCCACCAGCGGCCACAAGGCGCGGCGGGGAATGCCGGTGTTGGGCTGGCCTAAAATTTGGCCATTGGGAGAATTGCGCATGAAACTGGCCACGTACAAAGACGGCTCACGGGATGGACAACTGTTGGTGGTCAGCAAAGACCTGAGCACGGCCCATTATGCGACCGCCATTGCCCACACCTTGCAACAGGCCTTGGACGATTGGAATTTCATCGCCCCCCAGTTGCAAGACCTCTACAGCACACTCAACCAAGGCAAAGCTCGGCATGCCTTTGCTTTTGACCCGGCCTTGTGCATGCCCCCCTTGCCGCGCGCGCACCAATGGGTGCAGGGCAATGCGTATGCAGACAAAGACTTGGCTTTGTCTTGGGGCAGCAGCGCCGGGTTTGTGGGCGCTCGCGACGCCGTGACCTACCCCGGCCATGACCCGCAAGCCAAGGCCGCCATGGGCTGGGCCGCCATCACCGGCGATGTGGCGTCGGGTGTGACCGCAGCCCAAGCCGTGGAAGGTGTGCGCCTGGTGGCCTTGGTCAACGTTTGGCATTTGCCCGAATCGGCGCAGCCCACCGACGAGTGGGTGGCGTTTTCGCCCGTGGCCGTGACCCCAGATGCGCTGGGTGCCGCGTGGACGCGCGGGCGTGTGCAGGTCACGCTGGGCACCCGATCGAACGGGCAGCCGCTTAGCGTGGTTGATGCTGCGGCGGGCATGGCGCACCCCATGGGCGAGATCATTGCCGCAGTGGCGGCGGTGCGCCCCGTGCGTGCTGGCACGGTGGTGGGCACCGGACCCATCGGCATGCCCAATGCCGAGCCTGTCTGCGCCGGGCCCGGTGAGCGGGTGGCGATTGAGGCCAAGGGCACCGATGGCCACAGCGTGTGGGGTGCCATTGACCAGGGCTTGGCCAGCCGCGCGGACGCTCAATAAATTTGGGTCAGGTCGGCGAAGCCTTTGATTTCGATCGGGTTCTTGAACGGGTCAAGAAAAAACATCGTCCACTGCTCGCCAGGCTTGCCCTCAAACCGAATTTGCGGGGCCATGACAAAGACGGTGCCAGCCGCCGTGAGCCGATCCGCCAAGGTGCGCCAATCCGGCAGGTTCAGCACCAACCCAAAGTGCGGCATCGGCACCCAGTGGCCGTCCACCAAGCCGGTGTTTTGGGTCTGGAAGGGCTCACCCAAGTGCATGGAAATTTGGTGACCAAAGAAGTCAAAGTCCACCCAGGTGTCGGTGCTTCGGCCTTCTTGGCAACCCATCACATCGCCATAAAAGCGGCGGGCGGCGTCCAAGTCGGTCACGTTAAAGGCAAAGTGAAATAGGCTTTTCATGGTGAACAGCTTACAACAGCCGTCAGGTGCGCCATGGGTGGCTTGGGGTTTAATGTTTGGGTCTGTTCAACCCTCAGGAGCCCCACATGTCCAACAACGCCGGTTTTGATTTCACCCAGTTCGTTCCCGGGTTTGACTTCTTGAAAAACGCAGGCGCGGGCACAGGCAGCGCCGCCAATGCCGCCAACGCTTGGGTCGCGCCCACACTGGACCCGGAAGAATTGAACAAACGCATTCAAGAACTCAAAACCGTGCAGTTTTGGTTGGAGCAAAACGCCAAGGCCTTGGGGGCGACCATTCAAGCGTTGGAGGTGCAGCGCATGACGCTGAGCGCCCTCAAAAGCATGAACATGAACTTTCAGAGCATGGTGGACGCGGCCAAGCCAGCCGCTTCGGCAGACACACCTGCCGCTGAGTCAGCAGCCCCCGGTGTGGACCCTGCGCAATGGTGGAACGCGCTGACGCAGCAGTTCCAAACCATCGCCAGCCAAGCCGTGCAAGACATGGGGCAACACGCCCAAGCCCACGCCGCGCCCAGCGCCAGCGCGGCCAAGGCGCCGCCCGTTGCCAAAACCGCGACCAAGCACAAAGCCGCTGTGAAAACGGGGGCTAAGCGCACGCGTGGTCAAACAAGCAGCAATTGAATGTTTGTAAGCCGTCTTAGCCAATACCGCTGGCACGCTGCGCTGAGAACCGCGCCTGAAACGCCGCAAACCGCCCTTGCTCCAACGCTTCGCGCACCTCGCTCATGAGGTTTAAGTAGTAGTGCAGGTTGTGGATGGTGGCGAGCATGGGGCCGAGCATTTCGCCGCAGCGGTCCAGGTGGTGCAGGTAGGCGCGTGAGAAGCCTTCGCGTCCGCCGTTGTCCCAGCTCACGCCGCTGCGCCCGGCGCAGGCCAAGCAGGTGCAGGTGGTGTCCAGTGGGCGATGGTCCATTTTGTGGCGCGCGTTGCGGATCTTCAGGTCGCCGAAGCGGGTGAACAGGGTGCCGTTGCGGGCGTTGCGGGTGGGCATGACACAGTCGAACATGTCCACGCCATCGGCCACGCCTTGCACCAAGTCTTCCGGGGTGCCCACGCCCATCAGGTAACGCGGTTTGTGCGTCGGCAGCCGGTGCGGCGTGTGCGCCATGATTTGCCGCATCAGCTCTTTGGGCTCGCCCACGCTCACGCCGCCAATGGCGTAGCCGGGGAAGTCCATCGCCACCAGCGCTTCCAGCGATTCTTGGCGCAGGTGCTCGAACATGCCGCCTTGCACGATGCCGAACAAGGCGTTGGGGTTTTCCAGTCGCTCAAATTCGGCTTTGGAGCGCACGGCCCAGCGGCGGCTCATCTCCATGGAGTGGCGCGCTTGGGCTTCGGTGGTGAGCTGGCCTTTGGTCTCGTACGGCGTGCACTCGTCGAGCTGCATGACGATGTCCGAATTCAGGTTGGTCTGAATTTGCATGCTGACCTCGGGCGACATGAAGAGCTTGTCGCCGTTCACCGGCGAAGCAAAGGTCACGCCTTCTTCGGTGATCTTGCGCATGTCGCCGAGCGACCAGACCTGAAACCCGCCCGAGTCGGTGAGGATGGGTTTGTTCCAGCGCTCAAAGCCGTGCAAGCCGCCGAAGCTTTTCATGACCTCGTGGCCGGGGCGCATCCACAAATGGAAGGTGTTGCCCAAGATGATTTGCGCACCCATGTCTTCTAGGCTTTGTGGCGTGACGCCTTTGACCGTGCCGTAGGTGCCCACGGGCATGAAGATGGGGGTTTGCACCACGCCGTGGTTGAGCGTGAGCGTGCCGCGACGGGCGTGGCTGGAGGGGTCGGTTTTGAGCAGGTCAAAGTGCAGCATGGGGGATTTTTTTTTGATCGAGCAAGTCTCGCAAATCTTGCTCCAAGCGTCGAAAAGAGGGCACTTTTCGAAGTGGCATTAAGTCAATGGCCAATTCTTCAGCAACGCGTGCCCTGAATTGTTCGGGTTTGAATTTGCGTCGTCGTAGGGTATTAAGTTCTGTTGCTTCGGTCAGAGCCGTATCCAGAATTGATTTGGCATCACAAGCTTCGATTTTGGTGACAGGAGGAAGCTTCAATTTCGCCTTTGATTGTGGATTGCCAACGGCCTGTTTGATGGCAGCTTCGCTGGTTAATAACCAGGCTTCGGTCATTTTGATGGGGACCACGCACACCACTGGATATGGTCCTTGTGGTGTGGCCTGACTGATTTCAAGCGCTCGCTTATCAAAGGTTTCATTTTCGGCATCGCGGTGCACAAACAAAATGTCGAAATGAAATTGGTCTGGGTCAAGCGCATGAGCTAATCTGTCCGCAAGCGTTTTTCTGCCTTGTGGCGCAATCCATTGCGGTGGCTGGAAACCTGTGTTGGGCAAGAGCGATTCCAGCAAACTGGTGAGCAAAGGAATCAGCGCTTGGTCGGACGTTCCGTCGGTGATCAAGCCTGTGGTAAGAATTTTCATGGCGTCACAGCAACGGTTGTTGTTGGTTCGCCCCATTTGCCCAGGCACGTACCGATTTTGATTTTGATGGAGACGATTGCCCGCTTAAATAGGTTTGAGCTTGTCCTTTAGTGAAGTAAGCGTTGGCATTTCTCTCAAACGTATCACGCCAATGTCCCTTGATGGGTTTGAACTGCACCCCTTGAGATGGACCCAAGCGATAGCTCTCTGCCACCAATAAATCTTCTGCTGGTACCTCTGCCACGACCAATGGAGAGTGGGTGTTGATGATGACTTGCCGCAGCTCGACAATGTCAGACCAAGGCTCGTCATCTTGACCGGGGGCGTCAGACAGTTGGCGAACCAAGTCCACCATTTGGGGAATGCGCATCGGGTGGATGCCGTTCTCCGGCTCTTCCATGCAAATAAGACCCTGCGCATCAGGGTCGCACGCCATGATGGACAGCGCCAAAAAACGCAGCGTTCCGTCTGATAAGGCGCTGGCTGTATAAGTTTCGCCAGACATACGAACTTGAAGCGTGCGGCGTTTGAGAATTTCGTTGTGGTTAACCTCCACAGATTGAATCCCAGGTATCAGTTGCGAGAGGGTGGCCGCAACATCGGCATAAAGCCCGATGCGGGTCAGTGCCGATGGAAGGTGATGTCCCTGAGCCGTGACTTTTGAGTCGCTGGCAAATTCATCTGTTGAACGCAAGGCGCTCGGCTCAAGTTGCAAAAGTTGCCAGGACTGCATTTCTCTGCGCATTGCCAGTGCCGTGGGGTGTGAGTTGGAGTTGATGCCTGACAAAACGGTCTGCTGCGTTCGACGAGCTGGAATTTTTTGAGGTTGACCGCTGCCTTCCCCTTCCCCATAACGTTTGATGATTCTTTGCCCGGCTTCTTCGATGGTTTCAATAAAGGGCGTGTTTCTTTTATGTTTTTTATCAATAACAAACGTGGTGATAAAACCCTCAGAGGCGGTGAAACCCAACTCATTTTTGGCCTCTCGCTTGCTTTTCTTTTTTAAATATTCGTCATGGATATAAATGACCTCTTTGGCGTTTTGGTCTGTTGCCAAACACAAGACCAAGCGATATTCCAAGTAGGTAGCCGTCGTTTTTGCTTCTTGACCAAAATCATCGGTGACTGTTTTTGGGGCAATCACTTCAACGATGAATTCCATGGGCAGAGGTGTGTTGTTTTGGTCAAAGGTGAACAAGTCCCTGATGTCCGATGCTTGTCCATTCGTGCCGCGCACTTTGGTGGCTGCTGCAACCATTTGCATGGATGCAAGATTGCTGAGAAACGTAATTGCATCGAAAAGGTTGGATTTGCCCACCCCGTTAGCTCCAGCGATGCAAGTGAAGAGGCCAAAGCGCAGATCAACGTCTTTCAAATTCTTGAAACCATTGATTTTTAAACGGGTCAACATGGCAGGGCCTTTTCAAAATGATGCACAAGTGATTTTAGGTTTCTGTCTTGCGGTCGAGCAACATGGCGTCGCCGTAACTGAAAAATCGGTAGCCCTGCGCGATGGCGTGTTGGTACAGGGCGTGCATGTGCTCAAAGCCGGTGAAGGCGCTCACCAGCATAAGCAAGGTGCTTTTGGGCAGGTGAAAGTTGGTGATGAGCACGTCCACCACTTTGAATTCAAAGCCCGGCGTGATGAAGATGCTGGTGTCGCCGCAGGTCTGGCCGGTCTGCGCCCAGCTCTCCAGCGTGCGCACGCTGGTCGTGCCCACGGCCACCACACGGCCGCCGCGTGCACGGCAGTCGGCAATGGCTTGAACCGTTTCGGGCGGTATGTTGTACCACTCGCTGTGCATGCGGTGTTCGCTCAGGTCTTCGGTTTTGACGGGCGAAAACGTGCCCGCGCCCACGTGCAGCGTGACGCTGGCGCGTTGCACACCGTGGCTGTCCAAGGCGTTCAACACCGCTTCATCGAAGTGCAAGGCTGCGGTGGGCGCCGCCGCCGCGCCGGGGTGCTTGGCAAAGACGGTTTGGTAGCGCCGTTCGTCTTCGGCCTGTTGTTCGGGGCTGTCGGGCGCTGCGCCGGTTTGGTTTTGGTGGCGCTCGATGTAGGGCGGCAGCGGCATGTGGCCGTGCGCTTGCATGAGCGCGTGCGGCTCGTCGCTGAAGCGAAAGTGAAACAGCGGGCCATCAACGTCTGGCCAGCGGCCCAAAACCTTCGCTTCAAAGCCACCGTGCATGCGCAGCACCGTGCCCACGGTCGGTTTTTTGCTGACCTTCATGTGCGCCACAACCTCGTGGCCGGTCAACACCCGCTCGACCAGGAGTTCGAGTTGGCCGCCCGTGGGCTTGTGGCCAAACAAGCGGGCTTTCACGACCTCGGTGTCGTTGAACACCAGCAGGTCGCCCGTGCGCAGCAGCTTGGGGAGTTCTTTGAAAATGCGGTCAGCCCACGGGGCTTGGCGGCCATCGAGCAAACGCGAGGCGCTGCGCTCTGCGGTGGGGTGTTGGGCGATCAGCGACGCGGGCAGGTCAAAGTCAAAGTCGCTCAGTCGGTATGGGTTCATGGGCTTGAGGGCCGGACGGGCCCGTTCCAAGTAGGGTGGGATATGGAACAGGCAGAATTGTCCCATGTCTGAAGCCGATCGCGCCCCCACAGCGTCCGCAGTTCCCAAACCCCTGTCGGCCGCCCAAAAAGCCCTGCGCAAGCTCGGTTTGTCGCGCGACATCGATTTGGCCTTGCACCTGCCTCTGCGCTACGAAGACGAAACCCGCATCACGCCACTCAAGGCCTGCCGCGAAGGCCAGTTGGCGCAGATCGAAGGCGTGGTCACGCGATGTGAGGTGCAGTTGCGTCCGCGCCGCCAGCTCTTGGTCACGGTGGACGATGGTACCGACACCTGCCAGTTGCGTTTCTTCACCTTCTACCCCGCGTACCAAAAAACCTTGGCCGAGGGCGAACGCGTGCGGGTGCGTGGTGAGGTGCGCGGCGGATTTTTGGGTTGGACCATGGTGCACCCCACGTTTGGCCGCGCGGGCGGCGAATTGCCCGAGGCCTTAACGCCCGTCTACCCCACCAGCGCCCAGTTGCCTCAAGCCTATTTGCGCAAGGCCGTGGCCAGCGGATTGCGCCGCGCCGATGTGTCCGAAACCTTACCCGCCCCTTTGCTGGACAGTTTGCATGCGGCGGTGGCGCAAGGCCAAGGCCCGCGCATGACCTTGGCGCAAGCGCTGCGTTGTTTGCACCAACCCAGCCCCGACACCGCGCTGGAGGCGTTGGAAGACCGCAGCCACCCGGCGTGGCAGCGGCTCAAGGCCGAAGAGTTGTTGGCGCAACAGCTGTCTCAGCTCACGGCCAAACGTGAGCGCGAGCGTTTGGTGGCGCCGTCGCTGCGCTCTGAAGTTGGGGGCTTGCCCGAACACCTGTTGGCGCGGCTGCCTTTTGCCTTGACCACCGCGCAGCAGCGCGTGAGCCGTGAAATCACTGGCGACTTGGCCCGCGCCGTGCCCATGAACCGTTTGCTGCAAGGCGACGTGGGTTCGGGCAAAACCGTGGTGGCGGCTTTGGCCGCCGCAGTGGCCATGGGTGCGGGTTGGCAATGCGCCTTGATGGCGCCCACCGAAATTTTGGCGGCCCAACATTTCGCCAAATTGGTGCAATGGATCGAGCCCATCTTGTTGCCCACGGGGCGTTGTGTGGCGTGGCTCACGGGCAGCCAAAAAAAGAAAGAGCGCCAAGCCATGTTGGCCCTGATCGCCAGTGGCCAAGCGGCTTTGGTGGTGGGGACACACGCGGTGATTCAAGCGCACGTTGAATTTCAGCGCTTGGGTTTGGCCATCATCGACGAGCAACACCGCTTTGGTGTGGCGCAGCGTTTGGCCTTGCGCAGCAAGCTGCGCGATGGCGGCGAGCCGCATTTGCTCATGATGAGTGCCACGCCCATTCCGCGCACCTTGGCCATGACGTACTTGGCCGACTTGGATGTCTCCACCATCGACGAGTTGCCGCCGGGGCGCACACCCATCATGACCAAGGTGTTGGCCGAGGTGCGTCGCCCTGAGGTGATTGAGCGCATACGGACCCAGTTGCAAGAGGGCCGACAGGTGTATTGGGTGTGCCCGCTGATTGAAGAGAGCGAGGCGTTGGACCTGAGCAACGCCACGGCCACCCACGCCGAACTCAGCACCGCGCTCAACCCGCCGGGCGCACCCACGGTGGCGGTGGGCTTGCTGCACTCGCGCATGGGCAGTGCCGACAAACAGGCCGTGATGACCGAGTTTGTGCAAGGGCGCATGGGTGTGCTCGTGTCCACCACCGTCATTGAGGTGGGGGTGGACGTGCCCAACGCTTCACTGATGGTGATTGAGCACGCCGAGCGTTTTGGTTTGTCTCAATTGCACCAATTGCGCGGACGGGTGGGGCGCGGGGCGGCTGCGTCGGCCTGTGTGCTGCTGTATTCGCCCAACGAGAGTGGCCGCTTGAGCGAGACCGCACGACAACGGCTCAAGGCCATGGCCGAAACCACCGATGGCTTTGACATTGCCCGACGCGATTTGGACATTCGCGGTCCGGGTGAGTTTTTGGGGGCTCGGCAATCGGGTGCGGCCTTGCTGCGTTTTGCCGATCTGAGCACCGACACCCATCTTTTGGCTTGGGCCCGCGAGGCCGCACGCACGATGCTGGAACACCACCCACAGGCCGCTCAACGCCACATCGCCCGTTGGTTGGGTGAAAAAACCGACTACTTCAAGGCTTGACGCAAAATAACGCCATGACCCTGACCGAACTCAAATACATCGTGGCCGTGGCCCGGGAGCGGCATTTTGGCAAAGCCGCCGAGGCTTGTTTTGTGTCGCAGCCCACCCTGTCCGTGGCCATCAAAAAGCTCGAAGAAGAACTCGAAGTGAAAATTTTTGAGCGCAACGCCAACGACATCAGCACCACGGCCTTGGGGGACGAAATTGTGCGTCAAGCGCAGTTGGTGTTGGAGCAGTCGGCGGTCATCAAGGAAATGGCCAAGCGCGGCAAAGACCCGCTGGCCGGGCCGCTGAAATTGGGTGTCATCTACACCATTGGCCCGTATTTGTTGCCACATTTGGTGCGCAATGTGATTGACCAAACACCGCAGATGCCCTTGTTGCTGCAAGAGAACTTCACCACCCGCTTGTTGGAGCAATTGCGTTCGGGGGAAATTGATTGCGCCATCTTGGCCGAACCATTTCCAGACAACAGTTTGGCGGTGGCGCCGCTGTACGATGAACCGTTTGTGGCGGCATTGCCGCGCAAACACCCGCTCGCAGAGAAGGCGACCATCACCGTCGAAGAAATCAAAAACGAGCGCATGCTCTTGTTGGGGACTGGGCACTGCTTTCGTGACCACGTCCTTGAGGTGTGTCCGGAGTTTGCCCGGTTTTCAAGTCCCATCGATGGTGTTCAAAAAGGCTTCGAAGGCTCGTCGCTCGAAACCATCAAACACATGGTTGCGGCGGGCATGGGGGTGACTTTGGTGCCCCGCTTGTCGGCCCCCACGTCGGCGCTCAATGGTGTGGGTTCGGGCGTACAAGATTTTGGTGATTCCGCTTACGTGCGTTACCTGCCTTTTGCCGGTGACCCACCCACGCGCCGTGTGGTGTTGGTGTGGCGGCGCAGCTTCACGCGCTACGAGGCCATTGCGGCGTTGCGCAACGCCATTTACGCCTGCGAATTGCCTGGCGTGACGCGCTTGTCATGAGCGGTTTTCTGCGCGCGCGGCTGGCGCTTTACTTGGATCTGATTCGCTGGAATCGGCCCGCCGGTTGGCTGTTGCTGCTCTGGCCCACCTTGACCGCGTTGTGGGTGGCAGCCGACGGCTTTCCCGGTTGGCATTTGTTGGCCGTCTTCACGGGGGGCACCATCCTCATGCGCAGCGCAGGTTGCTGCATCAACGACGTGGCCGACCGCGAGTTTGACCGCCACGTCAAACGCACGGCCCAGCGTCCCATCACCAGTGGTCGCTTGGGGGTGAAAGAGGCTTTGGCGGTGGGTGCGGTGCTGGCCCTGCTCGCGTTTGCGCTGGTGCTGACCACCAACACGCTCACCGTCCTCGCCTCGTTCGCGGCCTTGGCCGTGACCTTGGCTTATCCCTACGCCAAGCGGCACATCGCTATGCCGCAAGCGGTGTTGGGCGTGGCGTTCAGCTTTGGTATTCCCATGGCGTTTGCCGCGGTGCAGGGTGAGGTGCCTGCCCTAGCTTGGGGTTTGTTGTTCGGCAACTGGTGTTGGGTGCTGGCCTACGACACCGAATACGCCATGGTTGACCGTGACGACGACCTGAAGATCGGCATCAAAACCTCAGCCGTCACTTTGGGCCGCTGGGATGTGTCCGCGGTTATCGGGTTTTATGCGGTCTTTTTGCTCACGTGGGCCTGCCTCTTGGATGCACCTTCACGCGGGCTTTGGTTGTGGCTGGGCTTGGCCACTGCCTCGGTACAGGTGTTGTGGCATGTGGCCTTGATCCGGGATCGCGGCCGCGAAGGCTGTTTCAAAGCCTTTCGGCTCAACCACTGGATCGGTCTGAGCCTGTTCGCGGGCGTGGCGCTGAGCCACGCGTTTTGAATCAGGCTTTGCCGAATTCGTCGCCCAGTTCGCGTGCCCGCTGTTCGGCCGCTTGCATGGCTTGCACAAACGCGGGTTTGATCTGGGCCATCTCCATGGCCGTGATGGCCGCGTGGGTGGTGCCCCCCTTGGACGTGACGCGTTGACGCAGCACCTCCAGCGGTTCACTGGAGGCACCCGCTAGGGCAGCAGCGCCCGAGAACGTGGCCACGGCCAACTGGCGCGCTTGTTCGGTGGTCAAGCCCATGCCTGTGCCAGCCTCGGTCATGGCTTCCAAAAAATAAAACACATAGGCAGGGCCTGAGCCCGACAAAGCGGTCACGGCGTCCAATTGGGCTTCGTTTTCCACCCACACGTATTGGCCAGTGGTGCAAATGACCTGCTCAACCAAGCGGCGGTCATTGACCGACACAGCCGGGCAAGAAAATAGGCCTGTGATGCCTTGACCGACCAAAGCCGGCGTGTTGGGCATGCTGCGCACCACGCGTTCGTTGCCCAGCCAACGGCGAATGCTGTCGGTGCGGATGCCGGCGGCCACCGAGAGGTGCAGGGCAGCGCCTGTGTGGGGGCTGACTGGCGTGGCGGCTTCGGCGAATACCTGCGGTTTGACCGCCCAAACGACCAAGTCGGCCTGAGCCAGTGCGGGTTCGGCCGCAGGCAGGGCGGAGATGCCAAAGGCGGTTTTTAACTTGGCGGCGGTCTCGCCAAAGGGTTCGACCACGGTGAATTGGTCGGCGGTCATGCCTTGGCGAATCAGGCCGCCGATGATGGCGCTGGCCATGTTGCCGCCGCCAATGAAGGCAATGTGAGGGGGCGAGGTGGTGTTCATGGGCCACAGTGTAGGGGTGGGACGGGCCAACAGAATATTTTGAATAAAACTTTGACCGGGGTAAAAAGCTGTGCCATAATTAGCGGCTTCGCTTTCACCAGCGGAGTAATTCAGCCCAAAGAAAGGGTTTGGTTGCTTTGGCGACCAGGCTTGGACAACGGGCCCAAGACTGATCATTCCCGGCCGTGGTGGCAGGGAAGATTCAAGTTGGGACTTAAATCAAATGATTCAAACGCAATCTCGACTCGATGTTGCTGACAACACGGGTGCCAAATCCGTGATGTGCATTAAGGTGCTCGGCGGCTCTAAGCGCCGTTACGCCAGCGTGGGCGATGTCATCAAGGTCACCATTAAAGAAGCCGCTCCGCGTGGCCGCGTCAAAAAAGGCGAGGTGTACAGCGCAGTGGTGGTTCGTACGGCCAAGGGCATTCGTCGCCCCGATGGCGCATTGATCAAATTCGATGGCAATGCAGCAGTGTTGCTCAATGCCAAGCTGGAGCCCATTGGCACCCGCATCTTCGGACCGGTGACGCGCGAATTGCGCACCGAAAAGTTCATGAAGATCGTGTCCTTGGCGCCCGAAGTTCTGTAAGGACCGACCATGAACAAGATTCGCAAAGGCGACGACGTCATCGTGATCACCGGTCGCGACAAAGGTAAGCGGGGCAAAGTGTCCGAGCGTGCCAGCGAAGACCGGCTGATTGTTGAGGGTGTCAACATCGTCAAAAAGCACGCCAAACCCAATCCCATGAAGGGTGTGACGGGCGGCATCATTGACAAAACCATGTCGATCCATCAGTCCAATGTGGCCATTTTTAATGCCGCCACGGGTAAGGCCGATCGTGTGGGTGTCAAGCAACTGGCCGATGGCACGAAAGTGCGCGTCTTCAAGTCCAGTGGTGAAGAAATCAAGGTGGCATGAATATGACCCGCTTTCAAGAAATTTTCCGCGATAAAGTGGCCCCGGCCTTGATGACCCAGTTCGGTTACAAGTCGACCATGGAAGTGCCCCGCATCACCAAGATCACCCTCAACATGGGTGTGAGCGAAGCGGTTGCTGATAAGAAGGTCATGGACAACGCCGTGGGCGACTTGACCAAGATTGCCGGTCAAAAGCCAGTGGTCACCAAAGCGCGCAAGGCGATTGCGGGCTTCAAAATCCGCGAACAGCAGGCCATCGGTTGTATGGTTACCTTGCGCGGCGCCCGTATGTACGAATTCCTGGACCGTTTCATCACCGTGGCACTGCCCCGTGTGCGTGACTTTCGGGGTATTTCGGGTAAAGCCTTTGACGGCCGTGGTAACTACAACATCGGTGTCAAAGAGCAAATCATTTTCCCTGAGATCGAGTACGACAAGGTCGATGCCTTGCGCGGCCTCAACATCAGCATCACGACGACCGCCAAGACTGACGAAGAGTGCAAAGCTCTTCTGGCTGGTTTCCGTTTCCCGTTCAAGAACTGAGGTGGCGCGTGGCTAAACAAGCACTACTCCAACGTGAACTCAAGCGCGAAAAACTCGCCGCTAAGTTTGCAAAAAAATACGCCGAACTCAAGGCCGTTGCCAAGAGCGCTCAGCGCTCGGATGAAGAGCGCGACGCTGCTCGTCTGGCCTTGCAAAAGTTGCCCCGCAACGCCAACCCCACTCGCCAGCGCAACCGCTGCGAGATCACGGGTCGCCCGCGCGGTACGTTCAACCAGTTCGGTTTGGCTCGCGCCAAAGTCCGCGAACTGGCTTTCGCCGGCGAAATTCCCGGCATCACCAAAGCCAGCTGGTAAGCCCTAGGAGAACCCCACATGAGCATGAGTGATCCTATCGCCGACATGTTGACCCGCATTCGCAATGCGCAGATGGTGGACAAAGCCACTGTGTCGATGCCGGCCTCCAAAGTCAAAGCCGCGATCGCCCAAGTCTTAAAAGACGAAGGTTATATCGATGGTTTCAAAGTCACGACCCAAGACGGCAAGAGCGAACTCCAAATCGCTTTGAAGTATTACGCTGGCCGTCCTGTGATTGAGCGCATTGAGCGCGTGAGCCGTCCCGGCCTGCGCATTTATCGCGGTCGCGATGCCATCCCGCAAGTCCAGAACGGTTTGGGCGTGGCCATCGTCACAACACCCAAAGGTGTCATGACCGATCGCAAGGCTCGCGCCACGGGTGTTGGCGGCGAAGTTTTGTGTTACGTCGCTTAACGCCGGCATTGAGGAGCAACTGAATGTCACGTATTGGAAAAATGCCGGTTACCGTCCCCGCTGGGGTTGAGGTGGCCATGAACAGCGCTGAGATCAGTGTGAAGGGCTCTTTGGGCTCTTTGGTGGTGAACCAAAACACCTTGGTCAAAGTGGAAAACAACGCGGGCACAATTTCTTTTGTGCCGGTCGATGAGTCTCGCGAAGCCAATGCCATGTCGGGCACCATGCGTCAGCTGGTCAACAACATGGTGCAGGGTGTCAGCAAAGGCTTTGAAAAGAAACTCACCCTCATTGGTGTGGGTTACAAAGCAGCGGCTCAAGGTGCGAAGCTGAACCTGAACGTGGGCTACTCCCACCCGGTGGACATCCAAATGCCCGCTGGTATCAAGGTTGAGACACCCACGCCCACCGAAGTGATCATCAAAGGTGCCGACCGCCAACGCGTTGGCCAAATCGCTTCCGAAATTCGCGCCGTTCGCCCCCCAGAGCCCTACAAGGGTAAGGGCATCCGTTATTCGGATGAGAAGGTCGTGATCAAGGAAACGAAGAAGAAATAAGGATCAGGATCATGTTGACCAAAAAAGAGCAACGTCTGCGCCGGGCCCGTCAGACACGCATTCGGATTGCGCAACAAGGCGCCGTCCGTTTGGCTGTGAACCGCACCAACCTGCACATTTACGCAACCGTCATCTCCGAAGATGGTGCGCGCGTGTTGGCTTCTGCCTCAACTGCGGAAGCCGAGGTCAGAGCCCAATTGGGCGCCGCAGGCAAAGGTGGAAACACCGCCGCCGCCCAAGTCGTGGGCAAGCGAATCGCTGAAAAAGCGAAAGCCGCTGGCATCGAAAAAGTGGCGTTTGACCGTTCGGGCTTTGCCTATCACGGCCGGGTGAAAGCCCTAGCAGATGCGGCTCGCGAAGCCGGTCTGCAGTTCTGATCAAGCGGGATACACAAAATGGCTAAATTTCAGGCAAACGTAAAGAACGAAGCAAACGAAGACGGCTTGCGCGAAAAGATGATCGCGATCAACCGCGTGACCAAGGTGGTCAAGGGTGGTCGTATCCTCGGTTTCGCGGCTTTGACCGTCGTCGGTGATGGCGATGGCCGTGTTGGTATGGGCAAGGGCAAAGCCCGCGAAGTGCCCGTGGCCGTGCAAAAAGCCATGGAACAAGCCCGCCGCAACATGATTCAGGTGTCGCTCAAAAACGGTTCGTTGCACCACAGTGTTCATGGCGAGCACGGTGCGGCCAACGTCATGATGTTGCCCGCTTCCAAGGGTACCGGCATCATTGCTGGTGGTCCTATGCGTGCGGTGTTCGAAGTCATTGGAATCACCGATGTCGTGGCCAAAAGCCATGGTTCGAGCAATCCTTACAACTTGGTGCGCGCCACGCTGGACGCACTGAAAAACTCCACCACCCCATCCGAAGTTGCGGCCAAGCGCGGCAAGTCGGTTGAGGACATCCTAAGCTGATAGGAGCGATCATGACAACCGCCAATACCGTCAAGGTCCAACTCGTGCGCAGCCCCATCGGTTGCAAAGAAGACCACCGCGCCACCGTGCGTGGCTTGGGCTTGCGCAAAGTCAACAGCGTCAGCGAATTGCAGGACACCCCTGCTGTGCGCGGCATGATCAACAAAATCAGCTACCTGGTCAAGGTACTCTGA
Organism: Comamonadaceae bacterium; assembly: GCA_011391745.1. Taxonomy (GTDB): domain Bacteria; phylum Pseudomonadota; class Gammaproteobacteria; order Burkholderiales; family Burkholderiaceae_C; genus Hydrogenophaga. The sequence goes on from JAABPX010000004.1 coordinate 62,352, forward strand.
TTCGGAGTCACAAGACATGGAACTCAACAACATCAAGCCCGCTTCGGGCGCCAAGCACGCTAAGCGTCGTGTGGGTCGTGGTATCGGTTCTGGTTTGGGTAAAACCGCTGGCCGTGGCCACAAGGGTCAAAAATCGCGTTCGGGCGGCTACCACAAAGTGGGCTTTGAGGGCGGTCAAATGCCCATGCAGCGTCGCTTGCCCAAGCGCGGCTTCAAGTCCCAGCAGCTGCAGTTCAACGCCGAGGTGACCCTGACCGATATCGCGGCTTTGAATGCCAAAGAAGTCGATGTATTGGCTTTGAAGCAGGCTGGTTTGATCTCCAATTTGGCCAAGCGTGTCAAAGTGGTTAAAACCGGCGAAATCAAAACCGCAGTGGTCTTGAAGAACATTGTTGCCACCGCAGGTGCCAAGCAGGCCATCGAAGCGGCTGGTGGTTCATTGGTTTAAAACCCCTTAAGCGAACGACTCACCGTGGCCACTGGATCATCCGCACAAGCCCCTACAGCCAAATACGGCGACCTCAGTCGTCGTTTGGTTTTCTTGTTGCTGGCGCTCGTTGTTTACCGTATTGGTGCACACATTCCTGTGCCTGGGATTGACCCTGTTCAACTGGAGCAGCTCTTTAAGAGTCAGTCGGGCGGCATTCTCAGCTTGTTCAATATGTTCTCTGGTGGCGCTCTGTCGCGTTTCACCGTGTTTGCGCTTGGCATCATGCCGTACATCTCGGCTTCGATCATCATGCAACTGGCCACTTACGTCGTGCCCACGTTTGAGCAGTTGAAAAAAGAAGGTGAGGCTGGCCGTCGAAAAATCACCCAATACACCCGTTACGGGACACTCGGATTGGCGGTTTTTCAAGCTTTTGGTATTGCCATTGCGTTGGAGAGCACCGCTGGCTTGGTGATTGACCCCGGTATGGGTTTTCGCATCACGGCGGTGGTCAGTTTGGTCGCCGGCACGATGTTTTTGATGTGGCTCGGCGAGCAGATCACCGAGCGTGGTTTGGGTAACGGTATTTCCATCCTGATTTTTGCTGGTATCGCAGCGGGTTTGCCCAGCGCGGTCGGTGGTTTGTTGGAACTGGTTCGCACCGGTGCCATGAACATTTTGGTGTCCATCCTGATCATTGCTTTGGTGGTCTTGGTCACGTACTTCGTGGTGTTCGTTGAGCGTGGCCAGCGCAAAATTTTGGTCAACTACGCCCGCCGTCAAGTGGGTAATAAGGTGTACGGTGGTCAGTCTTCGCACCTCCCTTTAAAGCTCAACATGGCCGGTGTCATACCGCCAATTTTTGCTTCGTCGATCATTTTGTTGCCCACCACCTTGGTGAGTTGGATCAGCACGGGAGACAGCACCCGTTGGTTGCGTGACATTGCATCGGCCATGTCGCCGGGCCAGCCCATTTATGTTGCTTTTTATGCGGCTGCGATCATCTTCTTCTGTTTCTTTTATACGGCCTTGGTTTTTAACAGCCGCGAAACAGCAGACAACCTGAAAAAGAGCGGCGGGTTCATTCCGGGTATTCGCCCTGGTGATCAAACCGCGCGTCACATCGATAAAATTTTGTTGCGCCTGACCTTGGCTGGTGCCATTTACATCACAGCGGTGTGTTTGTTGCCCGAATTCTTGATCTTGAAGTACAACGTTCCGTTTTACTTCGGTGGAACGTCGCTTTTGATTATTGTGGTGGTGACCATGGACTTCATGTCTCAGGTGCAGAACTACATGATGTCGCAACAGTATGAATCGCTGTTGAAAAAAGCGAATTTCAAACCCAGTTAATCGTTCAAGATCAATTGGGTCAGTGGTTAAATGTTTGTTGGAATTTCTAGGAGAAAACAATGAGAGTTTCGGCGTCGGTCAAAAAAATGTGCCGCAACTGTAAGATCATCAAACGCAAAGGTGTTGTGCGAGTGATTTGCACAGATCCGCGTCACAAACAGCGTCAAGGCTGATTGAAGTTTAGAGGACCAACATGGCTCGTATTGCAGGTATCAACATTCCGCCCCACAAGCATGCCGAAATCGGCCTGACGGCAATTTTTGGCATTGGCCGCACCCGCGCTCGCAAAATTTGCGAAGCGTGTGGCATCGCTTATGACAAAAAGATCAAAGATCTTGATGACGCGGAACTTGAAAAGGTTCGTGATCAAGTCAATTTGTTCACGATCGAGGGTGATCTTCGCCGCGAAACCACCATGAACATCAAGCGATTGATGGACATCGGTTGCTACCGCGGTTTCCGTCACCGTCGTGGTCTGCCCATGCGCGGCCAGCGCACCAAGACCAATGCACGCACGCGCAAGGGCCCCCGCAAGGCAGCCCAATCGCTGAAGAAGTAATCGGTAAGGAACCCCATGGCTAAGTCTCCCTCCAGCAGCGCAGCAGCCCGCGTTCGCAAAAAAGTTCGTAAGAACATTGCCGATGGCATTGCGCACGTTCACGCATCGTTCAATAACACCATCATCACCATCACCGATCGTCAAGGCAATGCGTTGTCTTGGGCTTCTTCCGGTGGCCAAGGCTTTAAGGGCTCACGCAAGTCCACGCCCTTTGCAGCCCAAGTGGCTTCCGAAGTGGCGGGCCGTGCCGCCATCGAACAGGGCATCAAGAACTTGGACGTTGAGATCAAGGGCCCAGGTCCTGGTCGTGAATCCTCGGTTCGAGCCTTGGGTGCTCTGGGCATTCGCATCACATCCATTGCCGACGTGACGCCCGTACCGCACAACGGCTGCCGCCCACAGAAGCGTCGCCGCATCTAAGCGTTTACCGCCTGTTTCGGGCGGTATATAATCAAAAGCTTTTTTCGAGCTGCCACTGCAGAAATGTCTGCGGTGGCATTTTTTACTAAGCCCACCGCCATTTGCGCACTGCGTATTTGGCTCCCGCAACACAACGGTTGCGGCAGAAACGACAAAGGACCATTCCGTGGCACGTTACCTCGGCCCTAAGGCCAAACTCTCCCGCCGTGAAGGCTCTGACCTGTTGCTCAAGAGCGCACGCCGCTCCATCAGCGACAAAGCCAAATTCGACTCCAAGCCTGGCCAGCACGGTCGCACTTCGGGTCAGCGCACCTCCGACTACGGTCTGCAATTGCGCGAAAAGCAAAAAGTCAAACGCACCTACGGTGTGTTGGAGCGCCAGTTCCGCCGTTACTTTGCCGACGCTGACCGCCGCCGTGGCAACACCGGCGCCAACCTATTGACCTTGTTGGAATCGCGCTTGGACAACGTCGTGTTCCGCATGGGCTTTGCATCGACCCGCGCCGAAGCCCGTCAAATGGTTTCCCACAAAGCCATTCAAGTCAATGGTCAGTCGGTCAACATCCCTTCTTACTCGGTCAAGGCCGGCGACGTGGTCGCTGTGCGCGAAAAATCGAAAAAACAAGTGCGGGTGGCAGAAGCGCTTGAGTTGGCCAAACAAATCGGCTTTCCCGCATGGGTGGAAGTGTCGGCTGACAAAGCCGAAGGCGTCTTCAAGAAGACCCCTGACCGCGACGAGTTTGGCGCGGACATCAACGAATCGTTGATCGTCGAACTGTATTCACGTTAATCCCGTTCCCGGTGGCCTTCGGGTTGCCGGGCCTCCATCGGCCTTATCGGTGTAACGAACCGAGGGTATTGAAGGAAGTCGCATGCTGAACAATCTGCTGAAACCCAAAACCATCAACGTCGAACAAGTGTCGGCCAACCGCGCCAAGGTGATCTTGGAGCCCTTCGAGCGTGGCTTTGGCCACACCTTGGGTAACGCTTTGCGTCGCGTTTTGTTGTCTTCGATGGTCGGCCATGCCCCCACCGAAGTCACCATCGCTGGTGTTGTACACGAATACTCGTCGATCGACGGTGTTCAAGAAGACGTGGTCAACATCTTGTTGAACCTCAAAGGCGTCGTTTTCAAATTGGAAAACCGCGACGAAGTGACCTTGAGCCTGCGCAAAGAAGGCGAAGGCGTTATCACCGCCGCCGACATCCAGACGCCTCACGATGTTGAGATCGTCAACCCTGAGCATGTCATCGCCACCTTGGCCGCTGGTGCCAAGTTGGACATGCAGATCAAGGTCGAAAAAGGCCGTGGTTATGTGCCCGGTAGCCTGCGTCGTCACGACGACCAGACCCGCTCCATCGGGCGCATCGTCTTGGACGCCTCTTTCTCGCCCATCAAGCGCGTGAGCTATACCGTCGAAAGTGCGCGCGTTGAACAGCGCACCGACTTGGACAAGCTGGTCTTGGACATCGAAACCAACGGCGCCATCGGCCCAGAGGACGCTGTCCGCGCTTCTTCCAAAATTTTGGTTGAACAGCTTGCGGTGTTTGCACAGCTCGAAGGTGTTGATCTGTTCGCTGAAGCTGCGCCTCGCAGCAGTCAAACGTTCGATCCTCTGTTGTTGCGCCCCGTCGATGAGCTTGAACTCACCGTGCGTTCGGCCAACTGCTTGAAGGCCGAAAACATCTATTACATCGGTGACCTGATTCAACGCACCGAAAATGAGTTGCTCAAGACCCCCAATCTGGGTCGTAAGTCGCTCAACGAAATCAAGGAAGTCCTCGCCTCGCGTGGTCTGACTTTGGGCATGAAGCTGGAAAATTGGCCCCCAGCAGGTTTGGACAAACACTGATCCAGGCTTTGGTCTGACGAACCCTCCAGTACCTGATCCGGCTGGGGGCAAAACAACTGAAAGGAAACTCAAATGCGTCACGGACACGGACTTCGCAAACTCAACCGCACCAGCGAGCACCGCCTCGCCATGTTGCGCAACATGATGAACGCCTTGCTCACGCACGAAGTCATCAAAACCACGGTGCCCAAAGCCAAAGAGCTGCGCCGCGTGGTGGAACCCATGATCACCTTGGCCAAAGAAGCCACCGTGGCCAACCGCCGTTTGGCGTTTGATCGCTTGCGCGACCGCGATGTCGTCGTCAAGTTGTTCAACGAACTCGGCCCACGTTTTAAAGCCCGTCCAGGCGGCTACACCCGTATTTTGAAAATGGGTTTCCGTGTCGGTGACAACGCGCCCATGGCTTTGGTCGAATTGGTCGATCGCGCTGAAGATAGCGCGGTTGAAGCGCCCAAGGCGTGATAGAATAACCCTCTTGACGCGCGGTGGAGCAGCCTGGTAGCTCGTTGGGCTCATAACCCAAAGGTCGCAAGTTCAAATCTTGCCCGCGCAACCAAACAGCCAGACAATTGGCTTTTGAAAAATCAACCTGTACCGGTTCTCTGGCGCAGGTTTTTTTTTGCCAAAAGCGCACAATGGGTGTTTAAAAGGGATACGCCATGTCATTGATTCGATTCCAATCCCGAGAAACCGCCGATGTTCTGATGCTGGCGCAGCACGCCCAGCCTTTCTTAACCGCGTGGGGCAAAGACACGCGCGGTCCAGGTGTTTTGTTGCCCAACGACATGCCCGCAGCGCGCCAAGCCACCGAAGCGGCCGTTGCGGCTGAAGAGGCTCTGCAGGCGCGGCGCGTTGAAGAGGCCGAGTTGGCCGGCGAGGTGAAGCCTGAGTTTGAGCCCATTGGCTTGCGCCATCGCAGCGTGCCATTGCTGGAGATGTTGCGGCGCTGTGAGGCCGCCCAAGTTGAAATCGTCTGGGGTGTTTAAAATCCGGCTGCTATAAAAAAACCACCCCGAAGGGTGGTTTTTTTTGATGGGCAAACGCTGACGATCAGTCGGCGAATTGGCCAGCGGCTTGAATCACCGCACTCAGGCTTTTGATCTGACCCGCCACAAAGGTTTTGTGACCTTCTGGGGTGATGCGGTTGTCGGTGACGATGACCGCACCCAAAGCCTCTTGACGTTTGATGAACTCAGGGTCTTTTAAGGCCACTTTGAGCGCGTCGTTGAGGCGTTTGGTCACGGCGGCTGGCGTGCCTTTGGGCGCATACAGGCCGTGCCAGATGGTCAGGTTGAAGTCCTTGACGCCCGCTTGTTGCAACGAAGGCAAGTCTTTCAGGACTTTGTTGTCGCTCAGGGGTTTGGCGGTGGTCACTGCAAAACCCTTGACACGACCGGCTTCAATCTGGCTCACGGTGTTGGTGGTTTGATCGCACATCACATCCACTTGACCCCCGATGAGGGCGTTCATGGCCGGCGCTGTGCCGCCAAATGGGATGGTGGTCATGGCTTTGTCCAACTTCAGAGCCGATTGCCACATCAGCCCGCAGAGGTGAGATGCAGAGCCCAAACCAGCGTGGGCCAAATTGAGTTTGCCACCGTTGGCTTGAATGTAGCTGGCGAATTCTTTGTAGTTTTTGGCTTCGAGTTTGGGCGAACCCAACAAGGTCATGGGCACATCGTTAATCATGCCCAAGTATTCAAAGTCATCCAACGCTTTGAAGGGCAATTTGCGGTACAGGCCAGCGGTGGCCGCCATGCCGATGTGCCAGACCAGCAAGGTGTGGCCGTCTTTGTCGGCGCGAGCGACCTTGCCTGCGCCAATGGTGCCACCAGCACCAGCGGCGTTTTCAACGATGATGTTGGCATCGCCCAAAGGCTTGCGCATGGCTTCTGCCAATTGGCGGGCGACCAAATCGGTGGGGCCGCCTGCGGCAAAAGGCACAACGATGGTGATGGGCTTGCTGGGGAATGTTTGGGCCAATGCGCCAGCCGAGATGGCGGCGCTCAAGGCCAAGACAACGAGTTTTTTCATGGACGGTCTCCAAAGTTAGGTGAAAGCACATGGTAGGCCCTGACAAGGGCTTGCCCATCGCGGAAATTACGTAAACGCAGCTTCGGGAAAACCCGCGTCACTGGTAACTGCGGGCATCTTCAATGACCTTGCCATCGTTGGGTAACGCGCCCACCGGCAAACATTCAATCGACGCGCGCAACTTGGTGATGTCGCGCACGGCCGTGGCCAGGGCTTCGGAGAATGTTTCGCTTGCGTGGTGGGTCTCCACCTTGAGGCACAGTTGGTCGTTGGCCATTTCGCCAGTCACCACCAAACGCGCTTTGACGACTTGATCAAAGCGCCGCGCAATATCGGCCACTTGTGCCGGGTGAACAAACATGCCACGAACCTTGGTGGTTTGGTCGGCACGACCCAGCCAGCCTTTGATGCGCGGCGCGGTTCTGCCGCTTGGGCAATGGCCGGGTAGGAAGGCGGACAGGTCGCCGGTGCCAAAACGAATCAAGGGGTAGTCGGGGTTGAGGGATGTCACCACCAACTCGCCCACCTCCCCCATGGGCACAGGGTCGCCCGTGCCAGGGCGAACAATTTCAACAACGACATGCTCATCGGTGACCAAACCTTGGTGGGCCGAGGTTTCGTAAGCGATCAAACCCAAATCGGCGGTGGCGTAACACTGAGATCCAGCGATGCCGCGCTCGGCAAACCATTGGTGCAAACTCGGCGGATAGGCCTCCCCACCGAACATGGCTTTCTTGACACTGGGCAAGGCCACACCCATATCTTGGGCCTTTTCCAAGATGATTTTCAAAAAACTGGGGGTGCCGATATAACCCGCTGGTTTAAGTTCGGCCATGGCTTGTACCTGTTGCTCGGTTTGACCCGTGCCACCCGCAAACACCGTGCAGCCTATCGCGTGCGCACCACGCTCCATCATCGATCCTGCCGGGACAAAGTGATAAGAGAAACAGTTGTGAATCAGCTCACCGGGGCGAAAGCCCGCCGCAAACATGGCGCGGGCCATGCGCCAGTAATCGCGTGCGGCACCCTCGGGTTCATAAATGGGCCCTGGGCTGGCAAACACCCGAGGCATGTGTTCTCCAAAAGCCAAGGTCGAAAACCCGCCAAAGGGGTCTTGCGCACGTTGGGCTTGCTGGCGTTCCAAGAGCTCGTGTTTGCGCGTCACGGGGAGTTGTGCCAGCGCGGTGCGGTCACGGATGTTGGCGGGTAAGACGCCGGCCAAAATTTCTGCGAACGCCGCGCTGTGGGCTTGGGCATGGGCCACCTGCTGCGGCAGCGCCGCCATGAGGTCAGACTCGCGTTGATCGGGTGTTCGCGTTTCCAAATGGTCAAAAAAAGTGGGCATGGCGGCAGGGTGTGGGTTTGGAAGGGCATCGAAACGCAAAAAACTCACGCCAACCAGCGCTTGCGTCGTTTGTAGCTTTTGACGTCTTTGAAGCTCTTGCGCTCACCACCACCCATACCGAGGTAGAACTCTTTGACGTCTTCGTTGTTGCGCAGGTCTGTGGCGGCACCGTCCATCACGATGCGGCCGCTTTCCATGATGTAGCCGTAATCGGCGTATTTCAGTGCCATGTTGGTGTTTTGTTCCGCCAGCAAAAAAGTCACTTTTTCTTTGGTGTTGAGATCTTTGACAATTTCAAACACCTCTTCCACGATTTGTGGTGCCAAGCCCATGGACGGCTCATCGAGCAGCATGACGCTGGGGTTGGTCATCATGGCTCGGCCAATGGCGCACATCTGCTGCTCACCGCCAGAGGTGTAGGCGGCTTGCGAAGTGCGGCGGGTTTTTAAGCGTGGGAAGTAGGTGTAAACCTTGTCCAAGTTGGCCGCAATCTCAGCTTTGTTTTTTCGGGTGTAAGCGCCGGTGAGCAGATTTTCTTCGATGGTCAGGTGAGCAAAACAATGACGACCTTCCATGACTTGCACCACACCGCGCTGCACCAAATCGGCGGGGGATAGGTTTTCAATGCGCTCACCACGCAATTCGATGCTGCCTTTGGTGACTTCACCCCGTTCGCCCTTAAGTAGGTTCGAGATGGCACGCAAGGTGGTGGTTTTGCCCGCACCGTTGCCGCCCAAGATGGCCGCAATTTGGCCTTCGGCAACGTTGAGCGAGACGCCCTTAAGCACCAGGATCACGTGGTTGTAGATCACTTCAATGCCGTTGACATTCAAAACCGTGTTGGGTGTGTTCATGTGGAAAATCTTTCTTCAAACGGCCGGGGCTGCAGCACCCGCCGAGGCGGGGCCGCAGCCGTCGGGCATTAGGAGTTGCAGTCGGCTGGTGCGCGACGCTCCAGCTTCTTCTCAGCCGCATACTGGCCGGCGGCAGCCTTGACCATCGGGCTCAAGATTTGGTTGTCGGCTTGCAACCAGTCGCTGGTGAACTGCCATTTGGCACCATCCCAGGTGTGCACTCGCGCCCAAGCCGCACCCATGTGGTCTTGACAGCTGGTGGAGATGGGGCGCATCACACCTTTGAAGCCCAAGCCATCCAACTTGGCTTGTGTCAAGTTCAGATTTTCCAAACCCCAGCGCACCTGCGTGCCGCTCATGACCTTGCCTTTGCCGTACTTCTCTTGTGCGGCGCGAACCCCTTCAACCGCCAGCATGGCGCTCATGGCGCCACGGATGTAGAGCACCGTGCCGACTTCGTCTTTGGGGCCAGTGCCTTGATTCTTACCGTGCACTTTGGACAGCACTTCCTTGACCAGGTCCGAGTTGGGTTCTGCTCCGTGTTGCATGGTCACGGCGTTGTAGCCCTTGGCCCCTTGGCCGATGTCTTTCACATCGGGTTCAGCACCGGCCCACCACACGCCATAAATTTTGTCGCGGGGGTAACCCGTGGCTTGGGCTTCTTTAACCAAGGTGGAGTTCATCACGCCCCAGCCCCAGTTGAGCACATAGTCCGGACGGTTTTGACGGATTTGCAACCAAGTGGACTTTTGTTCCACACCAGGGTGCGTCACAGGCAAGAGGCTGAGTTCAAAGCCGTGCATGGCTGCGCGTTTTTGCAACAGCGGAATGGGCTCTTTGCCAAAGGGGCTGTCGTGGTAAACCAAGGCGATTTTCTTGCCCTTGAGTTTGTCCAAGCCGCCTTCTTTTTTGGCGATGTGCTGGATCAGCACGTCAGCGGCCACCCAATAGGTGCCCGCCAAGGGGAAGTTCCACTTGAACACACCGCCGTCTTGGGATTCGCTGCGACCGTAGCCGGCCGTGATCAAGGGGATTTTGTCGGCGGTCACCTTCTCGGTC
>JAABPX010000052.1 GCA_011391745.1 Comamonadaceae bacterium
GATCGGCCTCGAAGCGGTGTTGTTAGCACTCAACTTCAGAGAGTGCTAATGATAAGGGCGGTCCACCGGCTTTTCAAGGGCCGGGGATGAAAATAGTCCCGGCTGGGCTTATTTCAGACCGGCGGCGGCGCGCAGAATGGCCGCCTTGTCGGTGCGCTCCCACGTGAACTCGGGCTCTTCGCGCCCAAAGTGGCCGTACGCGGCGGTCTTGCTGTAGATCGGGCGCAGCAGGTCCAGCATTTGGATGATGCCTTTGGGGCGCAGGTCGAAGTGGGCGTTGACCAGAGCGGCGATTTGCTCGTCAGGGATCACGCCCGTGCCTTCGGTGTAGACCGTGATGTTCATGGGGCGGGCCACGCCAATGGCGTAGGCCACTTGCACTTGGCACTGGCGGGCCAAACCCGCGGCCACCACGTTCTTGGCGACGTAGCGCGCAGCGTAAGCGGCCGAGCGGTCCACCTTGGACGGGTCTTTGCCGGAGAAGGCACCACCGCCATGCGGGCAGGCACCGCCATAGGTGTCAACGATGATCTTGCGGCCGGTCAGACCGCAGTCGCCTTGCGGGCCGCCAATCACAAAGCGGCCAGTGGGGTTGATCAGGTACTTGGTGTCTTGCAGCCACTCTTTGGGCAGCACCGGCTTGATGATTTCTTCGATGATGGCCTCAACGAAGCTGGCCTTCATCTTGGTGGCGGTTTCGCTCTGGTCTGGGCTGTGCTGGGTGGACAGCACCACGGTGTCGATGCTGTGCGGCTTGCCATCGACATAGCGCATGGTCACCTGGCTCTTGGCGTCGGGGCGCAGGAAAGGCAGGCGGCCGTCTTTGCGCAGCTGGGCCTGGCGCTCCACCAAACGGTGGGCGTAGTAGATGGGGGCGGGCATCAGCTCGGGCGTTTCGTCGCAGGCGTAGCCGAACATCAGGCCCTGGTCACCCGCGCCGATGTTGAGGTGGTCGTCGGACGCATGGTCCACGCCTTGGGCGATGTCGTTGCTCTGCTTGTCGTAGCAGACCATGACCGCGCAGCCCTTGTAGTCGATGCCGTAGTCGGTGTTGTCGTAGCCGATGCGCTTGATGGTGTCGCGCGCTACTTGGATGTAGTCGACGTGCGCGTTGGTGGTGATCTCACCGGCCAAGACCACCAAGCCCGTGTTGGTCAGGGTTTCGGCGGCCACGCGGCTCAAGGGGTCTTGCGCAAAAATGGCATCGAGGATCGCGTCCGAGATTTGATCGGCCACCTTGTCGGGGTGACCTTCAGAGACGGATTCGGAGGTGAAAAGAAAGTCGTTCGCCATGGTTAAACTCCATATAAAAAAGGTCGGCGTTGCCGCTTTTTTGGAATTCGGCGAACGCTTTAGCGGAATTTGTGAATCGCCCCGCAATTAGTTCAGTAACTCGGCGATCCAAAAATTATAAACAATTGAACAAAGGCCTCACAGTGACGTGGTTGGTGAAGTGGTCGTTTCGATTCTTAAGCGCGTGGCCCCTGTGGGCCTTGCACGCCTTGGGCTGGTTGGGCGGTTGGGTCACGTTCGTGGCTTCACCGCGTTACCGCCGCCGCTTGTTGGCACACGCCTCACAGGCTGGCTTAACAGCGCAGCAAATTCGACGTTCGGTGGGAGAGGCCGGCAAAATGATGGCCGAAATCCCACGCCTGTGGTTGGGGCGCCCAGTACCCATTCGGTGGTCAGGTCAGGCGTCGATGGAGCAGGCCCAGTCAACGGGGCGAGGCATTTTGATTTTGACGCCTCACATGGGCTGTTTTGAGATCATCCCCCAAGCCTACGCCGAGCGTTTTGGCTCAACAAACCCGATCACGGTGTTGTTCCGACCCGCCCGCCAGCCTTGGCTGCGCGATTGGGTGGCGCATGGACGCGAGCGGGCGAATCTGTTTGCTGCACCGACGAATTTGGCCGGCGTCAAACAGTTGATAAAAGCGTTACGCGCCGGTCAAACGGTGGGTTTGTTACCCGATCAAGTGCCGCCGGCTGGGCAAGGTGTTTGGGCCCCCTATTTTGGGCGGCAGGCTTACACCATGACCTTAAGCGCTCGTTTGATTCACAGCGGGCAAGCCACCCCAGCTTTCTTGTGGGGTGAGCGCTTGTCTTGGGGGCGGGGTTTTGTGTTGCATGTCTATTGCTTGGGGCTTCCCAATGGTGCCCGCGTGTCAGAAGACGCCCAAGCGGCGGCGGCTCAGATCAACGCCGCCATGGAGGCCTTGGTGCGTGAACGGCCAGAGCAGTATTTGTGGTCTTACGACCGTTACAAATCACCCAAGGGCGCTGCGGTGGCCTCGCCCGAGTCACCCGGCGGGTGAGACCAGTCCCACAAAAGTTGAGCGACTTCGTCCAAACCTTGTTTTTTCAGTGCCGAGAACAACTTAACCTCGCCGCCGCCAGCGTGTAGCTTGGTCAGGGCCAACACGTCACGCCCTTCGACCCGGGTCAGCTTGTCGGCTTTGGTGAGCAAAACCAAGAACTTTAGGCCTTCTTCGACACGGGGGCGGATCACCTCGAGCAAGATTTCATCCAATTCGGTCAGCCCCAAGCGCGGGTCACACATCAGCACCACGCCTTTAAGATTTTCGCGGGTGATCAGGTAATTGGCCATGACGCGTTGCCAGCGCAGCTTGGCCTCTTTGGGCACGGCCGCGTAGCCGTAGCCTGGCAAGTCGGCCAACACCGCATCGGTCAGCCCCTGTTTGCCCAAGGCAAATAGGTTGATGCTTTGGGTGCGTCCTGGGGTTTTAGACGCAAAGGCCAGACGCTTTTGTTGCGTCAGCGTGTTGATGCAAGTGGATTTGCCCGCGTTGGAGCGGCCGACAAAAGCGATTTCGGGCACGTCGAGCGGCGGCAAGTGCTGCAATTGCGGGGCCGTGGTCAAAAAACGCGCGGTGTGAAGCCAACCATGAGCGATTTTCACATCGGGCACAGCGGGGGGAGGGGCCGTGGCCGAAGGGGGTAGGGTGGTGTTCTGGTTGGTCATTTGGGGTTTTCCCGGTGGGGCATTGTAAAATCAGAAGCGAAACACCGGCTGGGGGCTGGTGTACAAATTTCTTCAACACAGAAGCCGTTGTTTGCGCAACGGTGAGACACGACATGAAATTGACCGCCACTTTGCTTTTTTCCGCTGCCTTGGCTGCCCTGTCGTTCAGTGCCCAAGCCCAGTCCATCAAGCCCGACACCGCCAAAGGCGCGGCGCTCTTTGGTCAAGTCTGTGTGGCTTGTCATGCCGCCGATGGCAACTCCACCACGCCCGCCAACCCCAAGTTGGCCCAGCAGCACCCCGAGTACCTCATCAAGCAATTGCAGGAATACAAATCCGGCAAGCGCGCCAACGCCATCATGAGTGGTTTTGCCGGGAGCTTGTCTGATGAAGACATGCGCAACGTGTCGTATTGGCTGGCCAGTCAAAAGGCCACCACAGGTGCAGCCACCGACGCCGAATTGGTGCGTTTGGGTGAACGCATTTATCGCGGCGGCATTGCCGATCGCCAGATTGCGGCCTGCGCGGGTTGCCACAGCCCCAACGGCGCGGGTATTCCTTCCCAATACCCCCGGTTGTCTGGCCAACACGCCGACTACACGGCCGACCAATTGCGTCAGTTCCGCAGTGGCGCACGCAAAAACAACATTCAAATGACGGGTGTGGCCGCCAAGATGAATGACCGTGAAATTTTGGCGGTGTCCGAATTCATTGCCGGTTTGCGCTGAGGCATGGCTGCGGGCGATGCCCCGCACCAAACAAGGATATCAGCGCTCAATGATATTTGAGGGCACAATGCGAGCGTGCCGGGTTGGGGAACCTCTCGGCCAGCGGCGCCTCTGACACAAGGCCAAGTTCGGGTAGCCCGAACGGGCCTTTTTTTTGATCCCAAGCCATGACCGTCTCCACCCAAGGTATTGAAGTTCGCTCAAGTTCACGCGCCGTGAGCCAATGGGTGGAATTGCTCTCGTCGATGCGCTTTGCCATCGCCCTGCTGACGGTGATTTGCATTGCCTCGGTCATTGGAACGGTCGTTAAGCAGCACGAACCGGCCAACAACTACGTCAACCAATTTGGCCCCTTCTGGGCCGAGGTGTTTGCCAGCGCCAGCTTGTTTTCGGTGTACAGCGCGTGGTGGTTCTTGTTGATCTTGGCGTTTTTGGTGCTGAGCACCTCGCTCTGTATTGCCCGCAACGCACCCAAAATCTTCACCGATTTCAAGGCGTACAAAGAGAACATTCGAGAACAAAGCCTCAAAGCCTTCCCCAACCGCGCCGAGAACGCCTTGGACGAATCGGCCGAAGCGGCTGCCAATCGCATGGGCCAAGCCCTGTTGGGTTCGGGCTGGAAGGTCAAATTGCAGTCGCGCAACACGTCCGGTGGTACGGGCTGGATGTTGGCGGCCAAAAAAGGGGTGGCCAACAAATTGGGTTACTTGGCCGCTCACAGCGCCATTGTGTTGGTGTGCATCGGTGGTTTGTTGGACGGCGACCTGATGGTGCGCGCACAAATGTGGTTCAACGACAAAACGCCGTTCATGGGCAGCGGCCTGATTGCCGATGTGCCCGAACAGCACCGCCTCTCCAGCAGCAACCCCACGTTTCGCGGCAACCTCATGGTCACCGAAGGTGCAGTGGCCGGCACCGCCATCTTGGCGCAGCCACAAGGGGTGATGCTGCAAGACCTGCCGTTTTCGGTGGAGTTAAAAAAATTCGTGGTTGAGTACTACGACACCGGCATGCCCAAGCTGTTCGCCAGCGACATCGTGATCCAAGATTTGGAAACCGGTGAAAGCAAGCCTGCGCGGGTTGAGGTCAATCACCCGGCCTACCACCGGGGCATCGCGATTTACCAGTCCAGCTTTGACGATGGTGGCTCCAAGGTGGTGCTCCAAGCCATGCCCTTGGGCTCCGCAGTGAAGCCATTTGAGGTCAGTGGCAGCATTGGTGGCTCAACCAACCTGAGCAACGGCGCCGAGCAATTGGCATTGGAGTTCACGGGTTTGCGGGTGATCAACGTTGAGAACTTCGCCGCCGAGTCGGCCATGACGGGTGTGGATGTGCGCAAGGTGGACCTGCGCCAAGCCATTGAAAGCCGTTTGGGGGCAGGCAACAAAACCGTGACCAACAAAGCGTTGCGCAACGTCGGCCCGAGCGTGAGTTACAAGCTGCGCGATGCGGCTGGCCAAGCCATTGAGTACAACAACTACATGCTGCCAGTGGACCTGGACGGTCAGCGTATGTTCTTGCTCGGCATGCGCGAAACCCCTTCGGAGCCGATGCGCTATTTGCGCGTTCCAGTGGACGAGAACGATGGCATGGACGGTTTTGTTCGTCTGCGCACGGCCTTGGCCGACCCTGAGTTGAGAGCCCAGGCCGTTCGGCGCTACGTGGCGGCGGCGGTGGACGCGGATCGTCCCGATCTGGCCCAAGCGCTGACCGCATCGGGCAACCGAGCCTTGGGTTTGTTTGCTGGCGCTGAAGCCTCGCCCAGCGCCACCGGCACACCCGCGGTGTTGGGGGGCTTGCCTGCGGTGTCGTCTTTTCTGGATGAAAACGTGCCAGAGGCTGAACGCGAGCGCGCCAGTGACGTGTTGGTTCGCATCCTCAATGGGGCTTTGTTTGAGTTGATGCAACTCAGCCGAGAGCGCGAAGGTTTGAAGCCCTTGCCGCGCGACGAAAGCACGGAAGCTTTCATGACGCAAGCGGTGCTGAGTTTGAGCGACAGTTTTTTCTATCCCGCGCCGATGGTCTTTTTGCTCAAAGATTTTGAGCATATCCAGGCCAGCGTGTTTCAGGTCGCGCGTGCGCCCGGCCAAAACATCGTCTATTTGGGCTGCTTTTTTCTGATCGTTGGCGTGTTTGCCATGCTGTATGTTCGCGAGCGCCGTGTTTGGGTTTGGCTCACGCCCGTGGCGGGCCATTCTGGGAGCCAAGCCACCATGGCCATGTCATCGAACCGCAAGACGATGGAATCCGACCAAGAATTTGAACTGCTGAAAACACAATTGTTGAAGGTGAACGCATGACCATCTCGAATGAAACCATTGAACTCAAGCGCCAAACCGCTGGCGGCTCGATTGCGCCGGGGTATTGGGCACGACGCGATCGTTGGGACTGGGTATTTGCCTTGTTGGTGCTGGTTGGCGGGGCCTGGGCCTTGTTCCAGTACCAACACGCCATGGATGGGTACGAGCAAGCGATTTTGGTGGGCACCGTGCCTTCTTTGATTGCCTTGGGCTGGTTTTGGCGCCCTTTGCGCACGCTCATGGGCGTGGTCACCGCGTTTACCTTGCTCGCGTTGTGGCTCTACCAAACGCCCGCCGGTGGGGCAGACTTGGCGCGCGCCGATCAGGCGTTCATGCTGAAGTATTTCATCTCCAGTCAGTCGGCCATCTTGTGGATGAGCGTGTTGTTCTTCATGAGCACCGTGTTTTATTGGGTGGGTTTGATGACCCGTGCGGGCCAAACCTTTGAGGGTTTGGGGTCGGCGTTGGCCTGGGTGGCGGTGGGTCTGGCCCTCATTGGCACCTTGGTTCGCTGGTTTGAGAGTCACCAAATTGGCCCCGACATCGGACACATTCCGGTGAGCAATTTGTACGAAGTCTTCGTCATGTTTTGCTGGATGACCACATTGTTTTATCTGTACTACGAAGACCAGTACAAGACCCGTTCCATGGGGGCGTTTGTGATGCTGGTGGTCAGTGCCGCCGTGGGCTTTTTGCTCTGGTACACCTTGGTGCGTGAGGCCCATGCCATTCAGCCCTTGGTGCCCGCTTTGCAAAGTTGGTGGATGAAGGTGCATGTGCCGGCCAACTTTGTGGGCTACGGTACGTTCGCCATTGCCGCGATGTTGGCCTTTGCTTACCTGATCAAACAAAGTGCGACTGAGACCCGTTGGTACAAGCTCGCTCCGTTGTGGCTGCTGGGCATTGTGTTGTGCTTGGAGCCGCTCGTGTTTCGTCAGTCGTCGATGGAAAAAGGCGGCAGCTACTGGTTTGTGTACTTTGGCGTGTCGGCGTTGATCATTGGCGGCATTTTGTCTGCGCGTCGCCGCATTGCTGAGCGACTGCCCAGCTTTGAGGTGTTGGACGACGTGATGTACAAGGCCATTGCCGTGGGGTTTGCCTTCTTCACCATCGCCACCGTCCTGGGTGCCTTGTGGGCCGCCGAGGCTTGGGGTGGGTACTGGAGTTGGGACCCCAAAGAGACTTGGGCCTTGATCGTGTGGCTCAACTACGCCGCTTGGCTGCACATGCGCCTAATGAAAGGTCTTCGGGGCACGGTGGCGGCTTGGTGGGCTTTGGTGGGTTTGGCGGTGACCACCTTCGCATTCTTGGGTGTCAACATGTTCTTGTCCGGGTTACACAGCTACGGCGAACTGTGATGCTGGCTGGTGGGTGCTGACTTAGCTGAGCGGCCTTTCTGAGCGCATGAGATCTTCGGCACTTTCACGCTCGCGAATCACCTGCACCCGCTCGCCCGCGACCAACACCTCGGCGGCCCGGCCACGGGTGTTGTAGTTGCTGGCCATGCTCATGCAATAGGCACCAGCCGACATGACGGCCAAGCAGTCGCCCGGGCGCACCGCGAGTTCGCGGTCGCGCCCCAACCAATCACCGCTTTCACAGACCGGGCCGACCACGTCCCAAGTCAACGCAGGGGTGTCGGCTTTGGGTGTTTGCACTGGCACGATCTGGTGGTAAGCCTGATACAAAGCCGGTCGCGGTAAGTCGTTCATGGCGGCGTCGACGATGCAGAAATTTTTGTGTTCACCGGGCTTGAGGTAGAGCACCTCGGTCAGGCACACACCGGCGTTGCCCACCAAGGAGCGACCGGGCTCAATGCAGATGGTTCGCTCACCATAACCGCGTGCATCGAGCTTGGCCAAGAGGGCTTGCCACAAGGCGTCGGCGCTCGGGGGCGTGTCGCCGTGGTAGTCGATGCCCAAACCGCCACCAAAGTCGATGTGCTCGATGGCGATGCCACAGGCTTCAATGGCTTGCACCAAGTCGAGCATGCGGTCCATGGCGTCGAGGTAAGGCGCGGCCTGTGTGATTTGTGAGCCGATGTGACAGTCGATGCCCACCACCCGCAAACCCGGGTGCGCCGCCGCGCGTTGGTAGGCGCCCACCACGTCTTCGTGGGCGATGCCAAATTTGTTGTCTTTGAGTCCGGTGGAGATATAGGGGTGGGTTTGAGCGTCCACGTTCGGATTGACCCGCAAGCTCACCGGGGCGCGCAAGCCCATGCCTTGTGCGACATCGCCCAAGACCTCAAGTTCGGCCACGCTCTCGACGTTAAAGCAGCCAATGCCCACGTCCAAGGCGCGGCGCATTTCGGTGCGCGTTTTGCCCACCCCGGAAAAAATGACCTTGCTGGGTTCCACGCCCGCCCGCAGTGCGCGTTCGAGTTCACCGCCCGAGACGATGTCCAAACCGCAACCCGCCCGCACCAAGGTTTGCAAAATGGCCAAGCTGCTGTTGGCCTTCATGGCGTAACAAATGAGGTGACGTCGACCGTATAAACCCCGCTGGTAGGCGGCCAAGGCGTTGATGATGGCGGCCTGGCTGTACACGAACAGGGGCGTGCCGTGGGTTTGGGCCAAGGCTTGCAGGCTGACGCCTTCCACCCACAGTTGTTGGTCGCGCTCAGTGAAGCCGTCGGGCAATTGGGTTGGCATGGGTGAGGGGTTAACGGGCGCTGGCCGAGGGCACAAACAAAGGGCCTTTTTGACCGCACGAAGCACTGCCCAACAACATGAGCACGAGCACGCTGGTACAAAAAACCTTGGTTGGGGTCATGGCAATCGCTGGGGTCAAAGAAGGAACAAGGGCGCGGCCTACAATGACCGGCCATGTATGGAATACCGATTGTAATGACCGATCTTGAATACCTAGACCGCGCCGAGGCTTTGCTCAAAGCCATTGAGTTGTCGTGTGACCGCCTCAATGACCAAACCGATGCCGACATCGACGCCCAGCGTGTGGGCGGTATGGTCACCTTGGTGTTTGTCAATCGCAGCCAAATCGTGATCAACCTGCAAAAACCGCTGCAAGAGGTGTGGATGGCGGCCAAGGCCGGCGGCTTTCATTACCGTTTTGATGGGCAGCTTTGGCAGGACACCAAGGGCCAAGGTGAGTTTTTTGAACACCTGAGCCGTTATGCCAGTGAACAATCGGGTTTGGATCTGCGCTTCAATTCCTAAACAAATCGATCACCCGTTGGCGCTCTTGCTCGGTCGGCGGGGGTTTGGCGTTGCCCTCTAAGGCACCGTCCGCGGGATCGGGCGTATCCAAACCCAAACTTTGAATGCTGTTGCTGGGGCCAAACTCTTCAAAATACCACTCGCCATCGACTCGAATCACGCCGGGCGGCACGGGGTATTCATACACCGGTGATTGTCGAAGGGCCACTTTCATGAAGTCGATCCAAATGGGCAGACTCAGGCCACCGCCGGTTTCCCGCGCCCCCAAGTTGCGTGGCTGGTCATAGCCCACCCAAGTGGCGGCCACCAACTGGGGTTGAAAGCCCACAAACCAAGCGTCCACGGCATCGTTGGTGGTGCCGGTTTTGCCAAACAAATCGCTGCGCTGTAAGGCACCTTGTGCACGCGCGGCGGTACCGCTGCGGGTGATTTCTTGCAACAAGCTGTTCATCACAAACGCGTTGCGTTCATCAATAACTCGCGGTTGCTGCGCCAAGTTCACCTCTGGGGCTTTGAACAAAACGCGACCGCGGTGGTCGGTGATTTCGCTGATCAGCTGGGGCTGCACCAAATGGCCGCCATTGGCAAACACCGAGTAACCCGTGGCCATTTGCATCGGGGTGACGGACCCGGCACCCAAGGCCAGGGTCAGGTAGGGAGGA
Organism: Comamonadaceae bacterium; assembly: GCA_011391745.1. Classification (GTDB taxonomy): domain Bacteria; phylum Pseudomonadota; class Gammaproteobacteria; order Burkholderiales; family Burkholderiaceae_C; genus Hydrogenophaga. The sequence continues at coordinate 9,853 of JAABPX010000052.1, forward strand.
TGGCGTGCGGCATTAAAACCAAATCGGGTGACCCAGTCTTGGGTGCTTTGTGTGCCCACCACCTCCAACACACGAATGGAGACCATGTTTTTGGACATCGCCAACGCTCGCCGCATCGACATGGGGCCGGCAAATTCACCATCGTAGTTTTTTGGCTCCCACGGTTGACCACCCGTTTGAGCGGCCGAGTAAAACACCGGGGCGTCGTTGATGATGGTCGATGGCGTCACGCCTTTCTCTAGGGCGGCGGAATAGACAAAAGGTTTGAAGCTGGAGCCGGGCTGACGCCAAGCTTGGGTGACGTGGTTGAACTGCGATTTTTGAAAGTCGAATCCACCCACCAACGCCCGTATGGCCCCGGTTTGAGGATCCATCGCGACAAAGGCCGCCTCCACCTCGGGCTGCTGGGTGATGAACCAGGCTTTTTTGCTGTTTTGCATCACGCGCACGACCGCACCGGGGCGAATCTTGATTTTCGGATTGGCTTTGGCTGAAAGCGCCGGCTGCACCGATCGCAGTCCTTCTTTGTTGATGGGGATCGGCACACCGTCTTGTCGCACCACAACCACCTCGCTGGGGCTGGCACTCAATACAACGGCCGTGAACAGGTCGCCGTTGTCAGGCACGGCGCTGATGGCGTCGTCAACCGCGTCGTCAAGCGCCGCCTGCTCGGTGGGCAGGTCGATGAACCGTTCGGGCCCGCGGTAGATTTGCCGTTGCTCGTAGTTGAACAAACCGGTGCGCACGGCGCGGTAGGCGGCTTGCTGTTGTTCGGTGCGCACCGTGGTGGTCACGTTAAAACCGCGGGTGTACGCCTCTTGCCCGTACTGACTGACGATGGTTTGTTGCACCATGTCGGCAACAAAGTCGGCTTGTATGCGTTCGTTGAAGCTACTCACACGCAGTTTCAGGGGCTCATCTTTGGCGGCTTGCGCCTGTTCCGCGTTGATGAAGCCATTGGCCTGCATGCGCTCAATGATGTGAAGCTGACGTGTGCGTGCGCGTTTGGGGTTGCTGATGGGGTTGAAGGCTGAGGGTGCTTTGGGCAGACCCGCCAGCATGGCGGCTTCGGCGATGGTCAGGTCTTTGAGTGTTTTGCCAAAGTAAGTCTGGGCGGCGGTGGAAAAGCCGTAAGAGCGTTGGCCCAGAAAAATCTGGTTCATGTAAATCTCAAGGATTTGCGCCTTGGTCAGGCGGTGTTCCAGTTTGAAGGTGAGCAAGACTTCGTAGATCTTGCGCATGTAGCTCTTTTCTGCCGTCAGGTAGACGTTGCGGGCCACTTGCATGGTGATGGTGGAGGCGCCTTGGCTTCGTGCTTGCCCCAGGTTGGCCAGCCCCGCGCGGATCATGCCGCGGTAATCCACGCCGCTGTGATCAAAAAAACGGGCGTCTTCGATGGCCAAGACCGCTTGAATCATCACGGGCGGGATGTCAGCGATGGGCACCAAGTTGCGCCGCTCTTCGCCAAACTCGCCCAGCAAGTCGCCCTCGGCGCTGAATATGCGCAAGGGCAGCTTGGGTTTGTAGTCGACCAAGTGGTCAACGTCGGGCAAGTTGGGATAGGCCACGGCCAGTGCAATGCTGATGATGGCAAACAAGACCCCGGCGGCCCCAACAGCCAAGATGGCCAGCGACATGGCCAATCGACGCAAGACCCCCAAAGGCGTCACCTCGCGGGGGGCTTCGGGGTGTTGATCGGGTTCGGAAGGGAGCGTGGATGGCATACGGGCAATCGTGACGAATCGTTCATTATAAAAAGCCGCTGCCTGCGCGAACTGGGCCACACCGGCGCGAAGAATATCACTCACCGGATGTTGAATCCGACGAACAGCCCTGGGGCATGCACCGCCATGGGTTGCTTGGTATTTCAATGCGGGTCATGGGCGCTGTCGGTTCGGTGCCAGGGAGCAGACCATGAAGCTGTGGAATCGGTGGGCCGGGCATTGGCGTCGTTGGCGCTGTCGCCGTTGGGCCTTGGGGGTGGACGACGCGGGGGATTCGGTGCGCTGGGTGTGTTTGCGCCACACCGATGGCGTGGCGGACACCTTGATCGGTGCAGGCCAGTGGCCCGTGGGCGCAGAGGCCGCGGGCTTGGTGGCAGCAGGCCTGCAAGACCTGCCCATGGCGCTGTCAACCCACGCGGTGGTGCAACGGCATCGGCACATGCCCTTGCATTTGGACGAAAACGACCACGTTACCTGGGCCCAAGCCACGGTCGCGCAAGCCATGGGCCTGTCCGTGGCGGAGGTGGCGGCGGATTGGGGGCCAGAGGCCGAGACCGATCCCGGCGCTGGGGTGTGGGTGGCCGGTGTGCGTGCGTCGGTGCAGCACAGCCGAGTGCATTGGGCCCAAGCGCGTGGGGCTCCACTTCGACTGTTGGATGCACAGTCATCGGCCTTGATGCGTGTGCTGTGTGCCAGTGCACAAAAACAGACCGAGCCGGTGTGGTTGTGGTGGGCTGGGCGCAACGAAGGGCATGTGTGCACGGGCTGGTGGCATTTGGGGCGTTGGCACGACCGTCAAGACGTTCGGGTGGACCTTTGCCACATGGACCGCATGCCCAGTGTGTTGTTGAATTTGGTGAAAACGGCCCAAGCCCAAACGCCCCAAGGCGCGCAACGGCCGTGGTGGTGGTTGGGTGATGCCTTGGCCCCTTGGGCTGAACGTTGGGCGTTGGAGCGCCCTGCGTCTTGTCGTGATTGGGTCTGTTGTGCTGCGCCGGTGCCCTTTGGGCGCGAGATTGAAGCCTTGACCCGTCGGCCTGCCCACGGTTGGGCCTTGGCCTTGGGCTTGGCCCTGCACCCCGGGTGGCGATCATGAACATCAACCTGACCCACCACCGCCAAGCCCGGCAGGCGCAACAACGGCGCCTCATCCTTTGGCGTTGCGGGGGTGCCTTGGCCGTTGGGTTGTTGCTGTCATCTTTGCCGGTGTGGTGGGCGTTTGAACAGCGCCAAGCCGAGGCGCTCGCTTGGCAGGCCGCCCAGGCCGAGTCGCAAGCGCTTGCCGCACGGCAAGCGCAATGGGACACACAAACCCAAGAATGGGCGGTTTGGGCGGCGCAGCGTCAAGCGTGGCTCGCGGTTGGGCAGGCGAGCCAAATGCCGCTGCGCGTGTGGCGCTGGTTGGACACAGCCAACGGTCATGGCGTGCGCTGGACCCAATGGCAGCACGACGCCGGGCGTTGGAGCGTGGCGGGTGAGGCCAGCAGCCTGACCCAAGTGCGGGTCTGGTTGGACAACCCAGACCATCGACCCATGGCCGAGGGGCATGCGGTGGCGCTGACCCAAACGGGGCAGTCGCCGGATGGACGCGTTGGGTTTTTGCTCAGTTGGCAGGAGACACCATGAAGCCCTTGTTGCCCTTGGGGCTTCAATGGCAAGCCCGTTTGCAGCGCCAGTGGCGGCGAGCGTGGACCCAAGACGCGGCTTGGGTTCGCTGGGGTTTACCCGCCGGCATGGTTGGGTTGGGGTTGGTGGCGGGGTCGTTGGTGCTGGGGTCGACGGGATCGTTGGCCGATCAGCAGGCGCAGTTGCTGGACTTGCGGCAACGCAATGTGGAGCAACAACGGCTCTGGGCAAGCCAAGCACCCTGGCGTGAACAAGCGGCAACCGTGAAGTCGTCGGTGCTGGCTTGGCAATTGGGGCTGCGTTGGCAACAAGACACGCCGTGGTTGCTGTGGTCCGATCAGGCCAAAGCCTGGGGTGTGACCTTGCAGCGCATACAAGCGGTGTCGGTGCAAACCACGGCGCACCATGTGCAGCACCGCATTTCGCTGGAGGGCACAGGGCGGTTGAGCGAAGTAGAGGCCTTCTGGCGCGCCCTGGGTCGCCAGGGGTGGTGGGTCAGCTTGGTGAGCATGCGCATGGACGCTTCGGCGCCAGCGGGTGTGACCTGGCAGGCGCAATGGGCGCTGCACGAGGTTTTGCCCGCCGATGCGCCTCGGGCACCCGTTGAGGCGCACCAGGCGGGGTCTCAGGCGCAGTGGGTGAAACAGTGGTTGGCCGAAGGCGGGCCGTCCATTGCCGCCGCACATGCGGCGGTGCCACCCGCACCGACCGCCAAGCCCAGCGATGGGGTGCCAGTGGCCAGCGAGGCCGCGGTTTGGCCTCGCACCGATTGGCGGCAGATGCGCTGGGTGGGTCGTTGGATGCGGGGGCAACAGGTGGTGGCCTTGGTGGCCGTGGACGGTGTGGTGCATGTCGTGGTGCCCGGTATGCGCCTGGGGCCTCAATTGCAGCCAGTGGTCCAAGTGACCCCAGAGGGGGTGTGGGTGGCCGCTGGGGACGGGCGTCACCAGCGTGTGTTGCGTTGGTCCAAACCAGGGCTTGAGGAGAATTCATGAACGCGTTTCACCGATTGTGCTGGGGTGTGTGCTGCTGGTGCAGCATTTGGGGGGCTTGGGGCAACGATGGCCCGCCGCCCTCTACCGTGAGCTTGCACGTTCAAGACGCCGATGTGCGGGGTGTGTTGCAAGGCCTGACCGAGGTCCACCCGTTTAATGTGCTGATGTCCGATGCCGTTAAAGGACGCGTGAGTTTGCGCTTGGCCGATGTGCCGTGGCGACAAGCGGTGGAATGGGTGGCCCAGAGCCAAGGTTTGGCTTGGCGTTGGCAGGAAGACACGGTGTGGATTGGCACCCCCGAAGAGATGCTCTCGCGTGATACCTTGCGCCTGCAAGCGGCGTTGGCTTTGGAGGCGGTGGAGCCGCTTCGCACACAAGGCTTTCGCCTGCAATACGCCAAAGCCACCGACATCGTTACCCAGCTGTTGCCCCCCGGTGACAAAACCGGCACCGCGCCGCGCATGTTGTCGGCGCGGGGCAGTGCCATGGCTGAGCCGCGCAGCAACCACGTGTTTGTGACCGACACCGATGCGCGCTTGCAACGTGTGGCCACCCTCATTGCGCAGGTCGATATTCCCGTGCGCCAAGTGATGATCGAGGCGCGCATCGTGGAGGCCGACGACAGTTTTGGCAAAGCCTTGGGCGTTCGATTGGGGGCGGGGGTGCCCGATATTCGTTTGGGCGGTTCCACCCAAGCCCGTTTGGCGCCGAACTATGCGGCGTTGACATCGCAAGACGCGGCCGTCGCCAATGCCCCATTTGTGAACTTGCCAGCCAACCCCAATTCCGCCGCGGCAGCGACCTTTGCTTTGTCTTTGTTCAGCCCGGCGGCGAGCCGGTTTTTGAACCTGGAGGTATCGGCCTTGGAGGCCGATGGCAAAGGCCGGATCGTGTCGAGCCCGCGTGTGGTGACCGCCGACCAAGTGAAGGCCTTGATTGAACAAGGCACCGAATTCCCCTATCAAACCGCCACCGCCAGTGGGGCCACGGCGATTGCGTTTCGCAAAGCGAATCTCAAGCTGGAGGTCACACCACGCATCACCCCCGAAGGCCATGTGGTTTTGGACCTGACCATCAACAAAGACAGCCGCGGCGAGACCACCACCAGTGGCATTGCCATCAACACCAAACACGTGCAAACCCAAGTGTTGATTGAAAACGGGGGAACGGTTGTGATCGGCGGCATTTTTGAACACGTGTCGCGAGAAGAGCTGCACCAAGTCCCCGGCTTGGGGCGCATACCGATCCTGGGGGCTTTGTTTCGATCCCGCCAAACCGTCACCAGCAAGTCCGAGTTGTTGGTGTTCATCACGCCCCGTGTGTTGCACACACACCGACCCGAGGCCGGTGGTTGATTGGTGCTATTCTCCAAGACCTCTTTTGTTGTTTGGGCCATTTGTGAGCTATTTGTGCAGCCTCGTGGGTTTGCCGGGCTCGGGCAAGTCGACCGTGGGGCGGCAACTTGCGCGACGTTTGGACTTGCCGTTTCACGATTCCGACCACGTCATCGAAGTCCGCTTGGGCTGCTCCATTCGTGAGTTCTTTGAGCGAGAAGGAGAAGCGCGTTTTCGTGACCTAGAGTCTGAGGTGCTCGACGGCTTGACCTCACAAGGTCCTGCGGTGGTGTCCACGGGGGGCGGAGCGGTGTTGCGCCCCATCAACCGAGAGCGTTTGCACCAGCGCACCCAAGTGGTGTATTTGCGCTCTTCGCCAGAGGAAGTTTTTCGCCGTTTGCGCCACGACCGCCAGCGCCCTTTGTTGCAAGTCCAAGACCCCTTGCAGCGGCTCAAAGACCTGTATGTGCAGCGCGACCCCTTGTATCAAGCAACGGCCCATTTCACCATCGAGACTGGGCGTCCATCCGTGGCCACCTTGGTCAATAAAGTGGTGATGCAATTGGAGCTTTGTGGCGCGTCCGTTCCCCAGTCTGAAATCACATGACCACACCTTTTTCCACCGCTGCGGTTCACATCGATTTGGGTGACCGCAGTTACCCCATCCTGATTGGCCAAGGTTTGCTGGACACACCCAGCACATGGACCGATCTGCCCAAGGCATCGACTGCCCTGATCGTCACCAACACGACGGTGGGTCCTTTGTATGCCCACCGCTTGCAAACCGCGCTCTCCACCCATTACAAGCGGGTGCGCTGTGTCGTCTTGCCCGATGGCGAAAGTCACAAAGACTGGGCCACACTGAACCTGATTTTTGACGAGCTGCTGGGCCAAGGCGCCGACCGAAAAACCGTTTTGTTTGCCTTGGGCGGCGGCGTGGTGGGCGACATGACGGGTTTTGCCGCCGCGTGTTACATGCGTGGGGTTCCCTTTGTTCAAGTACCCACCACGCTGTTGGCGCAGGTGGATTCGTCGGTGGGCGGCAAAACCGCCATCAACCACCCGATGGGCAAAAACATGATCGGGGCTTTCTATCAGCCCCAGCGCGTGGTGTGTGACCTCGACACCTTACAGACCTTGCCGCAGCGCGAGATGAGCGCGGGCTTGGCTGAAATCATCAAGTACGGCCCCATTGCCGACATGGTGTTTTTGGATTGGATTGAAGCCCACCTCGATGCCTTGCTGGCCCGCGACCCCCAAGCGCTGGCCCACGCCGTTCGGCGCAGCTGCGAAATCAAAGCGTGGGTGGTCGCGCAAGATGAGCGTGAGGGTGGCGTGCGCGCCATTCTCAACTTCGGGCACACCTTTGGCCACGCCATCGAAGCCGGTTTGGGCTTTGGGGTTTGGTTGCACGGCGAGGCCGTGGGTTGCGGCATGGTCATGGCCGCGAACCTGTCGCAGCGCTTGGGTTGGGTGGACGAAGCGTTTGTTCGGCGTTTGACCACCCTCATTGCCCGTGCGGGTTTGCCCACCGCGGGGCCCCAACTTGGGGCGCAGGCCTATTTGCACCACATGCGCGTGGACAAAAAAGCCGAGGCCGGCGAAATCAAATGTGTGCTCATTGAGTCACCCGGACGCGCCACGGTGCGCGCCGTGCCCGACGCGGTGTTGGTCCAAGTCATCGATGCCGGCTGCGCCGCATGACGGCACTGGCCGCTTACGCTTGCTTGCCCGAGCAGTCGCGTGGCCGCCGTCACGCCGAAGCGCCACCGCAGGCGAGCGCCCGCAGCGTGCGCAACCCCCATCAGCGCGACCGCGACCGCATCGTGCACGCCACCGCCTTTCGCCGTTTGGTCTACAAAACCCAGGTTTTTTTGAACCACGAAGGCGACTTGTTTCGCACGCGAATGACCCACTCGTTGGAGGTGGCGCAGCTCAGCCGTTCCATTGCGCGGGCCTTGGGTTTGAACGAGGATTTGGTTGAGGCCATTGCGTTGGCGCACGATTTGGGTCACACGCCCTTTGGTCACGCCGGTCAAGACGCGCTCAACGCGTGTATGGCTGAGCACGGTGGCTTTGAACACAACCTGCAAAGCCTTCGGGTGGTCGATGAACTCGAAGAACGCTACCCGGCCTTCAACGGCTTGAACCTGAGCTTTGAGACCCGCGAGGGCATTCTCAAACACTGTTCGCGCCGAAACGCTGAGTTGCTCATTCAGCAAGAGCCAGGCGGCGTGGCCCAGCGTTTTTTGCAAGGCACACAGCCCAGTCTGGAGGCGCAGTTGTGCAATTTGGCCGACGCCATCGCCTACAACGCGCACGACATCGACGACGGCGTGCGTTCGGGCTTGTTGTCTTTGGAACAGTTGCAAGCGGTGCCGCTGTTTGCGCGGTTTTATGACGAAACCTTGGCCGAATTTCCAGACTTGCAGGGCCGACGGGTGTTGTTTGAATGCATTCGCCGCATGCTCAGCGAGCAAGTGGACGATGTGATCGCTGCCACCCGCGATGCCCTTGATCGCGTCCGGCCCATGCACGTGGATGACGTGCGACGGTCCCCGCCCTTGGTGTGCTTCAGCCCCAGCATGCAGGCCGAGTCGCAAGCCCTGCAATTGTTTCTGTCTCGCAACCTTTACCGCCACCCTCAGGTGCTACAAACCACCGATGGCGCGCGCAATGTGGTGCAGGCCTTGTTTGACGTGTACGTTGACCGCCCCGAAGAAATGCCCCCGGCCTACGCCAAACGGCCCGATCGCCACCGATCCGTGGCCGACTACCTGTCGGGCATGACCGACCGCTTCGCCAGCCGCGAACACACCCGCCTTAAATTGGGGTCAGAGACCAATTAAACTGTTTGCATGGCGCGACTTCCCCGTTTGACCCTCACCGCCCATCCGCACCACGTCATCTTGCGGGGCAACAACCGACAAGCCATTTTTGTCAGCGTCGCGGATCGAACGTTCATGCTTGAGGTGTTGGCCGAAGAGGCGCAGCGGCACGGGGTGGATGTTCATGCGTACGTCCTCATGAGCAACCACATTCATTTGTTGTTGACTCCGCAACGCGACCAAGCGCTGCCCAAGATGATGCAGGCTTTGGGGCGGCGCTACGTGCGGTATTTCAATCGCAGCCACGAACGAACCGGCACCTTGTGGGAGGGGCGTTACCGCTCCAGCTTGATTCAAACCGAGCGCCACCTATTGGCTTGTATGGTGTATTTGGACCTTAACCCCGTGCGCGCCGGCTTGGTGACGGACCCCGCCGAACACGCCTGGTCCAGCCACCGGCATTACGTTGGCACGCGCTTGGACAAATTCCTCACCCCACACGCTTTGTATTGGCAATTGGGCAACACCCCGTTTGCCCGAGAGGTTGCTTACACCGAAATGGTGCGTGCTGGTCTGTCGGCGAACCAGGTCGGTGCGCTGACCCAAGCCACGCTCGGCGGTTGGGCCTTGGGTGACGAGGGATTTAAGCGCAGTTTGCAATCGCAAACCCAGCGGCGTTTGGCCCCGGGACAGGTTGGGCGCCCGATCAAACCCAAGTCCGACGTCTCGCCCCCTCAAGACCCCAGCCACACACAAGGCGCGGCCCAAATATGATTCCGTCCCCAATTTCCACTCAGTTCGAATATTGCATTAATTAATTGGTATCTGACCCCAATTATTTGGCTTGGCACGGTTGCTGCACTGCGGTATTCTCCATGTCCCGCTGAATTTTTGAGGAATGCACCATGACCTCGGCTGCCGAACTAGCGCAACTGCAATCTCAGGGTTTGTACGACCCATCCAACGAACACGACGCCTGCGGCGTGGGTTTTGTGGCCCACATCAAAGGTCAAAAGAGCCACGCCATTGTTGGGCAAGCGCTCAAGATTTTGGAAAACCTGGACCACCGGGGTGCGGTTGGCGCAGACGCCTTGATGGGCGATGGCGCTGGCATTCTGATTCAGTTGCCCGATGCCCTTTACCGCGAGGACATGGCCGAGCAGGGCGTGACCCTGCCCGCGCCCGGCGAATACGGTGTGGGCATGGTGTTTTTGCCCAAAGAACACGCCTCACGGTTGGCGTGTGAACAAGAGCTCGAACGCGCGGTGCTCGCCGAGGGCCAAGTGTTATTGGGCTGGCGCGATGTGCCGGTCAACCGCGACATGCCCATGTCGCCCACCGTGCGCGCCAAAGAACCCGTCATGCGCCAGATTTTTATTGGCCGCGGCAACGACGTGATTGTTCAAGACGCCTTGGAGCGCAAGCTCTACGTCATTCGCAAGACCGCCAGCGCGGCCATTCAAAATCTGCAGCTCAAACACAGCAAAGAGTATTACGTGCCGAGCATGAGCAGCCGCACCATCATTTACAAAGGCCTGTTGTTGGCCGATCAGGTGGGCACCTATTTCCGCGATTTGGAAGACCCCCGCTGCGTCTCGGCCTTGGGTTTGGTGCACCAGCGCTTTTCCACCAATACCTTCCCTGAGTGGCCGCTGGCCCACCCCTACCGCTACGTGGCCCACAACGGTGAAATCAACACCGTCAAAGGCAACTACAACTGGATGAAAGCCCGCGAAGGCGTCATGTCGTCCCCCGTGTTGGGCGACGACCTGAAAAAACTCTACCCCATCAGCTTTGCCGACCAGTCCGACACCGCGACGTTCGACAACTGCCTGGAGCTGTTGACGATGGCGGGTTACCCCATCAGCCAAGCCGTGATGATGATGATTCCCGAACCTTGGGAAAACCACAGCACCATGGACGAGCGCCGCAAGGCCTTCTACGAATACCACGCCGCCATGTTGGAGCCGTGGGACGGCCCGGCATCGATTGTGTTCACCGACGGCCGTCAAATCGGCGCCACCTTGGACCGCAACGGCCTGCGCCCCTCACGCTATTGCATCACCGACGACGACATGGTCATCATGGGCTCCGAGTCGGGCGTGTTGCCCGTGCCCGAAAGCAAAATCGTGCGCAAATGGCGTCTGCAGCCCGGCAAGATGTTTTTGATCGACCTCGAACAAGGGCGCATGATCAACGACGAAGAACTCAAAGCTGGCCTGACCAACACCAAGCCCTACAAGCAGTGGATTGAAAACGTCCGCATCAAGCTCGACAGCTTGCCCGCCGACACCACCCAGCCTGCGGCGCACAACCCCGTGCCCTTGTTGGACCGTCAACAGGCGTTTGGCTACAGCCAAGAAGACATCAAATTCTTGATGGCCCCCATGGCCATCAACGGCGAGGAGGGCATCGGCTCCATGGGCAACGACAGCCCCTTGGCCGTGCTGTCTGGCAAGAACAAACCGCTTTACAACTACTTCAAGCAGTTGTTCGCACAAGTCACCAACCCACCGATTGACCCGATCCGCGAAGCGATCGTGATGTCCTTGGTGTCCTTCGTCGGCCCCAAGCCCAACCTGCTGGATATCAACCAAGTCAACCCACCGATGCGCTTGGAGGTGAGTCAGCCCGTGCTCGACTTCGCGGGCATGGCCAAGTTGCGCAACATCGAAGCGCACACCCACGGCAAGTTCAAGAGCGCCACGCTCAACATCACCTATCCCTTGGCTTGGGGCCGTGATGGTGTGGAAGCCAAACTGGCTTCCCTCTGCGCGGAAGCGGTGGACGCCATCAAGGGCGGGCACAACATCCTGATCATCAGTGACCGCGACCTCAGCGCAAGCCACGTGGCCATTCCCGCGGTCTTGGCGCTCTCAGCCATTCACCAACATTTGGTGCGCGAGGGTTTGCGCACCACGGCTGGTCTGGTGGTGGAGACCGGCAGCGCCCGCGAGGTGCACCACTTCGCCGTGTTGGCGGGTTACGGCGCAGAAGCCGTTCACCCCTATTTGGCGCTGGAGACCTTGGCCGACCTGAGCAAAGACCTGCCCGCCGATTTGTCGACCGAGAAGGCCATTTACAACTACATCAAAGCGATTGGTAAAGGCCTGTCCAAGATCATGTCCAAGATGGGCGTGTCCACCTACATGTCGTACTGCGGAGCCCAGCTGTTTGAGGCCATTGGCGTCAACAGCGCCACCGTGGCGAAATACTTCACCGGCACACCCAGCCGCGTCGAAGGCATTGGCATTTTTGAAATCGCCGAAGAGGCCATTCGAATGCACCAAGCGGCTTTTGGTGAAGACCCGGTGCTGGCCGATCGCCTGGACGCCGGCGGTGAATACGCTTGGCGCGCGCGTGGCGAAGAGCACATGTGGACACCCGACGCCATCGCCAAGTTGCAGCACAGCACACGCGCCAACAACTTCAGCACGTACAAGGAATACGCCCAGATCATCAACGACCAGAACAAGCGTCACCTGACCTTGCGTGGTTTGTTTGAATTCAAAATTGACCCCAGCAAAGCCATTTCGGTGGATGAGGTTGAGCCGGCCAGTGAGATCGTCAAACGGTTCGCCACCGGTGCCATGTCCTTGGGCTCCATTTCCACCGAAGCGCACGCCACCTTGGCCGTGGCCATGAACCGCATTGGCGGCAAGTCCAACACGGGTGAAGGCGGAGAAGACCCCGCGCGTTACCGCAACGAACTCAAAGGCATACCGATCAAGCAAGGCGAGACCTTAAAGAGCGTCATCGGCGACGATGTCGTGGAGGTGGACATGCCGCTGCAAGCGGGCGACAGCCTGCGTTCGCGCATCAAACAAGTGGCGTCTGGGCGCTTTGGTGTGACGGCGGAATACCTGTCGTCGTCCGATCAAATTCAGATCAAGATGGCCCAAGGCGCCAAGCCCGGTGAGGGCGGGCAGTTGCCGGGCTCCAAGGTGTCGGAGTACATCGGCAAGCTGCGCTACAGCGTGCCGGGCGTGGGCTTGATTTCGCCCCCGCCGCACCACGACATTTACTCCATCGAAGATTTGGCTCAGTTGATCCACGATTTGAAAAACGTGGCCCCACACGCCGACATCAGCGTGAAGCTGGTGGCCGAAATCGGTGTGGGCACCATCGCCGCCGGTGTGGCCAAGTGCAAGGCCGATCACGTGGTGATCGCCGGGCACGATGGCGGTACCGGCGCGTCGCCGTGGTCGTCCATCAAGCACGCGGGCTCTCCTTGGGAAATCGGTTTGGCCGAAACCCAGCAGACCTTGGTGCTCAACGGCCTGCGTGGGCGCATTCGTGTGCAAGCCGACGGCCAAATGAAGACCGGGCGCGACGTGGCCATTGGGGCCTTGTTGGGGGCCGATGAATTTGGTTTTGCCACCGCGCCCTTGGTGGTTGAGGGCTGCATCATGATGCGCAAATGCCACCTCAACACCTGCCCGGTGGGCGTGGCCACCCAAGACCCCGCCTTGCGCAAAAAATTCACGGGCAAGCCCGAGCATGTGGTCAATTACTTCTTCTTCATCGCCGAAGAAGTGCGTCAAATCATGGCGCAATTGGGCATCAAAAAATTCGATGACCTGATTGGCCGTGCCGACTTGCTCGACATGCGCGCGGGCATCGAGCACTGGAAAGCCTCGGGCTTGGACTTTGCCCGTCTGCTGGCGGTGCCGTCGGTGGGGCCTGAGGTGCCACGCTTTCATGTGGCCAAACAAGACCACGGATTGGACAAAGCGCTGGACCAAAAACTCATCGAGAAAGCCAAACCCGCCATTGAGCGGGGCGAGCGCGTGCAATTCATGGACGTGGCCCGCAACGTCAACCGCTCCGTTGGTGCGATGTTGTCCGGTGCGGTGACCAAGGTGCATCCCGAAGGTTTGCCCGATGACAGCATTCGCATCCAGTTGGAAGGCACGGGCGGTCAATCCTTCGGTGCGTTCTTGTGCAACGGCATCACGCTCTATCTCATTGGTGACGCCAACGACTACACCGGCAAAGGCCTCTCCGGTGGGCGCGTGGTGGTGCGCCCCAGCATCGATTTTCGTGGCGACGCCGTCAACAACATCATCGTGGGCAACACCGTGATGATTGGGGCAACACGCGGTGAAGCGTTCTTCAGCGGCGTGGCGGGCGAGCGTTTTGCGGTGCGTTTGTCGGGCGCCACCGCCGTTGTCGAAGGCACTGGCGACCACGGCTGCGAATACATGACGGGTGGCACCGTGGCGGTCTTGGGCAAAACCGGGCGCAACTTCGCCGCCGGCATGAGCGGCGGCGTGGCCTATGTGTACGACGAAGACGGTCAGTTCCACCAGAAGTGCAACACCGCCATGGTCTCCATGGAAAAGGTGTTGACGGCAGCCGAACAAGAAGCCACCTTGCCACGCGGCATTTGGCACCGCGACCAAACCGACGAAGCGCAGCTTAAAAAGTTGCTCGAAGACCACCACCGCTGGACGGGCTCCAAGCGCGCTCGCGAACTCTTGGACAACTGGAGCACCGCCCGCGTCAAATTCGTCAAAGTATTCCCCAACGAATACAAACGCGCTTTGGGCGAGATCAACGCAGCCAAAGCCGCCAAGACCGCGGCGGCGCCTGCCAAGCAAGCCGTTGTGGCCAAGTAATTTGCAGAAAGACCAAGATCATGGGAAAAATCACTGGCTTCATGGAAATC
>JAABPX010000053.1 GCA_011391745.1 Comamonadaceae bacterium
GGTCAGGAACAACACCCAAAACAAGACCGTGGCGATTTGGCTGACCAAAACCCGGGTGGCATCGTCACCCTCGGTGGCGCGCACGCCCGCGAGCACCGGCACAAAGGCCTGGCTGAACGCCCCTTCGGCAAACAGCCGACGAAACATATTGGGGATGCGAAACGCCACATTAAACGCATCGGTCATGGGCGTGGCACCGAACATGGCGGCCATGAGCAACTGGCGCACCAAGCCGGTGATGCGCGAGGCCAGGGTCAAGAGAGAGACCAAAGAAGCGGATTTGAATAGCGACACGCCGCACAGTGTAGCCCCATGCTAAAATCGCGGGCTTTGCTGGCATCATCTCCAAACATTTAAGGAATATTTACCATGGCAACCAAGCCGAAGAAAAAGAACCCCCGACTGGCGTCTGGCCGCAAACGCGCCCGCCAAGACGTCAAACTCAACGCCGCGAACACCTCGCTGCGCTCCAAATACCGCACCGCCGTCAAGAACGTCGAAAAAGCCGTTCTGGGTGGCGACAAGGCCAAGGCCACCGAACTGTTTGCCAAAATGCAGCAGGTGGTTGACACCATCGCCGACAAAGGCATCTTCCACAAAAACAAAGCCGCACGCGACAAGAGCCGCCTGTCGGCCAAAGTCAAGGGTTTGGCTGCTGCCTAACCCCGCCCGGGCCTCACGGCCCGCCGTTTGAACCGGGTGCGCTGCCAGCAAAACCCCAAAAAAGCCGCTTCTAGGAGCGGCTTTTTTTCGTCTTCACTTCACTTGAAGTTGGTTGTCGCGGGCGAAATTCATCACAAAGTCCCACGCCATGGGTTCGGCTTCGCGCAAGTCCTTGTGCACGATGACACACTTGACGCCGCCCAAGGTGTTGGGCACGCACCAAGGGGAGTAGCTTAAATGGCTGCCCGGCTGGGTGCCGCCGGGGCGAAATGGGCTCATCACACCGGCCAACCGTTCGGCCCAATCGCTGGGGCGAAACGTGCGGCCATCGAGCGTCAGCCCTTGAATGACCACGTGGTGTGCAGTTGGAGAAACCATCGTCGCAGGCCTTTGGGTGAAAGGCTCGGGTTGGGTTGAACACGCGTCGCTGAACCAGGATCACAAGCCAGCGATGGGGTGAAGGTATTGTATCTTATATAAGAGTTAAACCGTGGCCGCTGCGGGAATTGGCCCCTGTGTCGATGGCCCTAAAATTGCCTCTCAGCGGCTCAACCCTGGTTGGGCCGATTTGTTTTGTTGGCCTCGCCGGAGTCTTTGTATGAGCACCCCCACCTCGCCCCACGTCATGAACACCTATGGCCGTTTGCCGATCGCGCTCACGCACGGCCGAGGTTGCCGCGTGTGGGACACCGAAGGCCGCCAATACCTCGACGCACTCGCCGGCATCGCGGTCAACACCCTGGGCCATGCGCACCCCAAACTGGTGCCGGCCTTGCAAGCGCAAATCGCGCAAATGATTCACTGCTGCAACTACTACCACGTGCCCGACCAAGAGCGTTTGGCGCAGATGCTGGTCGAGCGCTCGGGCATGACCAACGTCTTCTTTTGCAACAGCGGCTTGGAAGCCAACGAAGCGGCCTTGAAGCTCGCGCGCAAATTCGGCCACGACAAAGGCATCGAGCGCCCCGAAGTGGTGGTGTTCGAAGGCGCTTTCCATGGCCGCAGCATCGCCACGCTCAGCGCCACCGCCAACCCCAAGATCCACGCGGGCTTCACGCCTTTGCTGGAAGGTTTTGTGCGCGTGCCGCGCAACGACATCGAAGCGCTCAAACGCACCACGGCGGGCAACCCCAACATCACCGCCGTGTTTTTTGAAGCGATCCAAGGCGAAGGCGGCATCCACCCCATGACCGTGGACTTCATGCGCGAGTTGCGCGCCCTGTGCGACGAGCGCGATTGGTTGCTCATGATCGACGAGGTGCAATGCGGCATCGGTCGCACCGGCCAATGGTTTGCCCACCAATGGGCGGGTATCGTGCCCGACGTGATGCCGCTGGCCAAAGGCCTGGGCTCGGGCGTGCCGGTGGGTGCGGTCGTCACCGGCCCCAAAGCGGCCACGATTTTTCAACCGGGCAACCACGGCACCACCTTCGGCGGCAACCCCTTGGCCATGCGCGCGGGTGTGGAGACGCTGCGCATCATGGAAGAAGAAGGTTTGTTGGCCAACGCCCAGCGCGTGGGCGAACACCTGCAACAGGCTTTGCGCCAAGGCCTGCAAGGCGTGGCCGGGCTGGTGGAAGTGCGCGGCCAAGGCCTGATGATCGGCGTGCAACTCGACCGCCCCTGCGGCGTGCTCACGCAGCGCGCCGCCGATGCGGGTCTGCTCATCAGCGTGACCGCCGACAGCGTGATTCGCTTGGTGCCCCCGCTGATCATGACCATGGCCGAGGCCGACGAAGTGGCGCAGCGCTTGCTGCCCCTGATCCAACAATTCCTGAGCGAGTGAGCCCTTTGACCATGTCCATCCGTCACTACCTGCAATTCAAAGACCTCGGCGCCGACGAATACGCCTACCTGCTGCAACGCGCGGCCTTCATCAAAGCCAAGTTCAAGGCGGTCGAGAAGTACCAACCTTTTGCCGACCCCGACCGCACGCTGGCCATGATTTTTGAAAAAGCCAGCACGCGCACCCGCGTGAGCTTTGAGGCCGGCATGTACCAAATGGGCGGCTCGGTGGTGCACCTGACCACCGGCGACAGCCAGCTCGGCCGCGCCGAGCCCATTGAGGACAGCGCACGCGTGATCAGCCGCATGGTCGACTTGGTGATGATTCGCACGTTTGAGCAAACCAAGATCGAGCGCTTTGCCGCGCACTCGCGCGTGCCGGTCATCAACGGCCTGACCAACGAATTCCACCCCTGCCAAATCTTGGCCGACATCTTCACCTTCATCGAGCAACGCGGCTCGATCCAAGGCAAAGTGGTGGCCTGGGTGGGCGACGGCAACAACATGGCCAACACCTGGCTGCAAGCCGCCGAAATCTTGGGCTTCAAGGTGCACATCAGCACACCGCGCGGCTACGAGGTCAACCCGGCGTTGGCGGGCATCACGGGCAACGACTGTTACCAAGTGTTCGACTCGCCGCTGGACGCCTGTCGCGGCGCGGATCTGGTGACCACCGATGTGTGGACCAGCATGGGCTTTGAGGCCGAGAACGAGGTGCGCCGCGCCGCCTTCAAACAGTGGTGTGTGGACGAGGCCATGATGGCCGTGGCCAAACCCCAGGCGCTGTTCATGCACTGCCTGCCCGCGCACCGCGGCGAAGAGGTCAGCGCCGAGGTGATCGACGGGCCACAAAGTGTGGTCTGGGACGAAGCCGAAAACCGCATGCACGTGCAAAAAGCCCTGATGGAATACCTGCTGCTGGGCAAGCTGGCCTGAACCCAGCCCATGAGCACCTGCACCACGTGTGGCGCTTGCTGCGCCAGCTTCCGTGTGGACTTCTCGGTGTTTGAAACCCAAGCCGAAGGTGGCAGCGTGCCCGACGGTTTGTGTGTGCCCGTGACCGAGAACACCGCCCGCTTGCGCGGCACCGACCACAGCCCACCGCGCTGCGCGGCGCTCTACGGCAAGACCGGCGAAAAAGCAATCTGCGGCATTTACGAATGGCGCCCCAACCCCTGCCGCGAATTCGAAGAAGGCAGCGACGCTTGCGCCCAAGCCCGGCGCCGCCACGGCCTGCCCACTTTGACCGCGTGAGCGCCACCCCGTCCATGCAAGCCCTGCTCGACGCCATCGCCCACGCCACGCCCAGCGCCGAGGCACAGCGCCTGTTTCACGGCCGAGGCGGTCTTTACCCCGGCTGCGAAGACTGGCTGCTCGACTGGTACGCACCCGTGTGGCTGCTCACCAAATTCGGTGAGGCCACGACTGATGAACAAAGCCAACTCAGCGCCGCGCTGCAAGTGCGCCAACAACAAGTCGCGCCCGATCAGCCACTCAACGCCGTGCTGCAAAGCCGCGTGGCCGGTGGCAGCCACACGCAGGTGCTGGCCGGCGCGGTGCCCGAGCCGCACGTGGTGCGTGAAGACGGCGCGAGCTACCGCGTCAACCTGCTGCGCGGTCAAAACCACGGTCTGTTTTTGGACATGGCCGAAGGTCGGCGTTGGGTGCGCGAACACGCCGCAGGCACCAAGGTACTCAACCTATTTGCCTACACCTGCTCGTTTTCGGTGGCCGCCTTGCTCGGCGGTGCGAAGTCGGTGGTCAACATCGACATGGCCCACCCCGCGCTGGCCACGGGTCAGCACAACCACCAACTCAACGGCATCACCCAAGGCGCGAAGTTCCTCGGCCACGACCTGTTCAGCTCGTGGGGTAAAGTCTCGCGCTCAGGGCCTTACGACTTGGTGATCGCCGACCCACCGAGCTTTCAAAAAGGCAGTTTTGTGGCGACCAAAGACTGGCCGCGTTTGCTGCGCCGCCTGCCCGATTTGCTACGCCCCGGTGGACGGGCCTTGCTCTGTTTGAACGCCCCCGAATTACCCGAATCGTTTTTGCGCGATCTGCTCGCCACCGAAGCGCCCGAGTTGGTGGTGGAACAACGCCTGCCCAACCCCGCTGTGTTCGCCGACGTCTCGCCCGACCGGGCACTGAAGGTCTTGGTGGTGCGCGCCCCGCCCTTGCCCAACGGTGCTATGGTCACACCAACATGAAAAAGCTCTGGGACATTTCCCCACCCGTCCAACCTGGTGCGCCGGTCTTCCCCGGCGACACGGCTTACCAACAGCACTGGGTCGCCAGCATCGAGCCGGGCTGCCCGGTCAATGTGAGCGCCATCACCCTGTCGCCCCACGTCGGCGCGCACGCCGACGCACCGCTGCATTACGACCCCACGGGCGCGGCCATTGGGGCCGTGAACTTGCAGACCTTCATCGGTCCCTGTCGGGTGATCCACGCCATGGGCTGCGGGCCTTTGGTGCAGCCCGAGCATTTGGCGCACGCCATGACAGGCCTGCCCGAGCGCGTGCTCGTGCGCATGTACACGCGCATGCCGCAAGACCGCTTCGACATCGACCTGCCCGCCTTCGCGCCCGAGACGATCACCTGGCTGGCCGACAGCGGCGTG
The DNA here is from genome assembly GCA_011391745.1 of Comamonadaceae bacterium. Classification (GTDB taxonomy): domain Bacteria; phylum Pseudomonadota; class Gammaproteobacteria; order Burkholderiales; family Burkholderiaceae_C; genus Hydrogenophaga. The sequence goes on from JAABPX010000053.1 coordinate 5,072, forward strand.
GTGCTGGTGGGCACCGACAGCGCCAGCGTGGACCCCGCGAACAGCAAAACCTTGGACAGCCACCAGGTGCTGCGCCAACGCGGCCTGCGCGTGCTGGAAAACCTCTTGCTCGACGAGGTGCCCGAAGGCGATTACGAACTGATCGCCCTGCCACTCAAACTCACCACCGCCGATGCCTCGCCGGTGCGTGCCGTCCTTCGCACACTTTGATTGATCCCCGAACCGACCATGACCACGCTACAAGACTGCCAAGCGCTCGACGCCCAAGACCCGCTGCGCTCGCTGCGCGATCTGTTTGCTTTGCCCGCCGGCACCATTTATTTGGACGGCAATTCGCTGGGTGTGATGCCGCGCACCACGCCCGCCCGCGTGGCCGATGTGGTCACGCGCGAATGGGGCACCGACCTGATCCAAAGCTGGAACAAGGCCGGCTGGTTTGCCATGCCGCTAGCGGTGGGCGACAAGATCGCGCGGCTCATCGGCGCGGGCGCGGGTGAGGTGGTGGCCGCCGACAGCACGTCGATCAACCTGTTTAAGGTGTTGAGCGCCGCCATTCACATCGCCAAAGCCGATCGCCCCAGCGCCCAGCGCATCGTGAGCGAGCGCAGTAACTTCCCCACCGACCTCTACATCGCCGAGGCGCTGTGCCAGCAGCACGGCATGGAACTGGTGCTGGTCGAGACCGAAGACATCGCTGCATCGCTGAGCGCCGACGTGGCGGTACTGATGCTCACCCACGTGAACTACCGCACCGGCGCCATGCACGACATGGCGGCTTTGACCGCCGCCGCACACGCCGAAGGGATCTTGACGGTGTGGGACTTGGCGCATAGCGCGGGCGCGGTGCCCGTGGACCTGAAAAAATCCAAGGCCGACTTTGCAGTGGGCTGCGGCTACAAATACCTCAACGGCGGCCCCGGCGCGCCCGCCTTTGTGTGGGTCAACCACAAACACGCCGACCGTTGTTGGCAACCGCTGGCCGGTTGGTGGGGACACGCCGCGCCCTTTGCTTTCACACCCGATTACCAACCCGCTGCGGGCATCGCCCGCTACCAATGCGGCACCCAGCCCATGATCAGCTTGGCCGCGCTGGACTGCGGCGTGGACACGCTGCTGGCCACTGAGGCGCTGGGCGGCATGGCCGCCTTGCGCCAAAAGTCGCTGGCGCTCACCGACCTGTTCATTCGCTTGGTGGAAGAACGTTGCGCCGGGCACGGGCTGGGCTTGGCCACGCCGCGCGATCACGCGCAGCGCGGATCACAGGTGTGCTTAAGCCGAACAGAAGGGGCCTACGCCATCGTGCAAGCCCTGATTGCGCGTGGCGTGATCGGCGACTTTCGGGCCGGTGACGGCGAGCGTCACCCCGACATCCTGCGCTTTGGTTTCACGCCGCTCTACATCGGCTTTGAAGACGTGTGGCACGCGGTGGAACAGCTGCGCCAGGTGATGCATCGCGGCGAGTGGCAAGATGCACGTTTCGCACGGCAACACGCCGTCACCTAAAAGTCGACCATGCAACTCAACATCAACGGCCAAAGCCAAACCACCACCGCCGACCCCAACACCCCGTTGTTGTGGGTGCTGCGCGATGAGCTGAACCTGACCGGCACCAAATTCGGCTGCGGCATTGCGGCCTGTGGGGCTTGCACGGTGCACGTGGACGGCCAGCCCGTGCGTTCTTGCGTGATGCCCGTGTCTGCGGTGGCGAAACAAAACATCCGCACCATCGAGTCTTTGGGGACGGCGGAAAAGCCCCACCCGCTGCAAACCGCGTGGATCGCCGAGCAGGTGCCGCAATGCGGTTACTGCCAAAGCGGCATGTTGATGGCCGCCGCCGCCTTGCTGCAAAAAAACCCCAACCCGAGCAACGCCGAGATCGACGCGGCCATGACCAACCTGTGCCGCTGCGGCACTTACCAACGCGTGCGCGCCGCCATCCACCGAGCGGCGGCCGAGATGAAGAAAGGCGGTGCCGCATGAAGCGCCGCACTTGGATCTTGAGCGCACTGGGCGCCACCGGCGCGCTGGTGGTGGGCTGGGGCGCCTTGCCCGCGCGCTCGCGCTTGGGCTCGCCCGAGCTGATGCTGCCCACCGAAGGCGAGGTGGCCTTGAACGGCTGGATCAAAATCGCCGCCGACGGTTCGGTGGTGCTCGCCATGCCGCGCAGCGAAATGGGCCAAGGCGTGCACACCGCGCTGGCCATGTTGGTGGCCGAAGAATTGGACGTGCCGCTGAACCGCGTGCGTTTGGAACAGGCCGGTGCCGACCGCATTTACGGCAACGTCGCCATGCTGGTGGCCAGCCTGCCCTTTCACCCGCTGGACAGCGAGGGCGAACACAAGCCCGTGAAAATTAAAGCCGCGCAATGGATCGTGGGCAAGATCGCCCGTGAATTGGGCATCAACGCCACCGGCGGCTCTTCAACCATCGCCGATTTGTGGGACCCCCTGCGCATGGCCGCGGCCACCGCACGCGCCAGCTTGGTGCAAGCCGCCGCCGCAGCTTGGCAAGTGCCCACCCGCGAAATCACTGTGCGCGATGGCCTCATGCAACACCCCTCGGGCCGCCACGCGCACTTTGGCCTGATGGGCGCGGCCGCCGCAGGCCAAACACCCGTCGACGTGATGCCCAAGGCCCGCGTGGACTGGCGGCTGATTGGCCAGCCCGCCCCGCGCACGGACATCCCCGCCAAGGTCAACGGCCAAGCGGTGTTTGGTTTGGACGTGCGCCTGCCCGGGCTGCTGTTCGCCGCCGTGCGCATGAACCCGGTGCTCGGTGGCGCAGCCCCCAGCATCGACCCCGCACCCGCGCTGGCCCTGCCCGGCGTGAGCCGGGTGGTGCCCTTGGACGCTTGGGGTGGCGGCACCGGTGGCGTGGCCGTGGTGGCCAACAACACCTGGCCAGCGCGCCAAGGCGTCCAAGCTTTGCAGGTGCAGTGGCCCGCCGCCGACGCCACCGCGCCCGACACAAAACGCATCCAAACCGAGTTGCTGCAAGCGCTCAACACCGAGAGCGGCCACACCTTCCACGAGCAAGGCAAGGCCACCTTGGCCGAGCGCGCCGCCGTCACGCGCATCGACGCGCTGTACCAAGCGCCCTACTTGGCCCACGCCACCTTGGAGCCCATGAACTGCACCGCGCAGGTCGTGAGCGGCAAGGTCGAGGTCTGGGTGCCCACCCAAGTGCCGCAAATGGCGCGTGCCATGGCCGCCCAGGTGGCGGGCGTGAAAGAAGACGACGTGACCGTGCACGTCACGCTGCTCGGCGGTGGCTTTGGCCGCCGCTTGGAAGTGGACTTTGTCGGCCAAGCCGTGCAAGTGGCCATGGCCTGCAACGGCGCGCCGGTGCAAGTGAGTTGGTCGCGCGAAGAAGACACCACCCACGACTTCTACCGCCCCATGCACCTGGCCAAATTCCAAGCCTCGCTGGACGAAGGGGGCGCGGTCAGCAGCTTGCGCATCCAGTCGGCGGGCGACGCGATCACGCCGCGCTGGATGGCGCGGGCCGCACCGCACCTGTCGGGCCCCATCGACATGCCCGACAAAACCACGTCGGAGGGCCTGTTCGACCTGCCCTACGGTTTTGTGAGCCAACACATGAGCCACGTGGCCACCCGCTCGGGCGTGCCGGTGGGTTTTTGGCGCTCGGTGGGCCATTCACACAACGCGTTTTTCTCCGAAAGCTTCATCGACGAACTGGCCGCGGCCACCAAGCAAGACCCGCTGGCGTTTCGCTTGAAGTGGCTCCAGGACGCGCCGCGTTACGCGGCGGTGCTGCAGTTAGCGGCCGACCAAGCGGGCTGGGGCAAGCCATTGGCAGCGGGCCGCGCGCAAGGCATCGCGTTGCACAAGTCCTTTGGGTCCATCGTGGCGCAAGTGGCCGAGGTCTCGGTGGAGCAAGGCGAGATCCGTGTGCACCGCGTGGTGTGTGCGATTGACTGCGGCACCGTGGTCAACCCCGATACCGTGGCGCAGCAAATGGAGGGCAGTGTGGTGTATGCGCTGAGCGCCGCCTTGTATGGGCAAATCGACATCGTCGGTGGTGTGGTGCAACAAAGCAACTTCCACGACCAACGCTTGCTCAGCTTGGCGCAAACACCGGTGGTGCAAACCCACACCGTGCCCAGCACCCGCCCGCCAACGGGTGTGGGCGAGCCGGGGGTACCGCCCTTGGCCGCAGCCGTGGGCAATGCGCTGTTCGCCCTGACCGGCAAACGCGCGCGGGCTTTGCCCTTGGTGATTTAAGGTCAGGCTGAGTACAACCAAGGCTGGTCCATCAACCGCTCGCCCATGAGCCGCAAGGCCCAGTTGCGGCCCAGGGCCACCATGCCTTGGGCGTGGAAGATCTGGCCGTTGCGGATGGCGCGGGCTTGCACTTGGGCGTTGCGCGTCCAGCGTTGTTCGGCGTAGCGTTGCAGCCGCTCTGCCGTGCTTGTACCCGTGGCGCTTAAGCAGTCAGCCAAGGCCTCTGCGTCCTCGATGGCCATGCCCGCGCCCTGCGCCAAATAGGGCCGCATGGGGTGGGCCGCGTCGCCGAGCAGGGCCACACGACCTTGCGCCATTTGGCTGGCGGCGCTCATGGGCGAACGGTCGTGCAAGGCCCACAAGCGCCACTCGGGCACGGCCTCCAAACGCTCGCGCAGCGCGGGTGCCACCGCGCCCATGGCGCTGAGCAAGGCTGGGCCGTGGCCGGTGTGGTCCCACGAGTTGGCTTGCTCGGGGCGTTCGCCGTGCACGATGGCCACCAGGTTCAGCGACCGACCGGCCTGCACTGGGTACTGCACCACGTGCAAACGCGGCCCCATCCACACACTGACCTGATCGCTGCGCAGGTGCGCTGGCAGGTCGGCTTGCGGCACCAAAGCGCGGTAGGCCAAATGGCCGCTAAAGCGGGCCGACCCATCGGCGAGCAGCCGCTGGCGCAGTGGGCTCCAGACACCATCGGCGGCCACCAAGGCCTCGGCCTCAATGCGCTCGCCATTGGCCAAGCCCACGTCCAGCCCTTGGGCGTACTCGTGCCAATGCGTCACCGCTTGACCCAAGCGAATCTGCGCCCCTGCGGCCAGCGCGGCGCGGTGCAACAGACCATGCAAATCGGCGCGGTGAATGGTGGCGTAAGGTGCGCCGTAATGGGCTTGGGCGCGTTCGCCCAAACGCAGCGTGCCCAAAACCTGCCCGCTCTGCGCATCCAGCGTCTGCAAACGATTCGGGAAAAACGCCACTTGCCCCAAGGCCTCACCCAAGCCCCACGCGTGTAAGCGGCGCGTGGCGTTGGGCCCCAATTGCACACCCGCCCCCACTTCGCTGAGCGCGGCGACTTGTTCGGCCACGGTCACCGCCCAGCCTTGCCTTGCACCGGCCAAGGCCGCAGCCAAGCCGCCAATGCCAGCGCCAGCAATCAGCACCTCTGTGCGCTTGGTGTTTGTCATGAAGCGATTGTGCCCGTCAACACCGACCAAGCCTGCGCGGTGAAAAATGCGGAGGGCTGAGTCAACCCGGCTGGAGCCAATCGCAACGCCCTTCGGACGTGGCCAAGCCACGAAAATCGCTGGTCCAAGCCAAGGTGGCGGTGTTGATTTGAATGCGCTCGTTGTCCAAAGCGGTGAAGATCCAGGTGCCCTGCACGTGAAAGCTGTACACCTTCACACCGTCAATGCCGACGCTTCGCACACGCCGCTGATCGTAGCCAATGTCCACCGTTCGCGTCCAAACCGTGCGCTCGGGCAGGTACACCGCTTCGCAGCGCAACACGGCTTGGCCGTTGTCGCGTTGCGCGGTGGCCAACAGCGGCCACAGCAAAACAACAACGCTGATGCGTCGGATGATCCAATCAAGCCTGAGCATATCCAAAGTAGGTCGACTTTAATGCGGCCCACCAAGCCGCTTCGGCAGCATTGCTCGGAGAACCCATGTTTTGCGATTGGCTGATCGACCGAATCTGCTGCGCCAATTCACCCACCGTGGTGCGATGTTGTGTTGGCACTTGGGCAAACCCCGCCTCGTCACGCACGACGCTTTGACCCGCCATCGCCGCCACAAAACTGTCCACCACATCACTCACGCTGACCAAGGTCAGCGCAGCGCTTGGATCGTGAATGGTGATGGGCAAACCTTTTGCAATGTTATGACAAAAAGTGGCCACAGCCGAGTTGTAATTGGGCCTGGCCCCGGGCCCAAACACATTGGGCAAGCGATAAACGTAATGGGGCACACCCATGCTGGCCGCCAATGCTTGTAAGGCATCTTCAGCGGCTTTTTTGCTGCGACCGTAGGGGTTGTCCAAATTCGACTGGGTCGACGAGGTGTAAACCACGCGAGTCGATGCACCCGTTGCGGCGTGCTTTGCGGCAATGGCTTGGCACAGTTGCTGAGTCAAGCCATAGTTACCGGTCATGAATTCCGCCGGATCTTGCGGACGATTGACACCCGCCAAATGAAACACCCAGTCGATCTCACGCACCCGTTGTGTCAAGGTGACCGGGTCGTCTGAACGGGTGAATGTCTCCACGACCACATCGGACATGTGCTTGAGGCGTCGGGTCAAATGTTGACCCACAAAGCCATTGGCACCCGTGATGAGTACACGCATCTTCATTCCTCTGCAGCGACGTTTTCACCCCGCAAAATGGCCTGCATAAAACGCAACTTCAACAACAGGGTTTGCATACCCTGCACATCCAAGCGGTTGGTGTTGTGCGAGTTGTAATCCACCGCTTCGTTGAGTTTGACTTCACCTTGCTCCACAAATTTGCTGTAGTTCAAATCTCGCCCGTCCGGTGGGACGCGGTAATACCCACCCAAATCTTGCGCCACGGCCATCTCTTCGCGGCTGAGCAAGGCCTCAAACAATTTTTCACCGTGTCGTGTGCCAATGTAGTGAATGGGGTGGTCGGGTTTGTTCATCAAGCCAGTGAGCGCACGCGCCAACGTGTCGATGGTGGCCGCTGGTGCTTTTTGCACAAAAATCTCGCCTGCTTGACCGTGCTCGAAGGCATACAACACCAAGTCCACTGCGTCGTCCAAGGTCATCATGAATCGCGTCATTTGCGGGTCGGTGATGGTGATGCCCTGACCCGCACGGATTTGATCCACAAACAAAGGAATCACCGAACCGCGTGAAGCCATCACGTTGCCGTAACGCGTCGCACAAATCACCGTCGCACCCGCTGTACGGGCTTTGGCCACAATCACCTTTTCCATCATCGCCTTGCTGATGCCCATGGCATTGATGGGGTAAACCGCCTTGTCGGTACTCAAACACACCACCCGTTGAACACCACAATTGATGGCGGCTTCCAACACGTTTTCGGTACCCAACACATTGGTTTTGACCGCTTCCAATGGGAAGAATTCACACGAAGGCACTTGCTTGAGCGCGGCGGCATGGTAAATAAAGTCAACCCCACGCACCGCATTGAGCACCGATTGGTAATCGCGCACATCCCCAATGTAGAACTTCAGCTTCTCATGGCTGTAGCGCTTGCGCATGTCGTCTTGCTTTTTCTCATCCCGACTCAGAATGCGGACTTCTTTCAAGTCGGCATTCAAAAACCGACGCAACACCGCATTGCCGAACGAGCCCGTTCCGCCGGTGATCAACAACGTTTTATTTTTAAACATCTTCAATCCTCTGTCAATTCGCTGCAATCAACCGCGCCGATGGGCTGCGGCATAAATGCTCTCTTTTTGCTCTTGCGTGGGGTAATTGATCAGCACCGCTTTGTAAGGGCCTTTGAACACAAACAAACTGCCGACTGCGGCTCCCACCACGCCACAAGCACCAAACAAATCCGCAATGTCTTGGTGTGAACCTGCGCCACCCAAAAACGTCAGAGGAATAGGCACTGCTGCCCGCATCTCCTTGGCCAAGTCAAGGTCGTAGCCCTTCATTTGCCCGTCTCGGTCCACCGAATTGATCACCAACTCACCCGCCCCCGCCTCGGCCATTTGCTTGGCAAAAACGATCGGGTCCAACTTGTGTCGCTGGGTGTTGTTGTGGGTACTGAGTTCGTAACCTTTGGCAAACAGGCCGCTTTTGGCACGGACATCCAACACCACCACCACACTTTGTCGCCCCACCGCCTCGGCCATGCGTTGCACCACCTCGGGGTCTTGAATCGCAGCCGCACTGATGGCCACTTTTTCCGCCCCCAAACCATTGATTTTCTTCACCTGCTCTACTGTGCGCACACCCCCACCGTAGCACAAAGGCATGCGGCACTCCGCCGCCCAGTGGGCGATCATTTGGTAATTGGGTTGTGCGCCGTGGCGCGTGGCATCGATGTCAAAGATCGCCAGTTCATCGGCTTCTTTTTCGTTGAAAATTTTCACCGCATTGATCGGATCGCCCACGTATTTGGGCGCAGCAAAGCCCACGGTTTTAACCAAACCACCTTGGTGCACCAGCAAACTGGGAATGATTCTTGGCCTCAACACGGGGACATCTCCGCAAAATTTTTCAGCAACAAGGCGCCCCAACGGTGGCTCTTTTCTGGATGAAACTGCACGCCCCACACATTGTCGGCCCGCACGCCACAGGCAAAATCATTGCCATACTGCGCTCTTGCCGTGACGTGCAAGGGGTTGGCGCATTCGAAGTAAAACGAATGCAAAAAATAAAACCGGGCGTCGTGCTCCATGCCTTTGAACAAAGGCGCGGCGGTGGGCTCGGGGGACACATCGTTCCAACCCATGTGTGGCAAAGGCAAGGCCGCAGACGCAGGGGCGTGTGAGAAATGCCGAACCTGCCCAGGCACCCAGCCCAAGCCCTCGCGCTGACCTTCATCGCTTCGGCTGGCCAATATTTGCATGCCCACACAAATACCCAAGACGGGCACTTTGTCGCCCAGCACCAATTGTTCCAGAGCGGGCCTCATACCCGATGCATCCAGCAACTCCATGGCATGGTCAAACGCCCCCACGCCAGGCAAGATGATTTTTTGGGCCCCGACCAAATCGTCGGCCGTTCGCGCGCGCACCGATGACAAATTCAGTCGCTTGAACATGTTCATGAACGCCTGCATATTGCCCAGGCCGTAGTCGACGATGTGGATCATCGAAAAAACCTTTTTTCTAAGCCCAAGGTGCGCATCACGGTCGCCCCAAATCCAATCAACCACCGTTTGTTGCGGTAGTCACGGTAGGTTTTGTTTTCGCCCTCGAAAATCGCTTGTAATTCCTGTACCGTAAGGCCCAATTTGTTGGCCACATATTCAAATTCTTGCTTTAAAAAGTGCTCGTCCATCTCGGGCTGAGCGATGCGCGCCAAGGCTTCGTCGCGCGTCATTTGTCCCGTCATGATCAAACTGGAAAAGTGTGCGCGGCGCTTGTGATACCCAAACTTGCGCGGCAACCAATAATCTTCATAAAACCGTGTGAAGCGCGATTCGTGGTGCTTGTGCTGAAATCTTTGCCAACCGAACAAACGCTCCAACTCATCTTCGGCGTCTTTTTTAATGAACGGCACCATGTTCAATGGCTTGGCAATTTGCATGCCCAGCAGCTGCTGGTAATACGCCTTGTAAACCAAAATATCCACCAAAGGAAAGGTCTTCAGTGGGCGTTGACCAAATTGGCGGTGAATGTCACCAAACAAGCGTTTGTCAATGCCGAGGTAGCCGCCCCACTCTTCGGGTTCGCGGCAGCATTCGGTCGAAAAATTGGACCCTGTGATGACGTGTTGGATGCGGTGTTTGCGTGCAAACTTGTACAGCGCCGAAAAAAATGCCGCGTCCTGTGGCAGGTCTTGATCGGGTATTTGCGCGCGCAAAAACGCCACTTGCAAATCTTTCATTTCTTCCCAATTGACCACCTCGGTGTACAAGTCCAGACCCAGGCCATCCACCAATTTTTCAATATTGCCCACCGCTTGGTCGGTGTTCCAACCAGCATCCACATGGAAAAGCAAAGGGCGCAAGCCCATTTTGACTTTGGCTATGTATGCCACATATGAGCTGTCCAAACCGCCCGACAAACCAATGATGCAATCGAAGTCACGACCGCGACCTGCTTTTTTGATGCTGTCAGCCAAGGCCATGAGTTCGGTGTGGCCGCGCTCATCGGTGTGCCACTGAGGCGCAATCGTGGCTTCAAAATTATTGCAATAGTCGCACCAACCGCGGGCATCGAACACGATGTTCGGATCGCTGCTGTCCATGATGCAGTGTTGGCAGATGTGATGGGTGTTCATGGGTTACTGTCCTGTGCAAGGATTTTGCCTTGCTCAAACGTGTGGGTGTAAATGGTCTCGAACCGCTCAACCATTGAATCAATCGCATAACGATCGCGTGCGAATGCCACGCATTCTTCGGCCGACTTCAGCATCGAGCGGTCATCTCGAAATTCGGTCAAGAGCTTGGTCAATGCATCGAGGTCTGCGTAAGGCACAAATGCGCCGTAGCCAGTAGGGGCCACCTCTTTCGGCGCGCCAGAGTCAAAACCGATCACCGGTGTACCGCAGGCCAAACTCTCGGCGCAAACCATTGAAAAAGTCTCTTTCTCACTGGTCAACAGCAACACATTGGCCAAACTGTAATAGGTTGCCAATTCGGTACCGTCACGCACAGGGGCCACCATGCGCACGTTGGGCGGCACCTGCGCTGGCATCTGTTCAACCCCCACCATCACCAACACCATGTTTTGATCTTGCCACTGTTTGGCCAACGCCAACGCCCAGCGTCCACCTTTGCGCTCGGACAACACATCGGCACCGACACACAACACCACAAATTGCTCCTGCAGATTCAAAGCTTCTTTGAGGCGATGGGTGTTTTTCGGAGAAAACACACCCACGTCGATGCCGTTGGGCACGGTGCTGATGGGTTTATCGGCCACCATCGACAGGCGAATACGGCGACTGAGCCATTCCGAGGGTGCCGTGATGCTCAAACGATGAAATTGCGCAAAAGCCTCACGCTTGTGACGAAACATGGCGCGGGTGAAGTCTGGCCCCCACGTTTGTGGATACTCACGCAAACGAGGACAAGCGTGACACTCGCTTTTCCATTTGTCACAGTCGTAGGCATACCCGCAATTGCCCGTGTACATGAACTCACAGTGAAATGTCCACACCGTGGCAATGCGTCGCTGTCTCAGGGCGGCCATCACGGTGTAAATATTCAAGTAATACCCGTGCAACTCATGCAAATGGACCACGTCGGGCTTAAAAGCGTCCAAGTGTCGAAGAAACGTTCGGGTTGCAAAAAAAGAATAAATGCCCGTCCAACCGGTCAGACGGGTCGCCAACACATGCAACAACACTTCCCAAGTTGCAGCGATTTTGAACACGCCCGCGTCACTGGCACGAGGGCCACGGCCATGCAAAGCCAACACCTCATGACCTTTGCTGCGCAGACCTTGGGTGAGCTCAGCCACCAATTTGCCTGTGCTGCTGCCACCATAGTGCACATCGAGCTGCATGATTTTCATTCGGCTCTCCATGGCTCAGGCAGGCGCATCCACAGCGCTAAGTACATCAAAACCAAAATAACCACTTGTGCCGTGTCATGCGCACATACAGCAGCACATACAACAACACATACGCCAACGAAGCCAACAACGCGGCCCAAGCCGAGTCATACACAAAACAAGCCCAAACAGCTCCCCACAAACTCATGCTGCCCACCAAGAAACCCGTGATTGAGTTTCTTTGTGTCAGTGTGTAGTGGGAAAAAAAGCGGGCCACGTACCGGCGTTTAAGCAAGCTGTGGAAATGCAAACGATCCGGCAAACCAGGGTGTGCGTGCCGCACACGCCTTCTGTACACACTGAACAACACCTCCGTAATGGGATGAATGCACAGCAACACCGCCGCAAACGGCGAAACTTGGGGGTTTCTGTGGGTGAGCAAGACCGCCGCCCAAGCAACAAAGAAGCCCAAGAAGTAAGCTCCCCCATCGCCCAAAAACAATTTGCCCCAAGGCCAATTGAGCACAAAAAAGCCCAACACCACCACCGCCACCGTCCAAACCGCCATGGCCAAGCTTGGGTCACCGACCAGCCAAGCGATCACCCCCAAACCCGTCAGACACAACATGACCGTCAAGGAAGCCAGACCGTTCATGCCATCCACGATATTGATCGCATTGGCCACACCGGCGATGGCAAACGCCGTGAACAAAACCGACACAAATGTGATGGTCAGCAGCTGATTCAGCCCCCATACATCCACATCGGTCAAAGAAATGCCGGTCAACCACCAGGCCAAAACGCCAGATGCCATGGTGGCCAACAAGCGCACAACCACCCCCACGCGACCGGTCAGGTCTTCTGCCAAACCAAAGACAAACGCCGGTAAAGAAGCCATTAAAGCGGTCTGAAGTAGGAGGCCGACAGCCCCGTCGGCATACCAAGCCGCAAAGGCCACACCCATCACAACGGGAATGCCACCCACGCGCGGCGTCTGATTGACGTGGAACTTTTGCACGCCATCGGTATCGTCGGTCGTCAGGGCGCCGTGCCACCGCTGGGTCAACACCAAGACCAAGCCCACCAACAGACAAACAACAAAACCGCCCCACCAATAGGCGCTGGTCAACATCATCAAACGGCCGTCTTTCTTGTTTGAATCGACCAAGCTTGACGCAAGCCTTGCTTGATGCGTTTGAATTTTTCATCGGTGATGGGATCCTGCGCCGCCCGGCGAAAACCGTGTACAACCAAAAACCACACCAACAACAAAAAGCCGCTCGCCAAACCTGTAATAACCAAGGTATTGGTCAAACTGGGGGCGCTCTTCCTTGGTGCAGGCTCTGCCACATCCAGAACTTGCAAATGAATCTCACCCCTGTTCACATCAAATTGCGCCAGTTCGGCTTGCTTGGTCAGTAGCGCAATCAATTCCAAATTAAAAACATAGTCTCTAAAGATTTCTTGATAATTTTCGTTTTTGGTTTGTGTGGGTTTGCTGCTTTGCACTTTGCTGAGCTGCGTTCTCAAACTATCCAGCTCACCCAAAGCAATTTTGAACTCGGGCGCCGTGTCGGCCAAATAGCTGCGCATCGCGCGCAAACGAATTTCAGCCGATGCAATGGCCGCCTTCAAATTGGCCACCTCGGCCACAGACGCTCCCATGTCGAGTTTCAACACATCGGCACTCATGCCTGTGGCCTTGAGTGTGTTTTCCATGGATTTGATTTTGTCTTTTGACGTTGCCACTTGGGCCACGTAGTACGCCCGTCGGGTTTCGGCTTCTTCCACCGCAAACCGAGAAACGATTTTGCGCAATTCTCTTGGGTATGCATTGGCCATTTTCGCAGCCAGTTCGGCATCGGGGTGTGTGATGGTCACCGTGATGATGTTGTCCTTGCCCAGTTCAATGCCCACAATTTTGTCAAGCACACGCCGGGCTTGGTCTTTGGTTTTGACCTTGTACAAAGCCATCAAATCGAATTCATCAATGATGACATCGCGCAAACGGTTACTTCTCAAAAAAGAGAGATACACATCGGCCGGGTTTCGCAAAGAGGCCCCCACACCACCAGCCAAACCTTGAATACCCAAGCTACTCAAAGCACCGGCACCCATGCTCTGCGGCGGTTGTGGCGCCAAAAATCGGGTTTGAGAAGTGAACTTAGGCTCGACCAACAAAGCCACCAAAGTGGTGACCACCACCGCCAAAATTAACGGCACCAAGATCAAGGGCCGCAAATGGTCAACCGCTATTTGCACAAAGTCAAAAAAGCTGAAATCCCGCTCTTCTAGAAATGGAGCTTGGGCTGTGTCTTGTGTATCGTTCATACTTTAATGTTGTTTTCTGCAAAATCTGACGACTTTGCACTTGCTTGTGTAGAAGTTAGTCGGTCAAGCTCTTGTAAGCTGCGGCCCCCAAGCCAAAATTAAGCAAAATTTGCGACCAATCTTTGAGTGAACGCACCACAAAGTTGTAAGTGGTCTCGCGATCGGCTTTGGCCGGCACCACCACGGTGTCGCCTGGCATCAAACGCAAACGCTCAATACCGCCAAAACCACCCACGCTGCGGCGGTTCACCGCCGTGCCATCCGCACGGAGCACAAACACCTCACTCAACTCAGCGTCTTCCATGGGAACCGCCGTATTCAAAAAGTCCCGCACGGTTTTACCTGACCTGTAAATGAAGGAGTTTTCATTGTTCACATGGCCCACCACAGCAACAAAACCACGCATGGGTGGCACCAACAAACTGTCGCCGTCTTCCAAGGGCAAATCGGGAACCAAAGCCAATGGATTTTTAGCAGTCAAGACCACTTCCGGATCCAACTCCAAGGCAATACGGCCTTGGCTTCGCAACTCACGCAAACGTTCAATTTGCGCAGCCAAATTCGCCTGTTGCTGTTCTTGCAAAGCACGAACCTGCTCGGCCCGCTCGCCTGAGTTGTTGGCGGTGTTTTTAGCCGCCAAGTTGCGTTGCTGGGCTTCCAAGCGGCGAATCAATTGGTCCAAGTTCTCTTGTTGCTGACGCCGCACACTTTCGCGCACAAACTCGGCGCCAAACAAATACGCTTGGGGTGTTAAGCCTTGGGTACGCGTGAGCAACTGTCTAAGGGTTTCACCCGGTTGAAACTGATAAACGCCTGGCGACTGAACTTCGCCTTCAATGCGCACCACCCGAGAACCCCGAGAGGTGGGCATGCGCAGGTCGGCCGCACTCATGATGGTCACCACGTCCCCCGCCAACAACTCCAAATTGTGAGCAGGGTCTTTGTGAATCACCGCACGGCCCAAGTGAAACGACAACAACTCAATGCGCAAAGTGTTCTTGTTGTAACGCTCAACGACCGCATACTCCCAGTTGATTTCTTCTTCTGGGGTTCGAGCCCGGCCCTCAATACGGCCAACATACTCACCCGCAGTGACGTTAACCTCAACGTTTTGGACCAACTGATTTTTACGCTTGTAGTAGTCGGCCGTGATCAGCGCCTCCCGATCCGGGATCAGGTCGGTGATTCGCATGCCCGGCGTCCAAGGGTGCCGCAACTGCTGCGCCACCGCGCCTTGTAACGTAATGGCATTGGCAAAAGCGGGACTGATGGAGAACAAAGTCAAAATGTCCCCGTCTCGCAAAAGGGTCTTTAAACCCGCCCCATCCAAGCGAATGTCTCTGACGTTTCTTGAGCCCAAGGCCGTTTGCTCCACACGCTCCAACAAGGCTTTTTGAGGGCTGACCAACGCTGGCAAACCCGAACCCAGAGACAAAATGTCGGCAATGGTGGTGTCGGGTTTGATTTCGTAAATGGCCTCATGGTCATAAGCACCCGTCAACGCGACACGGGGGCCTGAAGCACCGATCATGATCACGTCGCCCGATTGCACCCGAACGTCGCGGCTCTTGTCACCCTTTCCAATAAACGCATACAAATCCAAGGACGTGACTTCTTTGCCGTTGCGCAAGAGTCGAATATTGCGCATGGTGCCTTGTGGCGCGGGCCCACCACTGGCAAACAAAACGTTGATCAAGGTGCTCAAACTGCTGACGTTGTAGGTGCCTGGCTGCTTGGCATGACCAACCACGTACACCGTCGTTCCGTGCAGCCGCCCCATGGTGGCCGTGACGGTGACGTTGGAATACACACGGGCCACTTGGCTGCGCAAGGTCTGCTCCATGTCCTTGACCTGCACACCCAACAAATTGACCAATCCGATTTTGGGCAACGCAATTTGACCATTGCGGTCCAAGACATGGGCACCGTAATATTCAGCGGCGCCCCAAATCTGCACGTTGACCTCATCACCCGGACCCAAAACGTGATCGAGCGGCACCATGGCATCTGGGTTTGCGCTGTAAGCCTCGGGGTTGCTGAATAAATCCGCGCCATACAAAGGCAAAAGCTTGCCCGTGTTTTCATAAACAAAGTTCTGAAACTGGTTCAGAATGGCCTCACCTTGCAAGGTGGTGGGCAACAATTTGCGCGGGTCTCTGATTCGCTCCAGGGTTTGGTCGCCAACCTCCGAGCCAGTGCTGGGCGCTTGACCCAAGGCCGCTGGCCCACGGCTGCCAGGCGTTATCACAGCCGCGCCCGCGGCACCACTGCTGCCCCCGCGGGCCATACCCGCGCCAGTTGCGCTAACCCCTGGCACCGATGCTCCACCCACCGAAGCAGAGCCCGCCGTGGCTCCCACGCTCTGCGCACTCGCCATGGGTGCCTGCAGGCCAAAAGCTGAACTCAAAGCGAGCACAAGGGTAAGACGACGGGTAAATGTTTTGTTCATGGTCTCAGTGGTGATAAATACAATTCAGAAACCCTGACATTGTAACAATGTCCAAACTTGCCGCCTTGCGGCAGTTGGTGAACTAGACTCGAGGGCAGATGGCCTGAAGCACTTGCAAGGCCGCGGTGTTGGATGAAAACTGCTGCTTGGCCAAAGCCAAGCAGTCGAGGCGATAGCGATCGGGCTGAGTCTCAATCTGGTCAATCAAACCCTTGGCCAATACCGCCAAGGTCGCGGCCTTGTGATCGGTCGCCACCGCACCCACGGCGTGCTGTTCAATCAACTGAACCAAGTCGTTGCCTGCGTTGACGCTGGCCAGGACCGGCATGCCCGCGTGCATGTACGACAAGAACTTACCGGGTATGTTGTGACTTTGGTGCCGTGGGTCCAAGGCAAGCAACCCCACGTGACACTGTGCGTACAGGCCCGGGATTTCATCGGGCTCAATCTCATCGTGGAACCACACATTGGTCAAACCGCGCTGTCGTGCCAGCGCCTCCAAACGCGGGTATTCCTGACCGCGTCCAACGAACACAAAGCCATAACGTTGGTCGGCCAACATTTCGCTGGCCAAGTCCAGCAACACACCCATGCCTTGGGCAACGCCCATGTTGCCGGCGTAAACAAACACCTTGCGTCCAGCCAGTGGGGTCTGGCCGATGTCAATCCTACACGGCCCCACCGCCCGCTCGGCCAACCAGTTGTGCAGCACCTCCACCTTGGGCTGTGCATATTGCAACGCCCCAGAAAAATAACGGCGATTGCCTTCGGTTTGAATGCCGATCACACTGGCCACCCGGAACTGGTAGTTGGCAATGGCCTTGAACACCCGAAACACCAAACCGGGCCGGATTAGGCCCATGTCCAAAGCCCAAT
>JAABPX010000054.1 GCA_011391745.1 Comamonadaceae bacterium
CATGGATGGTGTGTTCCATGTTCAAGGCGCGGAATTCGCCGCTGGCGACGCCGCGGCGCAGGATCTGGCGCATCAGCGCTTGGCCGGGTTCAATGACCTCGGTTTGGTAGAACCGAGCGATGTCGGGGAATTGGCCCGCTTCGCTCAAAACGAGTTTGGTGATGCCAGAGGCTTCGGTCATGCCAATGCGTTGCCACCATTGGTGCATCAACGTTTGCAGCAAGGGGGCTTGCGGGCCTTCGTGGCGTTCAATGGTTTGTGCCCATTCGCTCAATCGCCCCACGATGTTTTCCCGCACCACGGCTTGAAACAGAT
>JAABPX010000055.1 GCA_011391745.1 Comamonadaceae bacterium
GAAACAGCTCAACTTTGCTGGGGAAATACAAAAACAAAGTGCCTTTGGACACCCCAGCACGCGCAGCCACGGCTTCGACCGTGGTGGCAGCAAACCCCTTTTTCACGAACAGGCTCAGCGCGGCGGCCAGCAACTCCCCCGGGCGCGCGTCCTTGCGCCGACTGCGCCGGGGTATGCTGTCTGGGGAGATTGCGGGGGTGAGCAACATATTAATGACCGATTGGTTATTAATATAGCAGGTAAGTCCCTGGCTGGCAGAGGGCCGAGGCGATATCCCAGCGCAACCGTTATAAACGCAACATGAAAAATTCAGAAACCTTGGTTTTGGGCGGCGGCTGTTTTTGGTGCACCGAAGCGGTGTTCAAAAATGTGCGCGGCGTGTTGGATGTTGAATCCGGTTACAGCAACGGGCAAGCGCAAGCCCCGAGTTACGAGGCGGTGTGCACGGGGCGCACCGGTTGCAACGAGGTGGTGAAGCTGGTCTACGACGCCGAGCAGGTCAGTACGCGTGAGCTGCTGGAAATTTTCTTTGTGATCCACGACCCGACCACGCTCAACCGTCAAGGCCACGACATGGGCACGCAGTACCGCAGTGGCATTTATTTCACCCACGACGATCAGCGCAACGTGGCGCAGGCGCTCATGGACGAACTCATCGCGCAAGACGCGTTTGGGGCACCCATCGTCACCGAGGTGTTGCCGCTGACGAACTATTTCGCCGCCGAGGACTACCACCAAGACTTCTTTGAGCGCAACCCCAACCAAGGCTATTGCATGGCCGTGGCCGCGCCCAAGGTGGCGAAGTTTCGTCAGACCTTTGCGCGGCTGGCGCGGTGAACCTTGGGCGAAATGATCGACACACAGGGTTTGGGTTTTCGTTTTGCTGGCACCAACGGCGTTTTGCGTTTCCCCGATGTGCGCGTGCCAAGCGGCGGCACGTTGCTGCTGCGCGGGCCTTCGGGCAGCGGCAAGTCAACCTGGTTGTCTTTGGTGGCCGGTTTGAGGGTGGCCAGCGAAGGCCGTGTGTCGGTGGCGGGTACCGACTTGGGCACGCTCAGCGGCCCGCAACGCGACCGTTGGCGCAGCGTGTGTGTGGGCGTTTTGCCGCAGCGCTTGGGTTTGAGCGATGCGCTCACCGTGTTCGACAACCTGGCGCTTGTGTATTTCGCCGCCGGTTTGCCGGTGGATCGGCGTGCCATCGAACGCGGCCTAGCGGCCTTGGGGGTGGGCGCTTTGGCGCAGCGCCGACCGCAGCAACTCTCGGGTGGGCAAGCGCAGCGCGTGGCCTTGGCCCGTGCGGTGCTGCGCCGTCCGGCGGTGGTCTTGGCGGACGAGCCCACCGCAAGCTTGGACGATGCGGCGTGTGAGAACGTGTTGGCGCTCTTGCGCGAACACACCCAAGCGCACGGAGCCACGCTGGTGGTGGCCACGCACGATGCGCGGGCGGTGCAAGCTTGGCCGGATGCGCCGAGACTGAATTTGCCGCCTGGGGGTGGCGCATGAGTGTGTGGCGCTGGGCGTGGACCTACCTGTGGTCGCGGCCTTTGACGGCGGTGCTCAACTTGGTGTTGTTGACCTTGGGTTTGACGGTCTTTGGCGTGGTCTTGCAAGCGCAAGCACAGGTGGAGCGCGCCTTGCAACGCGACTTGGCGGGTGTGGATTTGGTGGTGGGGGCCAAGGGCAGCCCCATGCAGCTGATCATGGCGGGGGTGTTCCATGTGGACGTGCCGCCCGGCAATGTGTTGCTGGAGGACCTGCAATGGCTACAACAACACCCGCAGGTGGAGCGCTTCATTCCCCTGAGCGTGGGCGACAACTTGGCGGGCTTTCGCATCGTCGGCACCACGCACGATTACCTCACACACCACGGTGCACGCGCCGCATCGGGCCAGTGGTGGGATGCGCCGATGCAAGCCGTGCTGGGTGCCGAGGTGGCCCAAGCCACGGGTTTGGTGGTGGGCCAAGCTTTTGTGGGGGCACACGGTTTGGGACAAGGCGGGCCTACACACGACGAGGCGGCGTACAGCGTGGTGGGTGTGTTGGCAGCCTGTGCGTGTGTGCTCGACCGCTTGGTGTTGACGGCCACTGAGTCGGTCTGGCAGGTGCACGACGACATGCACGCCACGCCAGACATGAGTGCCGACGACTGGGCCGCGTTGCGGGCCGATCGCGAAGTGAGCTTGGCGCTGATTCGCTACAACACGCCCTTGGCCGCGGTGACGCTGCCGCGCCAGGTCAACGCCACCTCGACATTACAAGCCGCCGCACCCGCCATGGAGGTCACGCGCCTTTTGTCGATGCTGAATGTGGGCACGCGGGCTGTGCAAGGCTTGGGCGTGGTGATGCTGCTGGTGGCGGCGCTGTCGGTCTGGGTGGCGCTGTGGCAGGCCCTGCGCGAGCGGCGTACCGACATGGCGCTCATGCGCGTGCTGGGCGCATCGCCCATGCGCTTGACCGGGCTGTTGTTGGCCGAGGCGGTGTGGCTCGCATTGCTGTCGCTTGTCTTGACCTTGGTGTTGACGGGGGGCTTGACAGCTTTGTTAGGCTGGTCTTTGGCGCATGATGTGTCACTGGCCGTTGTCGACACACCGGTGTGGGCGGTTTGGTGGCCTGTGCCCTTGGTGGCACTGGGCGTGGCGTTGTTGGCTGCGGCCATACCGGCGTTCGGTGCCTATCGTCAAGATGTTCAAACCCTGTTATCCGTGAGGTGAATTCATGAAATTAAAAATTGCGTTGTTGGCTGTGGTGTTTGCTGCGCCTGTTTGGGCCCAACATTCCGCCAAAGAAACCCAAGAGGACATTGCAAGGCACCGCGCCATGGCCGCGGCACACACCGCCGCGGCCCAATGCTTGGCCGATGGCAAAGGTGAAAAAGTGTGTGTGGCCGAATTGCAAAAAGCCTGCAAGGGCTTGGCCATTGGCAAGTACTGCGGCATGAAACACGCGCACTGATGGGCCTGAGCATGCGGCGTCGCGACCTGTGCGGTTTTGCTTTGTTGAGTGTGGTGCCGCCCCTTGGGGCGCAAGGCCTGAGTTCGCCCATGCCCGGTGTGCAGCCCGCGCACCCGCTCAATGGCATTCCACAAGGTCAGGGCGCGGGTATTCACAGCCCGCTGAGCCCTTTTAAGCCGCTGCCCGAGCGGCTTGACGTGGTGCCGTGGTCGGTGCTCACCAACATCGAAAAACGCATCGTCAACCGCCGTGTGCAGCCGGTCTTTCCTCAGCGCCTGGTGGCCTTGCACCAAAACTTGGTGCGTGTACAGGGCTTCATGATGCCGCTCGAACCGGGGCAAACGCAGCGCCGGTTTTTGTTGACCTCGGTGCCCTTGACCTGTTCGTTTTGCACGCCCGGCGGGGCCGAGAGCATGGTTGAGGTGATTGCCCGAGACCCGGTCAAATACACCACCAACGCCTTGGTCATGCAAGGTCGCTTACACGTGCTGACCCAAGACCCCACCGGATTGTTTTACCGCATGAGCGATGCGATGCCCGTTCGCTGACGGTTAACATGCGCCGGTGAATATTGCTGACCACCCCCTGTTTTTGTCGCTGACGCCGGTTTTTTTGCTCATCGCTTTGGGCTACATGGCGGGGCAGCGGCGTTGGGTGCGAGAGGCCTCGGTGCCCGATTTGTCGAATCTGGTGTTTTTGGTGCTGATCCCGGCGCTGTTGTTCCGCACCATGAGCACCGTTCGTTTTGAAGCCTTGGACCTGCGCCCAGTCCTGGCTTACTTCGTGGCCGGTGGGGCTTTGCTTTTGGTGTCCATCGCTTGGCGCGGCTTGAATCGCGAAAGCGTGGTGCTGGCTTTGGCGGGTGTGTTTTCCAACATGGTGATGATCGGCATCACCTTGGTGGGCTTGGCTTATGGTCAAGCGGGTTTGGTGACCCTGCTCACTTTGGTGTCGGTGCACGCCTTGATCTTGTTGAGTTCGGCCACGCTGATCTTGGCGTGGGCGGCTGCCCGCGAACAGCACGCGGCGGGCGGGCGCGCCCAATCCGTTGGGCGCACGGTCTGGTCGGCGGCCAAGAGCGCGGTGATCCACCCGGTGCCCCTGCCCATCGTGTGTGGCCTGTTGTACGCCCAAACCGGTTGGGGTTTGCCGCTGGTGATTGACCGGCCTTTGCAGCTCTTGGGCAGCGCGTTTGGACCGGTGTCGCTGCTGCTGGTGGGTGTGACCTTGGCGCACACGCCCTTGGGTGGTCACGTGCGAACCGCGCTGTGGGTGGTGGCATCCAAGAACCTCTTGTTGCCAGTCTTGGTCGGCATCAGCGCGTGGGCCTTTGGCATCACCGGTTTGCCTTTGACCGTGATGGTGGTGGCCGCGGCCTTGCCCAGCGGGGCCAATGTGTTTTTGTTCGCGCAGCGCTACGGCGTGGCGCAAGCCCAAACCACCGCCGCCATGGGTTTGTCCACGGCGGTCTCGGCCATCACATTGAGCGCCGTGATGGCTTTTATGGCTTGGATCAACGGGTGAGTGCTTTGGCCGCTTCGACTTGGTGTTCGAAGTAGCGCTGGAAGCTGAAGGTCAAGGTGGCCATGAAGGCCACGGTGCCGATCATCAAACAAGCGATCAAGGCGCCGATGGTCAGCCACTGGGTTTGACCCGTGGTGGCTAGCCCGTCGAGTTCGGGGTTGTAGCGGCGGTTCCACGCCGCGCGGTCCGCCAAGGCGTACACGATGCCCATGAGGCAGCTGATGCTGATGCTCAAACCCAGCAATGGCATGAGCACCCACGACAAGGTGTCGTCTTGGCCGAAGGTGATGGCCCGGTCGATGCCCCACCAACCCAAGGCGGTGGGGATGGGGAACAGCCAACCGATCCAATCGCCCCAGCCGCGCAAGTAGAAGCGGTGTAAGCCAAAGCTGCCCAAGGTTAGGGCGAGCCAAACGGCGATGGTTTTGTGTTTTGGGCGGGTCATGGTTCAGGTGTTGGGTGGGGTGTCTTGTGGCGGGGTGCGGTCGCCGTCGCCGAGGGTTTTGTCCATCAGCACGATGTCGAGCCAGCGCCCGAACTTCCAGCCACACGATTGAACCACGCCCGCCGGCGCAAAACCAGCGCGTCGGTGCACCCCAATCGAGGCGGCGTTGGTCGAATCACCGATGACGGCCATGACCTTTCGGATGCCCGCAGCCTCCAATTGGTTCAACAGTTCGTTCATCAGGGTGCTGCCCAAGCCGCGGCCCTCCTGACCTGGGGCGAGGTAAATCGAGTCTTCGACCGAGAACCGGTAAGCCGGCCGCGGTTTGAACCAATTGGCGTAGGCAAAGCCCAGCAGGTGACCGGGCTCTTCGATGACGATGTAAGGCAAGCCTTTGCTCAGCACATCGGCACGGCGCTGGCACATGTCGGCTTCGGTGGGTGGTGTCGTCTCAAAGGTGCCGGTGCCGTGCAGCACGTGGTGGGCGTAGATGGCGGTGATGTCGGGCAGGTCGGCTTCGGTACTGGGTCGGATGGAGGGCATGGGGCTATAATCTTGGGTTTTGCGGCGTTTCGCTGACCGGGTGGTCAGTCGTGTGTCTCAAGCGTTGCAATGAAATGGGTTGAAAAACCCTGCGAGGTGTCGATTTTGGCACCTCTCCACCCGAAGGATTCACCATGGTCGTTATCCGACTTTCTCGCGGCGGTGCCAAAGCCCGTCCTTTCTACAACATCGTGGTTGCCGACAAGCGCAACCGCCGCGATGGCCGTTTCATCGAGCGCTTGGGTTTTTACAACCCCTTGGCACGTGGTGGTGAAGAGCCATTGCGCATCGCTGCCGACCGCCTGAATCACTGGATCAGCGTGGGCGCACAGCCTTCCGAAACCGTTGAGCGTTTGATCAAGCAAAACGCCGCCAAGGTCGCCTGAAGATGACGGCCTTCACAGCGTCGCCCCTGCCGGCAGACGCGGTGGAGTTGGGTCGTTTTCAAGACGCGTGGGGCATCAAGGGCTGGCTCAAAATCCAGCCCCATGGTGCCGATACCGCCGCGCTCTTGGCCAGCGACACGTGGCACTTAACCCCGCCCGAGGCCCGCTTCGCGCGGGGTTTCGTCGTCTTCAGCGGCCCGGTGCAGGTGCAAGTCGCCGAAGTGAAGGCGCACGCCGACGGCTGGGTGGCGCGCCTCGAAGGTGTCAACGACCGCAACACCGCCGAGTCCCTCAAAGGCACCCGCATTTACCTCTCGCGCAGCCAGTTCCCGGCCTTGCCCGAGGGTGAGTATTACTGGGTCGATTTGATTGGCTGCCAAGTGCACAACCGCGAGGGCGTGGACCTGGGGCTCGTCACCGACCTGATGGCCACCGGCCCCACCAGCGTGCTGGTGATGGAGTACACCGACACCGTGGACGGCGAAACCAAAACACTGGAACGCTTGGTGCCCTTCGTCAACGCCTATGTGGACGAGGTGAACACCGCCGAGCGGCGCATCACCGTCGACTGGCAGCCCGACTATTGAGCGTGTCTGTGCGTTTTGACGTCATCACCCTGTTCCCCGAACTGTTCGCGCCCTTGCTGAGTGCGGGGGTGACGCGGCGGGCGTTTGAATCGGGGCAGGTCGAGCTGCGGCTGTGGAACCCGCGCGATTTCGCTGAGGGCAATTACCGCCGTGTTGACGACCGCCCGTTTGGTGGCGGCCCTGGCATGGTCATGCTCGCCGAGCCGCTGGAGCGGTGTTTGCAAGCGATTGGGCAAAACCAAGCGGTCACGGGACTCACAACGACGGAATGCCGCCCCGTGGTGCTGTTTTCGCCCATCGGTGCGCGCTTGAATCATGCCTCGGTCCAATCTTGGGCCGACAGCGACGGGGCGGTGCTGTTGTGTGGGCGTTACGAGGGCATCGACCAACGCTTCATTGATCGGCACGTCACGCACCAAATCAGCCTAGGCGACTTTGTTTTGTCGGGCGGTGAAATCGCTGCCATGGCCTTGTTGGATGCGGTGGCGCGTTTGCAACCCGGTGTGCTCAACGACGAAGGCAGCCACCAGTTCGACAGCTTCAACCCGGCCATCGACGGCTTGCTTGACAGCCCGCATTACACCCGCCCTGAGGTTTGGCGGGGCGAGGCGGTGCCCGACGCTTTGCTGTCGGGCCACCACGAGCGCATCGCGCGTCACCGCCGCGAACAAAGCTTGGCCACCACGGCGCGCTGGCGCCCCGATGTGATCGAGGCGGTTCGCAGCGCTGGTCGCCTGAGTGCTGCCGACGAAGCCTATTTGCGCAGCTTGTTATAATCCAAGGCTTTTCGGTCCTCTACCCGCCGCGGCCGGGCAAACTGCCCCATGCCGCCCCTAGTGCAGCGGGCATGAACGCAAAAACGTGTGGAATTCACCATGAACCTGATCCAAACCCTTGAGCAAGAAGAAATTGCTCGTTTGAACAAACAAATCCCCAGTTTTGCCCCCGGCGACACGGTCATCGTGAGTGTGAACGTGGTTGAAGGCACGCGCAAGCGCTTGCAGGCATACGAAGGTGTGGTCATTGCCCGCCGCAACCGTGGCTTGAACTCCAGCTTCATCGTGCGCAAGATCTCCAACGGCGAGGGCGTTGAGCGTACGTTCCCCCTGTACAGCCCGCGTATTGCCAGCATCGAGGTCAAGCGCCGCGGTGCGGTGCGTCGCGCCAAGCTGTACTACCTGCGTGAGCGCAGCGGTAAGTCGGCTCGCATCAAGGAAAAGCTCGGCGCTTGATGGCCCTCTTTCCCCTTGGCGTGCAGCCAAGCCAAAAAAACCGCCCCTCACCGGGCGGTTTTTTTTCGTGTGCACCCAACCTGCGCGCTGATATGCTCACCTTCCATGAGCTTGGTGTTGCCTGTGTTTGATCCTCGTTTGGCCGCTGTGGTGCCCGACGATGCGCCGTCGATGGCCCCGGTCCATCCCTTGTGCATGAGCCCGTCGGGTTTGCGCCGTGCTTTTGCTTCGCCGCCCGCTTGGACGCCCGAAGTCCGACAAGAACCCGCTTGGACCGACCGTGTGCCCACGCCGGCGGCTGTGCTGATTCCCTTGGTGCAGCGCGAAACCGTGTGTGTGTTGCTGACCCTGCGCAGCGCTCGCTTGTCCTCGCACGCGGGGCAAATTGCCTTGCCCGGTGGACGTGTGGATCCGCAAGACACCGACGCCGTGGCCGCCGCCTTGCGAGAGGCGCAGGAAGAGGTGGGTTTGCCCCCAGACCGGGTGGAGGTCTTGGGTACCTTGCCCAATTACCGCACCGGCTCGGCTTTTGACATCACGCCCGTGGTGGCCTTGGTTCGACCCGATTGGGCGGTGCAACCCAATGACGGGGAGGTCGATGAGGTGTTTGAAGTCCCCCTGTCGTTTTTGATGAACCCAGCACACCACCGTCGCCATTGGCGTTTGGCCAATGGCCAGCGACGCGAGTGGTACGCCATGCCATATCAAGACGGTGGCCAGGAGCGGTTTATTTGGGGTGTCACCGCCGGTTTGTTGCGAAATTTTTACCGCATGCTGGCCGCTGCATCGCACCAACACATCGACTCCTTGTAGGATGATGGCATGAGTTTTTTCAGTGTCTTGATTGCCTTGATCTTGGAACAAGCCCGTGCGGTGCCGCTGGGCCACCCCGTGCACGGCTTTTTGCTCTCGTGGGTTGAATGGGTGCGCCGTCATTTCGATGCCGGTCAGACCCACCACGCGAGGTGGGCGTGGGTGTTGGCCGTCTTGGTGCCTGCGGTCGTGAGCGCCGGGGTGTTTTGGGCCTTGTCTTCGGTGGCGGTCGTGTTGGCTTGGGTTTGGGTGGTGGCTGTCTTGTACCTGACCATGGGTTTTCGCCAGTTCAGTCACCATTTCACCGAAATTCGGGATGCCTTGGCAACGGGTGATGAAGATGCGGCGCGCACCGAGTTGGCGCGCTGGTTGTCGATGCCCACGCACCGTCTAACGCGCCACCAAATCGTGGCCTTGACCATGCAAAACGGTGTGCTGGCGGCCCACCGTCATGTGCTGGGTGTCATCGTTGGATTTGCGCTCTTCGCCGCCGTCGGCCTTGGTCCCGCCGGGGCGGTGCTGTATCGCTTGGCCCAGTTGGTGGGGCAGCGATGGGTCATGCCCACCGCACAGGGTTGGCTCAGTGCCCCTGTGGCGAGCATGGCCGAACGGGCATGGGCTGTGGTGGATTGGCTGCCTGTGCGCATGAGCGCTTTGTGTTTTGCGGTGGTGGGGCATTTTGAAGAAGCCCTGGCACGTTGGCGCGCCCCGATGGACAGCGCCTGGCCCAACAACGACGCGGTGCTCTTGGCTGTCGCGAGTGGCGCTTTGGCGGTTGAGTGGCGGGACCTTGGGCACCCCGAGGTTGGGGATGCTGACCCGACAATGGCCCCCACAGAACTTAAGGTGGCGCACTTGGCCAGCACCGTGGGCTTGCTGTGGCGATCCGTGGTGTTGTGGCTGCTGGTGTTGGCCTTGTTGACGATGGCCGCATGGTGATCAGGCGAGCGCGTGATCAGTAACGTGTCTGCGAGAGTTCGGTAAAAAGCTCGCGGTACAAGCGGTAGCGGTTCTCGCTGATGGCAGGCCCCAAGCCGTCACCAGCGTCCACACCCACTTGGGCCTGCACCGCACAACCCGGTTCGTGCAAGTGGGTGCAGTTGTAAAACTTGCAGTGGCCCAGGGTGTCGAGAAAGTCGGGCATCAGATGGGCCAACTGCATGGGCTCAATGTGGTGCAGACCAAAAGCCTGAAAACCCGGTGAATCGATCAGCCCCGTGTGGCGGCCTTCGCCCACCCAATACCAAGTGGTGCTGGTGGTGGTGTGTTTGCCCGAATTTAAGGCGCGCGAAATCTCACCGGTCTGGGCTTGCGCATCCGGCACCAAGCGGTTGACCAAGCTGGACTTACCCACGCCCGAAGGGCCCAAAACCAAACTGTTTTTGCCCCTGAGGTGATCGAGCAGCGCGCCCAAACCCTGGGTGTGTTCTGCGTTCAGGCACAGCGGCAACACGGTGTGACCCATGCGTCGATACGGTGCCAAACGGACCCAAGCGCGCTCAAACAAATCGCTGAGGTCGCTTTTGTTGAGCACAATCAGCACAGGAATGTGTTGGGCTTCGGCGGCGATCAGGGCGCGCGTGAGTTGACTCTCTGACCACTCGGGGTCGGCTGCCAAAAGCATGATCACCAAATCCAGATTGGCCGCAAACGACTTGGTTCGGATCTCGTCTTGGCGATACAGCAGGTTGCGCCGCTCAACCACGCGCTCGATCGTGCCTTCGTCCCCAGTGGCTTGCCAAAGCACGTGGTCACCCACCACCGATTGGCTTTTTTTGCCGCGTGGGTGGCAGATGCGGCGTTGACCATCGGCGCTTTCCACCAAACAGTGGCGACCATAAGCCGCCACCACCAAACCTGCTTGGGTTTGTGTCATGCGCTGGTTGCGCGGTTCATGAGTCGACCCAAACGCTCGCTGGCCGGCGGGTGCGAATGGTAGAAGCGCACGTACAGCGGGTCTGGTGTCAGGGTGCTGGCGTTGTCCTTGTACAGTTTGAGCAGGGCGCTGGCCAAGTCGCTGGCTTGTGTGTGTTCGCTGGCGTAGGCGTCGGCTTCGAATTCGTCGCGGCGCGAGCGTTGCGAGATCAGTGGCGAGATGAAGTCACTCACCAAGGGCACAAACAGCATGAACAAGATCAAGGCCAAGGCATCGTTGGGCGCGCCCAGCGAAGGCATCACGCCCAAGCCGGTGTAGAACCAGAGCTGTGAAGCCGCATAACCCAGCGCAGCCAAGCCCAGGCCACTGACCACAAAGAGCATGACGACGCGTTTGAGGATGTGGCGGTGTTTGAAGTGTCCCAGCTCATGGGCCAAAACCGCGTCGATCTCGCCGGGGCTGAGTTGGGCCAACAAAGTGTCAAAGAACACCACGCGCTTGGCCGAACCAAAACCGGTGAAGTAAGCGTTGGCGTGGGCGCTGCGCTTGCTGCCGTCCATCACAAACAGGCCCTTGGCGGTGAAGCCGCAGCGCTGCATGAGCGACTGCACCCGGCCTTGTAATTCGGGGTCGTCCAAGGGTTTGAATTGGTTGAAGAGCGGGGCAATGACCGTGGGGTACAGCACCAGCATCAACAGGTTAAAACCCATCCACAAGCCCCAAACCCAGAGCCACCAAGTGCCGCCTGCAGCGCCCATCAACCACAACACCGTGGCGAGCAAAGGCGTGCCAATCACAACCCCCACCAGTGCCGATTTCACACCGTCGATCAACCACAAACCCAGCGAGCTGCGGTTAAAGCCAAAACGGGCTTCGATGCGAAACGTGGCCCACCAAGACATGGGCAAGTCGATGAGGCCACCAACGATCGAGAAGGCCGCCACCAGCGCGATTTGTTGCCACAGACCCGGCCCCATGGCACTGAGCAGCGATTGGTTGAGCAGGTTCAGGCCCCCCAGCAGTGTCCAGCCCAGCAGTACCATGGCACCCAGCGTGGCCGTCAGCAAATTGAAACGGGTTTTGGTGATGGTGTAGTCGGCGGCTTTTTGGTGCGCGGGCAGGTCGATGTGATCGGCAAAGGCACGGGGCACGCTGGCGCGGTGTCGTGCGATGTGACGGATTTGGCGTGAACCCAGCCATTGCCGAATCAAAAAGCTCGCCAGCAGGAGCACACAAAAGACGAGGGTGAAGGTGGTTGAGGCAATGTCCATGGCGGTGAGTCTATCCGGATCGGCGAAAATCGGCGCATGAGCGCACAACCCACCCCAACACCCACCCCCCTAGCCAAGAGCGATCAAAACTTGGTATGGCTCGATTGTGAAATGAGTGGGCTCGACCCCGAAAAAGAGCGCTTGCTTGAGTTGGCGGTGGTCGTCACCAACGCCGACTTGAGCGTTCGTGTGGAAGGCCCCGTTTGGGTCATTCACCAAATGGACGACTTGCTCAACCGGATGGACGCCTGGAACAAAGGCACCCACGGCAAAAGCGGCTTGATTGACAAGGTGCGCGCCAGCACCGTCAGCGAGGCCCAGGCCGAGGCCGAGTGCTTGGCTTTTTTGGCCCGGTACGTGCCCAAAAATGGCTCTCCCATGTGTGGCAATACCATCAGCCAAGATCGCCGTTTTTTGGTTAAGTACATGCCCAAATTGGAGGCTTTTTTTCACTACCGCTGTCTTGATGTGAGCACGCTCAAAGAGCTCGCCAAGCGTTGGAAGCCCGCCGCCTATAGCAGCTTTAAAAAGCAGCAAAAGCACACCGCCTTGGCCGATGTGCACGAGTCCATCGACGAGTTGGTGCATTACCGGACCCATTTTTTGAACCTCTGACCTTGGGCCAGGCTTCGCTGGGTGACTTTTTTGTGACATTAATGTGACAAAATGAGGCACTCTCAAGCGAGTCAACATGACCAAAAAATTCCCCTCCCCTTTTGTGCGTCGCAACGAAGACGTGCTGCAATTCGGCGCAGCCGTTTTGTTTTTGTTGTTGGTGGCCTTGTACGCATGGCTGTACGGCGCTTCGTTGGCCGGTTTGTCTTCGTCGTCGGTGGTTTTGTTGCTGGTGGCCGCTGCGGTGGGCGGCTACATGGCCATGAACATCGGTGCCAACGACGTGGCCAACAACATGGGCCCTTCGGTGGGCTCCGGTGCCTTGACCATGGGCTGGGCCATCGCCATTGCGGCGTTGTTTGAGGCCTTGGGGGCCATCGTGGCCGGTGGCGAGGTGGTGGGCACCATCAAGGGCGGCATCATTGACGCCAACGCACTCAATGACCCGGCGGTGTTTGCCAACGTCATGCTCGCGGCCTTGCTGGCCGGTGCGCTGTGGCTGAACTTGGCCACGGCCTTGGGCGCGCCGGTTTCCACCACCCACTCCATCATTGGTGCTGTCATGGGCGCGGGCATTGCCGCAGGCGGTTGGGATTTGGTGAATTGGGCCACCATCACCGCCATCGTGGCGAGCTGGGTGATTTCGCCACTCATGGGTGGTGCCATCGCCGCCGTGTTTTTGTACTTGATCAAACGCAGCGTGACCTACCGCAGCAGCAAAACCGACGCTGCGGCCCAAGTGGTGCCGGTGCTTATTGCCGTCATGGCGTGGGCTTACGCCACCTTCATGTTGACCAAGGGTTTGGGGCAGCTGTACAAGCTCAGCTTGGGCTGGGCTGTTGTGGGGGGAGGTGTGATCGCCTGGGTGGTGTGGTGGTTGGTTCGTGGCCCAGTAAGCGTCGCTGCGCAGCGGCTCGACAACTCCAAGCAAGGCGTCAACGCGTTGTTTGTGTGGCCCTTGATTGGTTCGGCCGCCTTGCTCAGTTTTGCCCATGGCGCCAACGACGTGGCCAACGCCATCGGCCCTTTGGCCGCCATTTACGAAGCCGTCAAAGTCGGCGCGGTGGCCACCAAGGCGGCCACACCGCTTTGGATCATGGTGCTTGGCGCTTTGGGGTTGTCGGTGGGTTTGGCTTTGTACGGCAGCAAACTGATCCGTACGGTCGGCAAAGAGATCACCGAGCTGGACAATATGCGCGCTTACGCCATCGCCATGGCTGCGACCATCACCGTCATCGTGGCCTCGCACTTTGGCATGCCCATTTCAACCACCCACGTCACCATTGGTGCGGTGTTTGGCGTGGGCTTTTTGCGCGAGTTGCTCAAGGTCAATTACGCCAAGATGGAGCAAGTGGTGTTTGCCGGCCATCCCGGCGATGACCGCGCAGAGGTCGAAGCCTACCTCAAGCGTTTTGAAGCCGCTGAAGTGAGCGATAAGAAAAGCATGTTGGCCGACATGAAGCAACGCGCCAAGGCCCACCAAAAAGCCGGTGGTGCTGTGTTTGCCAAAGACGAACGCAAGGCCTTAAAGAAAGCCTACAAAAAAGAATTGGTCAAGCGATCCACCGTGTTGCGTATCGTTGCGGCTTGGATCGTCACCGTGCCCGCCACCGCCCTCATGGCCTCGGTGCTGTTCTTTTTGGTCTCGGCCATTGTTGATTGAGTGGCGTCATTGATAAACGGCAAAACCGATTCAGGTGAGAGCACGGGCGCGTGATGTTTAAACGGACCACGTTTTAACTGGTGGCGAACTGGATGCTGGATTCTGTCGGTGCGTGCCAATAACCGAGGCCGCCCCGTCGTCTTTTTTGCCGTTGTGGGCCACGAACGCAATGCGCATCAAACGTTTTCCATCGCCTTGGCCATGGTCTTGCCCAGCTCCACGCCCCATTGGTCGTAGGCGTTGATGCCCCAAATGGCGGCTTGCACAAAGACCTTGTGTTCGTAAAGCGCGATCAGCGCGCCCAAGCGGTGGGGGCTGAGTTGGTCGATCCAAACCGTGCTGTTGGGCACGTCGCCGGGGAAGCTGCGTTGGCTGGCCAGGCGCTCGGTATCGCGCTCGCTCAGGCCTTCGGCCAGCAGGGCCGCACGGGTATCGGCTTCGTTTCGGCCCAGCGCCAAGGCTTGGGCTTGGGCGCACAAGTTGAGGTTGACCACGCGGTGGTGCTCGGCGGCCATGGGCAGCGGTGTGTCTTCGGTCTCCACGCCGATGAACTCGACCGGCACACGGTGCGTGCCTTGGTGCAGCAATTGAAAGTAGGCGTGTTGGCCGTCAATACCCAGCCCACCCCAAACGATGGGGCCGGTGCCGGTGTCCACGGCTTGGCCGTCTTGGCGCGTGCGTTTGCCGTTGCTCTCCATGTCCATTTGCTGCACAAAAGGGGCGAATCGCACCAAACGGCTGGGGTAACACGACAGCAGTTGCGTGGGGCAATGCAAAAAGTTGCGGTTCCACACACCACTCAAGGCCATGATGACCGGTAGGTTCTGATCCAGCGGGGCGGTTTGGAAGTGGGTGTCCATGGCCTGTGCGCCGGCCAGCAGTTCGCGAAACGCGGTTGCCCCCACCGCCATGGCCAAAGGCAGGCCCAACGCCGACCACAGCGAATAGCGCCCACCCACCCAGTCCCAAAACGTGAAGGTGTGCTCGGATGGATACCCAGCGGCGCTGGACTTGGCCGGCGCGGCGGTCACGGCCACCAGATGCGCGCTTTGCGCCGCGCCGCTAATGCCGCCGTCTTGCAACCAGCGGCGCACC
Source organism: Comamonadaceae bacterium (assembly GCA_011391745.1). Lineage (GTDB taxonomy): Bacteria > Pseudomonadota > Gammaproteobacteria > Burkholderiales > Burkholderiaceae_C > Hydrogenophaga. Next base: position 15,003 of record JAABPX010000055.1, read on the forward strand.
GAGGCGGCGTTGGTCATGGTTTCTTGGGTGGTGAAGGTTTTGCTGGCCACGATGACCAGCGTGGTCGCGGGGTTCAGGCCGCGCAGCGTGCTGTGCAGCGCCCAAGCGTCGGGGTTGCTGACGAAGTGCACGCGCAGGTGATCGCTGCACAAGGGGGCGAGGGCGTCGGCGGCCATGCGCGGGCCGAGGTCGGAGCCGCCGATGCCGATGTTCACCACGTCGGTGAAGACCGCGCCGGTGCTGCTCTTGACGGCACCGCCGCGCACACGCTCGGCAAAGTCGCACACACGCTGGAGCTCGTTTTGCACCAAGCGCTGGATGTCGCTGCCCCAAGGCGCAGCTGCACCATCGGCTCCCGGTGTGCCTCGCAGCGCCACGTGCAAGACCGCACGGCCTTCGCTGGTGTTGATGGTTTGGCCGCTGAACATGGCGTCGCGTTGGCCCGCCACGTTCGATTCCCGGGCCAGTTGCATCAAGGCGGACCACACCGCGCCGTCAAAGGCTTGGCGTGTGAAGTCCAGGCGAATGCCGGTGCCCTGGGCGGCGGCTTGCATGGTGTGGCGGCCAGCGGTCGTCAACCGTTCGCGCAAATGGGGCTGGGGTTGTGCGGCGAGTTGAGACAACACGCCCCAAGCGGGCCGTTGGGTGGGTGAGGCGGCGTGGGGGGCGGCGGTCATGGGCGTCGGTTGTTCAGCGTTGGGCGATGGTGGTGGCTTGGCGGGCCAGCTCGGTGATGCGGGCCCACTGGCCCTGCGCTTGCAGCTCGGGCGGGGTGAGCCAAGACCCACCGGCCATGGCCACATTGGGCAATTGTAGGAAATCGGCCAGGTTGTCCACACTCACGCCGCCGGTCGGGCAAAACCGCACATCGGGCAGCGGTGCACCCAAGGCCTTGAGCATGCCCAGGCCACCGGCTTGCGAGGCGGGGAACAGCTTCATGAGCGTGAAGCCTTGGTCGCGCGCGCGCATGACTTCGCCGGGCGTCATCACGCCGGGCACAAAGGGCAGGCGGGCGGCTTGCACGGCGTGCACCAAGGCGTCGGTGCAGCCGGGCGACAGCGCAAAGCGCGCGCCAGCGTCGATCACGCGCTGCACGTCTTCCACGCGGGTGACGGTGCCCGCGCCCACGTGCATGGCCGGCACGGCCTTGGCCACGGCGGCCATGGCGTCCAGCGCGGCCTCTGAGCGCAAGGTGATTTCCATCACGTCGATACCGCCTTCGAGCAGGGCATGGGCCAAGGGCACGGCGTGCGCCACATCGTGAATGACGATGACGGGCACCACGCGGGAAACAAAGGTGGGGTGGGTGAAGCAGGTGGTCATGGTGTGTGCGGGTCAGGCGTTGAACAAGGGCGAGGCACCGGTTTCGGCGGTGCTGGCGTGTTGACGGAACAGGCCAAAGAGCTCACGGCCGGTGCCGTGGGCGTTGCGGCTGAGGTCGGGGTGGTGCACGGCGCGAGCGGCCAAGGTGGCTTCGTCGACCTCAAGATGCAAGATGCCGCGCTCACAGTCCAAGGTGATCATGTCGCCGTCTTGCACGCGGGCAATGGGGCCATCGGCCAAGGCCTCGGGGCTCAGGTGAATGGCGGCGGGCACTTTGCCGGAGGCACCGGACATGCGCCCATCCGTCACCAGCGCCACCTTAAAGCCTTGGTCTTGCAAGACCGCCAGCGGTGGGGTGAGTTTGTGCAGTTCGGGCATGCCGTTGGCGCGTGGGCCTTGGTAACGCACCACGGCGATCAGGTCGCGTTTGAGTTCGCCCGCGTTAAAGAGGGCCAACAGGTCTTGTTGGTCGCTGACCACCACGGCGGGCGCGCGCACCACGCGGTGTTCGGGTTTGACCGCCGAAACCTTGACCACGCTGCGGCCCAAATTGCCTTGCAGCAAGCGCAGGCCACCGTCGGCGCTGAAGGGCTCGGCCACGGGGCGCAACACGTTGAGGTCACCGCTGTGGGTGGGCACATCGCGCCAAGCCAGCGCGCCGTCGTTGAGCCAAGGCTCTTGGGTGTAGCCTTGCAGGCCGTGGCCCATGACGGTGGCCACGTCGGTGTGCAACAAGCCGTTGTTCATTAACTCGCGCATCAAAAAGCCCATGCCGCCAGCGGCGTGGAAATGGTTCACATCGGCGCTGCCGTTGGGGTAGACGCGGGCCAGCAAGGGCACGGCGGCCGAGAGTTCGGCGAAGTCGTCCCAATCGATGAGCACGCCAGCGGCGCGGGCCATGGCCACCAAATGGATGGTGTGGTTGGTCGAGCCGCCGGTGGCCAACAAGCCCACGATGCCGTTGACGATGGTTTTTTCGCTCACGATGTCGGCCATGCCGATGGCGGCTTGACCGGTTCGCCCAGTGTTGGCCAAGGCACGCACCATGGCGGCTTCGGTCAAGGCCTCACGCAGCGCTGTGCCTGGGTTCACAAAGGACGCACCCGGCAGGTGCAGGCCCATGATTTCCATGAGCATTTGGTTGCTGTTGGCGGTGCCGTAAAAGGTGCAGGTGCCGGGGCTGTGGTAGGCCTGTGCTTCGGATTCCAGCAGGGCTTCACGCCCGACCAAACCTTGGGCGTATTGCTGACGCACCTTGGCTTTGGCGTCGTTGGACAGGCCACTGGTCATGGGCCCTGCAGGCACAAACACGGTGGACAAGTGCCCGAACTGCACCGCACCCATGAACAGGCCGGGCACGATCTTGTCGCAAACGCCCAGCATGAGGGCCGCATCGAACACCTTGTGCGACAAGGCCACGGCGGTGGCCAGCGCGATCACATCGCGCGAAAACAGCGACAGCTCCATACCGGCTTCGCCTTGGGTGATGCCGTCGCACATGGCCGGCACACCACCCGCGACTTGGGCACTGGCGCCCATACGCCGAGCGAGTGCGCGCAATTGTTCGGGGTAGTGCTCGTAGGGCTGGTGGGCCGAGAGCATGTCGTTGTAGGCGGTGACGATGCCCACGTGTGGTGTGCGTTCGGCGTGTAAGACGATCTTGTCGCGTGCGGGCAGGGCGGCGCTGGTGTGGGCCATGTTGGCGCAACCCATGTCCGCGCGTTGGGGGCCAGCTTTGTGTTGTGCCGCCACCGATTGCAGGTAGGCGTGGCGGCTGCTTTGGCTGCGCTGCACGATGCGTTCGGTCACGCGGGCCAAGGTGGGGTTCAATGCGGTCATGGTGCGCTTTCAAAAGCCAGTGGTTCAAGATGCCCAAATGTGGACCGGTGCGCCGCCCGCTTGCAAGATGTGCGAGATCGGCAGTTCGGGGTTGAGCCCTTGCTGGGCTTGGGTCAAGACGGTGCGTTTGGCCTCACCCGCGATGGACAGGTGCAACGCGCGGGCGCTGCGAAGGGCGTGCAAGCTCAGGCTCAGCCGAGCGTGTGGGGCGTGGGGCGGGCGAACCCAAGCCACGGCTTCGTGTGTGCTCAGCGCCAGGTCCAAACCCGGCGCGTGGGCAAACAGCGAGGCGGTGTGGCCGTCCTCACCCATGCCCAAGACACCCACGTCCAGCGGCCAAGTCAGGTGGGTCAAGCGTTGGTTGCAACGCTGCGCGAGGGCGTTGAGCTCGGTGTCGTTCAGGTCACCCGCGGGCAGTTGGTCAAAAAAAGGCACGAATGTCGCGGCGGCGGCGGGGCCTTGCAGCAGGTGTTGGCGCACCAAGGCGGTGTTGCTGTCGGTGTGGTCGTGGGGCACGCAGCGCTCGTCAACCAAGACCACGGTGATGGCCGACCAATTCAGCGCTTGTTCGCGCAGGCGCTCAAACAAAGCGATCGGTGACTTGCCGCCCGAGACCGCCAACAAGGCGCGGCCGCGCTGGCCGATGGCGTCTTGCAGCGCGTCGCTGATGTGTTGCGAGAGTTGCGCCGTGACCGAAGCGCCGTTCATGCCTCTTCCACCCAGGCCGAGCCTTCACGCGCCATCAAGGCCGAGGAGGCTGCGGGGCCCCAACTGCCGGCGGTGTAGGCCTTGGGTTTGTCGCCCAGTTGTTGCCAACCTTGCAAGATGGGGTCGCACCACGCCCACGCGGCTTCGAGTTCATCGCGGCGCATGAAGTGCGTCAAACGGCCTTTGATGACATCGATGAGCAGTCGCTCATAGGCTTCGGCGCGGCGTTCGGTGAAGGCCGATTCCAAGTCCAAATTCAGGTTCACTGGCCGCAGGCGCATGCCGCTGCCGGGTTCTTTGGCCATCATTTGCAACTGCACGTGCTCCTCGGGTTGCAGGCGAATCATCAGGCGGTTGACCGATTGGCGCGGCGTGTCCGAAAAAATGGTGAAAGGCAGGTCGGCAAATTCGATCACGATCTCCGAGCGGCGTTCGGCCAAGCGTTTGCCGGTGCGCAAAAAAATCGGCACGTTGGCCCAGCGCCAGTTGTTGATGTGGGCTTTGAGCGCCACAAAGGTTTCGGTGCTGCTGCCCGGTGGCACGTGGTCTTCTTGTGCATAACCTTTGGCCGATTCGCCGCCCGAGGCCCCCGCGCTGTATTGGCCGCGCACCGTGTTGCTGGCCACATCGGCCACGGACATGGGCCGCAGCGAGCGCAGCACCTTGAGTTTCTCGTCGCGCACGGCGTCGGCGTCGAGCGAGACCGGTGGCTCCATGGCCACGATGCACAGCAGTTGCAGCAGGTGGTTTTGGATCATGTCGCGCATGGCGCCGGTGCCGTCGTAAAAGCCTGCGCGACTGCCCACGCCCACGCTTTCGGCCACGGTGATCTGAATGCTTTTGATGTGTGGGCTACGCCACAGGGGCTCAAAAATGGAATTGCCAAAGCGCAGCACCATGAGGTTTTGCACCGTTTCTTTGCCCAGGTAGTGGTCGATGCGAAAAATCTGTGCTTCTTCAAAGTAGCGACCCACCTCGTCGTTGATTTGGCGCGCCGAAGCCAGGTCGTGACCCAAGGGCTTTTCAAGCACCACGCGGCTGCGAGCGTCGATGAGGCCCGCACCGTGTAAATGTTTGCCAATTTGTGTGAACAGGCTTGGGGCGGTGGCCAGGTAATACACGCGGTCCGCGCCGGGTTGCAACGCTTGACCCAAGTGCGCAAAGTCTTCGCTGCGGGTGGCGTCGATGGTGGTGTAGTGCAGGCGGTCCAAAAAGCTTTGCCACAGCGGCGCTTGCATTGCCGCTTCGTCAATAAAACCCACCACCTTGTCTTGGATGAAGGCCAGAAATTCGTCGCGGCGCCAAGGTTGGCGACCCAAGGCATGGATGCGTGTCTGCGCGGGCAGGTTGTTGTGACGGTGCGCCATGTAGAGCGCGGGCAGCAGTTTGCGAACCGACAGGTCGCCCACGCCGCCAAAAATCACCATGTCCAAGGGAGGGGTTGATGCGTTGAGGTTATTCATGGTGGCTTGGCATGAGTTACTGAATTGCGATGACGTTATTGTAACTAAGTTACACCCGAAAAAAAGCTTTAGGGGGTTTTTAAGGCCCTGACGGTGGACCGGGCCTTGGCCAGCCAACCCCTGCGTTGCCAGCGCCACCACATCAGGTAGCCACGCAAACATTCGTCGAGCACATAGGCCAGCCAAATGCCGTTGAGACCCCACCATTGGCCTAGGAACCAAGAGCCCAGCCCCAAGATGAAGACGATGGAAGCGGCGCTGGCCAACACGGGAAAGTGCACATCGCCCGTCGCGCGCAGAGCGCCAATGACGATGAGGTTAAACACCCGCCCCAACTCCAGCGCCACGGACAACCAGAGCAGGGTTTGCGCGGCTTGGACGATGGCGGGGTCTTGGGTGAAGAGGCGCATGACCCAAGGCGCGGTCAGTGCGGCCATGAGCACAGAGGTGCCGGAGGCCAATACACCGTTTCGTACGCCTTTGCGAACCAATTGGTCGGCGGCGCGAAAGCGCCCAGCCCCCACCAGCCGACCCACCATGATTTCACAGGCCCAACCGATGGCCATGCTGATGAGCAAGACGTATTTGAGGATTTGTAAGGTGTATGAATGCGTGGCCAAGGCCGCCACGCCCAAACTGGCGGTGGCGGCCAAGGACACCATAAAGGCCAAGCGGTAGATCAGCTCCAGCGCCGCGCCGGGCAGGCCAATGCGCAACACCGGCCCAAGCACCCGCATGGGCAAGGCCCACCAGTGATGGGCTTGCGGCCGCAGCCCCATGCGGCGACGCCAAAACGTCAGGTGCAGGGCCAGCCCGAAGGCTCGGCTGAGCAAGAAAGCTGCGGCGTAGCCGTTGAGGCCCCAGCC
>JAABPX010000056.1 GCA_011391745.1 Comamonadaceae bacterium
GATCGCGTGAAGAGTGTTGGCACCTCAAAGGCGGCCGCGATCAAGGCCGAATTGCTGCCCGAACCCACCACTGCGCAGCCCGAAGACTTGCAAGCCGCGTTGGAGATTTTCCAGAGCGAACTGCTCGACGACGAGCCCTTCCACGATCTGGTGCTTGACATCATGGAAGACATCCAGCTGCGGTTCGAGCGCCTGAACATGGGCACGCTTACCATGCGCGGCAAGGCCGCACGCTGGCCAGAGCTGTGGACCTACGAGACTGACGACCGTGACGACTTCTTGCGCCAGGTACGCTGGTTCTCCAGCAACTATGCGCCGGCATTCGGTCGGTTGCTCACCCCGTTGGTCGATGGCATTCGAGTGCGCGGGCCGCTGTATCCGGAGTTTACGGATCGTAAAGCCAAGGTCGTTTATCTGGACGGTCAGGGCCTGGGACACACGCCCGACTCGTCCAGCAGCGTGACAACGCACGTGACCCAGCGCTTCGCCGACGTGGACGTCATTCTATTGGTGGACAACGCGGAACAACCCATACAGGCTGCAGCGCAGGCAGTCCTGCGTGCTGTGTCCGCCAGTGGTAATTACGGCAAGCTTGCGATCGCGTTCACCCACTTCGACCAGGTGAAGGGGCTCAACCTGCCCGGCTATGTCGCCAAGCGCATGCACGTGCTAGCCTCGGTTCACAACTACTTGGCGCGCCTGCGCGAGGTGCTGAACGGGCCCATCGTCACTGCCATGGAGCGGACCATCGACAAGCAGTGCTTCATGCTCGGTGGACTCGACGCTGCTTCCGAAAAGTTGCCCGGCGGCGTTCGGGCTCAGCTCGAACAGATGCTGGACCAATTCGAGCGCGCCGTAACGCCGCCGCCGTTATCCGATGCCAAACCCTCTTACGACCCGTCAGGGTTAGGTTTCGCCGTGCAACGCGCTGCCGACAGCTTCCAGCGCGCGTGGAAATTCCGTCTGGGTTTTGCGTCCAGCGCTGACATCAGCAAGGAGCACTGGACGCGTGTCAAGGCGCTGAACCGCCGCATCGCTAACGAGCTGGATGTTGAATACGACTCCCTGCGGCCCGTGGCCGACTTCGTGGGACGGATCACCGAAGAGATCTCGAATTTTCTGGATCACCCCGTCCGCTGGACGCGCACGCCGACGGACGACACCGAGGCGCAGGATTCCATCGCACCCATTCGCCAGGCCGTCTTCCGCGAACTGCATTCGCTGGCGGTCACTCGCCTATTGAACGAACACTTGGCCGACTGGCGGCGAGGCAACGACCACAAAGGCAAGGGTTCGGCAGACCGTCGCGCGGTGGACATCCGCGGCATCTATGAACTGGCCGCACCGGTGCCCGGCACTGTCAATTCCGAGCCTGCGCTGGACTTCATGAAGGCTGTGCGTAACATCGTGCGCAACGCGATCGAGACGCAGGGCGGCGAGATGAAGAGTCTTTAAACCCGTTGAAAAAACCACAAAACTATGGACCAAGACCAACTCAAGTGGCACGCCGACTGAAACAGAACCACCGTACCGCACCATATATATTAGTCAAGGTACAACAATGTCATTGACACGTTCCGCATCAGCGCTGAGAAAAACATTTTATTCAGAGCAGCAACACATCTTGCACCCCGTCCCGCTCCACCCACTCCCCAAACTCATCGGCCAACTGCTGCGCCGCGCTGGCCGCCGCCGTCCACACCTTCACCCGCCCCGCCCAATCGGTGGCGTAGCGCGTGAAGTCGGTGCGGTCGGGCAGCTTGGCGTTGGGCAAGGTTTTGACCCACTCGGGGTTGGGGGCGAGCACGATGGTGTGGTCCAAAAACGCGGTCGGGCCGTGGCGCCACTTCAGCGCTTTGTCGAGCCAGCCGGGCACCACGTTTTGTTGGAAATGCGGGTACAGAACGAGCGAGCCTGTACTGCCCGGCGCGGGCGAGCGCCAGTTCAGGTGCAGGTGGTAATCGGTGATGCCGCCATCCCAATACGCGCCAGCGGGTGCGCCGGGGATGTCGTGCACGGCCTTGAGTGCAAACGGAATCGAGCAGCTCGCTTGCAGCGCGGGCATGAAGTTGCCTGCGTTGAGCGCGACGGCGCGGGTGTTCAGGTCGCTGGGGTCAAAAGGCAGCGCGGCGCCCTGCCCCGAAAACACCACGCGCTCGAACCACGCGCCCAAAGCGCGGCGCGAAAGCACGTTGCTCAAAAAGGCCCCGGCGTAACCCAGCGGTGTGCCCACGGGGTGTTCGCGGTGCAGCACATGCCGCCCCCGCGAGGTGACGATGTGCAAGCGGTAACGCGGGTGGCTCAGCAATTCGTCCACGCGCCCGCCGTAAAACGCTTGCAGGCTGTGGCCAAACGCATCACTCACCTGTTGCGCCGTCACGCGTTTTTGGCCCGCCAAAGGTTCGTAGCGCTGGGCGATGTAGTCGCGCTGCAGCCGCTCAAAGGCGGCGACCGAATCGTTCAAACAGGCGGTGGCCATGCGCCAAGCGCCGATGGACGCGCCCACCAAGTGCACCGGCTGGCTCGACTGCGGCAACCACTGCCCAAAAATAAATCGGTCCAACGGCCCCAAGATCAAGCCCTTCGGCCCTCCAGCCGCAGCGGGGATGGCGCCGATGTGTTCGGGCTTCAGGCCATGGGCGCGGATGTGCGCCAGGGCCTTGGGGCCAGCGTGGATGTGCAGGGCCTTCACTTCTTCAAGCCTTGCAGCTTGGCAAAGGCACTGGCCATGGCCGAGCCGGTGGTCGCTGGCGCGGCTTGTGGGGCGCGGGGTCGTTGGCCTTGCGCGGCGCCTTCAAAGCGGTTCTCGCGGGGGCCGTCGCGGCGCGCGGGGGCGGCGTCGAGCTTCATGGTCAGGCTGATGCGCTGGCGGGCCAAGTCCACTTCCAGCACCTTAACCTTCACGATGTCGCCGGTTTTGACCACCTCGCGGGCGTCGCTGATGAACTTGTTGGAGAGTTGGCTCACGTGGATCAAGCCGTCTTGGTGCACGCCCAAATCCACAAACGCGCCGAACTGCGCCACGTTGCTCACCGTGCCTTCAAGCACCATGCCGGGTTGCAGGTCTTTGACATCCTCTACCCCTTCGTTGAAGCGGGCCACCACGAAGTCCGGGCGCGGGTCACGTCCGGGTTTTTCCAGTTCCACGAAGATGTCGCGGATGGTGATCGGGCCAAAACGGTCGTTGGCGAACTGTTCGGGTTTGAGGGTTTTGAACAATTCGGGGCGGCCCATGATCTCTTGGATGGGCTTGGCTGTGCTGACGATGATTTGCTCGACCACCGGGTAGGTTTCGGGGTGCACACCGGTCATGTCCAGTGGGTTCTCGCCCCCGCGAATGCGCAAAAAGCCCGCGCTTTGCTCGAAGGTTTTGGCGCCCAGGCCGGTGACCTTGAGCAGGTCTTGGCGGCTCTTGAACGCGCCGTTGGCTTCGCGCCAGCGCACCACCGACTTGGCCACCGTGGCCGACAAGCCCGAGACGCGCGAGAGCAGCGGCACGCTGGCGGTGTTGAGGTCCACACCGACCGAGTTCACGCAATCTTCCACGACCGTGCCCAAGCTGCGGGCCAAATCGCTTTGGTTCACGTCGTGCTGGTACTGCCCCACGCCGATGCTTTTGGGGTCGATCTTGACCAGTTCGGCCAAGGGGTCTTGCAAACGGCGTGCGATGCTGGCCGCGCCGCGCAGGCTCACGTCCACGTCGGGCATCTCTTGGCTGGCGTATTCGCTGGCGCTGTAAACCGAAGCGCCCGCCTCGCTCACCACCACCTTGGTGATGCTGTGCTCGGGGTGCAGCTTGGCGAGTTGTTTGATCAGCTCGCCCGCGAGCTTGTCGGTCTCGCGGCTGGCGGTGCCGTTGCCAATGGCGATCAGGCTCACGCCGTGTTTCTGGCACAGCTGGGCCAAGGTGAAGAGCGAGCCGTCCCAATCGCGGCGGGGCTCGTGCGGGTAGACGGTCGCGGTGTCGACCAGTTTGCCGGTGGCGTCAACCACGGCCACCTTCACGCCGGTGCGAATGCCTGGGTCCAAACCCATCACGGTCTTGGGGCCAGCGGGGGCGGCCAAGAGCAAGTCGCGCAAGTTGTCGGCAAACACCTTGATGGCCACACTTTCGGCCGCTTCGCGCAAACGCGAAAACAGGTCGCGTTCGGTGGACAGGCTGAGTTTGACGCGCCATGTCCAAGCCACGCACTTGCGAAACAGGTCGTCGCACGCACGGCCTTGGTGACGCCAGCCCAAGTGCTGACCAATGCGGCCTTCGGCCAATGACACTTGGCCGGGCTCGGGCATCACGGGCTGCAAGAGTTTGGCGTCCAGCACGTCCAGGCTGCGGCCACGGAACACCGCCAAGGCGCGGTGCGAGGGCACGCGGCCGATGGGCTCTTCGTAATCGAAGTAATCGCGAAACTTGGCGATGTCGGGCGCGTTCTCGTCTTTGCCGGCCAAGAGGCTGCTCTTGAGCACGCCCTCTTGCCACAACCATTCGCGCAGCTGCTGCACCAAGACCGCGTCTTCGGCCCAGCGTTCGCTCAACAGGTCGCGCACGCCGTCGAGCACGGCCAAGGGGTTCGAAAAATCCGCACCGATTTTGCCGTCGTCCAACACCTCGGGGGCTTGCACAAACGCGGTCGCCTCCCGCATGGGGTCGAGCGTGGGGTCGGCCCAGAGGCGGTCGGCCAAGGGCTCCAGCCCGGCTTCGCGCGCCACCATGCCCTTGGTGCGGCGCTTTTGTTTGAAGGGCAGGTAAAGGTCTTCCAGCGCCTGCTTGGTGGCGGCCAAGGCGATGGCCTCGCGCAAAGCGGGGGTGAGTTTGCCCTGTTCGTCGATGGCTTTGAGCACCGCCTCGCGGCGGTCCGCCAGCTCGCGCAAATAGGACAGGCGGATCTCCAATTCGCGCAACTGAATATCGTCCAGGCCCCCAGTGGCCTCTTTGCGATAGCGGGCAATAAACGGCACGGTGGCCCCACCGTCAAGGAGATCAACGGCGGCTTGCACTTGCTCGGGACGAATGCGGATTTCGGCGGCCAATTGGGCCAGAATGGTTTGCATGGTTCGGGGCGAATCAAGAAATGGAACCAAACACTTTTTTCAGCAAGCCACTGGCTTGATTCAATGGGTTGGCACGAATAGCAGCCTCTTCTTTGGCAATCATTAGGTATAGACCATCCAAAGTTTTTTGTGTAACGTATTTTTCAATACTGGCATCTTCAGGCTTAATCAGTCCAAACCGACTACCCACACCGGCGTACTGGTTGTACGCTTTTGCCAAACCCACATTTTCTGTGGCTTTTTGCACAACCGGTAGAAATTTTTCTGCCATTTGGACGGAGGTGGTTTTTTTAAAATATTGCGTTGCAGCATCTTGTGATCCAGCCAAAATAGATTTGGCATCACTTAAGCTCATTTGTTTGATCGAACTCACCAATAAGGCTTTCGCTTCTGGCACAGCCGCTTCAGCCGCCCTATTCATTCTAAGTACCAACTCATCAGACAAATGGGACATACCCATTAATTTCATGCTTTTTTCGACTTTTTTGAATGATTCGGGTAAAGGGATTTTGACCTCATTATTTCCAAAGAACCCATCGCCAACACCTAATAAATCCACCGCTTTGCTGGCACTTTGATTTAAAGCCAACTTTAAACCATCAATGGCTTCTTGGTTGCTCAATGCGCTCAACCCCGAAGTGGCACTGACTTCTGGGTTTTCTTTTTCACCTGTGGATTTTTCTATTAAACGACCCAAATTACCCTGATTTGTTAACGATTTTAAATCGAATGCATGGGATGCAGTAGCGGCAACCACCATAAGCGCAGCGACAAAAAGACGAGACATGAATTTGATCCTGTTTTGATTATTTAATGCAATGTTATTTACGGAGAATGCCATCCAAAAAATCCTTGGCCTTGTCTCGCACCGCTTCTTCGGCTTTGGCTTTGATTTCCTGCTTCTTTTCTTCTACTTTGGTCTTTGTGGCGTCTTTGAGCATTGAACTGAATTGAATTTTGTAAGTTAAGGCATCGAAGGGCCCGCTCAAGCGTATTGGAACGGTAAGCCCTTTGAGCTGATTCACCTCTTTACCGTCTTGTCCTTCGCCACTGGCGACCAAGGTCGTTTTTGCCAAATAGTTCATTTGACCAGCACCCAAATCAATATCACCCGCGCCACCCAATCGCAAGAATGGGGACTTGAGGGACAGATCGTCGTTGTGAGCCACGCCATTGGTTATTTTGAAGGAGGCCGTGAGCTCTGAAAAATCGGTCTTAAGACCGGTGTTGGGGCTTTGAGTGGTATCGGACTGGCCCACCTTGGTTTTCAGGTCACGAAGGCTTTGCGCCAGGTTGATGCCCTTGATGGCGCCGTCTTTGAGCGCCAACGACGCACTGCCGTTGAGGGCACGCTTCATGGCGGTCACCGTTTCGATCCGTGTGGTCACGTCCAAAGCAACATTCCCACGCCCCTCCACCATGTCTTTGTTCAACAAGTCTTTGATCAATGCCTGAATGTTGACCCCTGTCAAGGCCTGTTTGATGTTCAGCGTAGGGTTATGGGCATTAACCGACACACTGCCGTTGGTGCTACCGCCGTACAGGCTCAGCGACAGGGGATTCAATTCCAGCTTACCGCCTGCCAAGGCCAGTTGTGCGTTGATCTTTTCAAACTTCAGGTTCGCGACCTGTAGCGCGCCGATGCGAATATGGCCCTTCGCGACAGGTCCTTTGAGCGCACTCCAATCGATCGGCGTCTCGTGATTGGGGCTTGAAGTTGTGTTTGTGTCCGGCGGGCTACCGACGGGCTTGGGCGGCAGGTATTGGTCAACGTTGAGCTTGTCCACGCTCAAATCAAACGCCAAAGCCAAGGGACTGAACTTGCTCTCTTTAACGTTTAAATCGATTTTCGATTCGTCAAACTGCGTGCTCAAATCCAGCGCCACCGTTTTGGCTTTTCCATTGAGCTTGAGTGCACCTTGCATTGGCAACGTGACTTGCTTCATGGGCATCGCTGGGTGAGCCAAATCCAAACTCCCCCCCAGTTGGCCAAGTACCACCGTCTGTTCCAACAGGTTCAGCGCCACGGGTGAGTTCAGCTGACCTTTGACATGGGTGTCGCCCACCTCAGCGTCCAACTTGAGGTTCAGTTTGGCAACCGTCAATTGGTCTGCATTGCCTTGCACACCGTCCAAGCCCAAATTCAACGTTGCATGGCGTGTTGGGCCTTTGAGCACCGCATTCAGCGTCAAGGCATCGGAGCTCGATTGCCCCGCTGACACGTTGAACTTGGGCGCGCTCAACGACAGCGTAAACGCATCGCTGCCCGACTTGCCCTGTAAAGACAAAAGCAGCGCCTCTACACGGAGCGTTTGCTTGGCGGAATCGGCTTGCACCTGCCCCGTACTCAGAGACAAGTTTGACAGTTCCGTGCGAGTGCCCGCTTGGTCATCGCGCCACAGCAGCTGGACTTGGTTCAAGCGAATGGCGCTGATGTCCAACTGAAAAGGCTCTGCGGGAGAATCTGGAGCGTCTGTCTTTTTGTCGGCGCTTGTATCGGCATACTGACCACGCAGGTCATCAATGTTCAGGCTTCCGTCCTTATTTTTAATCAAGGTGAGCTTGAGGCCATCCACATCCAGCGCTTTGACTTGCACTTGCCGACTCAGCAGCGGCATCAGCCCCACAGAAACGCGGACAGACTTGACGGCGGCGAATTCGGTTTGGCTGGCACGTTCAGACAAGGTGACGCCGTCGAGGGTGATGCCCACATTGGGCCAAACCGACAACTTGGGCTGACCCGCAATCAACAGCGTTCGCTGTTTTTGCTCCAAGACCGTGCGACTGATCTCAGCCTTGACCTGGTCACCATCAAACAGTGCGTAAAGCACGCCAATCGAAAGCGCCAACAGCCCCAGCATGCCGATCACTGCAATACCGACGACGCGAAGTGCTTTTTTCATAAGGGTATGGGGTTGCAATAAAGCTCGATTATTATCCGATAGGGTTCTCTGCTTGCGCCCGAGCTTAGACCGAACGCAAATTCTGCACCGCGCGGCCGGCGGGCAAACGCGCCACCAATTTGAAGGTGCCGCTGCCGTGCGAGACACGCGCTCCCTCGGCGTTGAACACACTGCCCTCGGTGAAGACCAAGGTGGCCGTGCGGTGCAGCACCCGCGCTTCGCAACGCAAAGGCCCTTGGGCGGCTTGCATGAAGCTGGTCTTCATTTCGATGGTGACCGCGCCCATGCCCTCGGCCAAGCTGCGCGCGGCGTGCGCCATGGTCACGTCCAACAGCGTCATGGTGACGCCGCCATGCACCACGCCAAAAGAGTTCAGGTGCTCGGGCGCGGGCGAGTGAGTGATTTCGGCGTGGCCGTCGGCCATGCGCTGCAATTCAAAACCGAGCAGCGACACAAAGGGGATGTTGACGGAAAAATCCATGCGTTAAGCCTCCAACCATTGCTGGCGTGTGTGATGGGATTGGTCGAGTTCGTGCGGGGTGCCGTCAAAGACGATGCGGCCCTGCCCCAGCACCAACACGCGTTGGGCCAAACGCCAAGCGATGTGGCGTTTGTGTTCGATCAGCAGCAGGCCCACGCCTTCGCGCTGTAAGGTCTGGCAGCAGCGGGCGACCTGCTCGACCATGTGCGGCGCCAAGCCTTCGGTGGGTTCATCGAGCAAAACGATGTCGGGATTACCCATGAGGGTGCGACACAGGGTGAGCATTTGCTGTTCGCCGCCAGACAAGCGCCCGGCAGGGGTTTGGCGGCGCTCGGCCAACAGGGGGAAGTGGGCAAAGCCAATGTCCCAGTCCCAGTAACGGCGCTCGGCGCTCGGACGTAGGCCCAGCGTGAGGTTTTCTTGCACGCTCAAACCCGGGAAGATGTCTTTGTGTTCGGGCACGTAGCCCAAACCGGCGCGGGCAATGGTGTGGGTGGCTTGCCCGACCCAATTCTGGCCGCGCCAGAGCACCTGACCTTGCGCACGCACCAAACCCATGAGGGCTTGTGCGGTGGTGGAGCGTCCGCTGCCGTTGCGCCCAAGCAAAGCCACGGTTTGGCCCACGCCCACCTCAAAGCCCACGCCCTTGAGCACCGGCGTGTGGCCTTGCCAAGCGTGCAGGTCGTGCACCACCAAATCGCCCGGTGCTTTCATGTGCGCACCTCTGGACCCCAGTACGCGGTTTGCACCAAAGGGTCGGCGCGAACAGCCACGGCAGTGTCCAAGGCCACGATCCGCCCGCGCACCAAAACCGCCACGCGGTCGGCCAAGGCCATGACCACGCCCATGTCGTGCTCGACCGTGACCAAGGTTTTGCCCTCGGTGAGCTCGCGAATCAGCGCGGTGAAGCGCAGTGTGTCGTCCGCACCCATGCCGGCGGTGGGTTCGTCGAGCAGGACCACCGGCGCCTCGCCCACCACCGCGAGCCCGAGCTCCAAGGCGCGTTGGTCAGCGTAGGCCAAGGCCTGCGCATGGGTGTTGGCGTGCGCCTTCAATCCCAAGCGCGGCAGCAGCGCGTCAACGCGCGCGCGCACGCTGGTCAAGCCGCTCAAGGGCCGCCACCACGTTCGCCGCTGACCCATGGCCGAGAGCGCGGCACAACAGAGGTTGTCGCGCACGCTCAACGCGCCAAAGAGTTGGCTCACCTGAAAGCTGCGCGCCACACCCCGCCGCGCCACCGCGTGCACGGGCAGGCCGTCGATGCGTTGACCGTTGAGGCACACCGACCCACCGCTGGGCGCTTGCTCGCCCGCGATCACTTTGAGTAGGCTGCTTTTGCCCGCGCCGTTGGGGCCAATCAAGGCCAAGCGTTCGCCCCGGCGCACCGACAAATTCACGCCGTCGAGCACGGTCGTCTCGCCGTGGCGTAAGACCACGTTGTGCAAATCCAAGGCGGGGGGGGTGGCGTTCATGCGCCCACCGATCGGCGCGGTCGCACGCCAAGGGCCAGCGCCAAAGCCATGCCAGCCAGCGCGCTCAGGCCCCACCAGTTGCGCGGCGCCGCCACGTCCACCGACCAAGACCAGGCCTGTCCCGGCCACCAGTGCATCAGCGTGCCTTGGCTGCTGCTGAGCTGCCAAAAGTACAGCATCTCAACGGCCACCACGGCGGCGACCAGCACCATGCCCCAGGCCAAAACGCAAGCCGTGCGGCGCGCGGCGGCCCAAATCTCGGCGCGGCTGCGTGGCCAGCGCCAGGCCTGTGCCCATCGCCCCAAGCGCAGCGCTCCACCCGCCAAACCACCGGGCTCCACCAAGATCAAAACCACAAACAACACCCCCAAATACAACAACCAAGCGGGCGTCCACGAAGAACCCACCACCAACGCCACCACCATCAACACCGCGCCCAGCAATGGCCCCGTCAAATAGGCCGCGCCGCCAATGAACGCAAACAACAAGTAAGCGCCGGAGCGGTGGGTGCTGAAGACCTCGGGGCTGGTGGTCTCAAACCAGAGCGCAGCCAACCCACCAGCGATGCCTGCAAAGATGGCCGAGATCACGAACGCCGCGTGTCGTATGCGGTGCGGGTTCACCCCGATGCTGGCCGCGCGCAAAGGGTTGTCGCGCACCGCGTTGAGCAAACGGCCCATGGGCGTGAAGGTCCACGCCCGCATCAGGCCCACACACACCACGGTGTAGACGGCCACCAAGCCAGCCAAATGCTGCAACGGCCCCCAAGACCATTCACCGGGCAAGGCCCCGGCTGCGCGGTTGATGGCAATACCGCCCTCGCCACCAAACACCGCGGGCCACATGTGCGAGAGCGCCCACACCAACTCGCCCACGCCCAAGGTGATCATGGCAAAGGGCATGGCTGCGCTGCGCGTGCTGACCCAAC
Organism: Comamonadaceae bacterium; assembly: GCA_011391745.1. Classification (GTDB taxonomy): domain Bacteria; phylum Pseudomonadota; class Gammaproteobacteria; order Burkholderiales; family Burkholderiaceae_C; genus Hydrogenophaga. Next base: position 10,834 of record JAABPX010000056.1, read on the forward strand.
CCGTGAGCAGCGCCAAGCCGCCCGCCACCGCACCCCCCACCAGCGGCGCCAGCGCCACACCCCACACACCGCCCACCCCCCAATTCAGGGCATGCACCACGGCATAAGCGCCCGCCCCCACATACACCGCGTGCCCAAAACTCAGCAAACCGCCTTGCCCCAGCAACAGGTGGTAGCTCATGAGCACCACGGCCGCGATACCGATTTGGGCCAACAAGCCCACCCCCGCGCCGCTGGGCAACAGCCAAGGCGCGGCCACAAACAACAGCGCCAAGACCCACGGTGCGGCGTGTTTAGCCATGCCGAACCCCCATCAAACCCTGTGGCCGCCCAATCAGCACCAACACCATCAAGGCAAATGGCAACACCGGTGCCAAGGGGCTCAACGGCCAACCCCACGGGGTCCATGGGGCGGCAATCAGCAAAGACTGCAACAGACCCAAGCCCATGGAAGCCACAAAGGCGCCGGCCAAAGAACCCACGCCGCCGACCACCAACACCACAAACACCACCGAGCCCATGGTGGCGGCCATGCCCGGTTCGGTCACAAACGCATGGCCCCCCATCACGCCAGCGGCCGCCGCCAAGGCAGCGCCTGCGCCAAACACCCAGCGGTACACCTGCGGCACGTTGTGGCCCAAGGCCTGCACCGCGTGCGGGTGCGTCACGGCTGCACGCACCACCAAACCCCAATGCGTGCGCCGCCACAACCACGCCAGCACCAGCAGCATCAGCAACGCCAACACCATCATGGCCACCCGAAACACCGGGAACAGCGTGCCCCAAGGCGTGGCCCAGTGGCCTTGCAACGCAACGGGCAACACCATGGCCACCGGGCCTTTGCCCCACACCAACTGCACCAACTCAAACACCACATAGGCCAAACCAAAGGTCACCAACAGCTCCGCCACATGGCCCTGCGCATGCACACGACGCAACACCACCGACTCAAACCACGCGCCCAAAACGCCCACCAACAGCGGCGCCACACACAGCGCGCCCCAAAACCCCAACCACGGCGATAGGCTGTGTGCGGCGTAAGCGCCCAACATGTAAAAACTGGCGTGCGCAAAGTTGAGCACACCCATGAGGCTGTAAATCAGCGTCAGGCCTGCGCTGAGCATGAACAGCAACAGGCCGTGGCTCACGCCGTTGAGCAGTGACAGGGCCAACCAGTCCATCAGGGCCGCTGCACAACGCAGGTCTCGGGGCGGCTCAGGCGCTCAGCGGGCACATGGGCCAAGAGCACAAAACGCTGATCTGGGGTGCTTTGCCATCGCGAAACCCACAAACCGCTGGGCCGGTTCAACACGGGCAGGACCTTGGACGGCTCCGTGCTCTGGGCCTGTGCCATGGCCCGCCCCAGCAATTCCAAACCGCTGTGTTGGGCCGCAATCAGGTACACCTCGGCGTTGGGCACCGTGGCCATGGCGTCGGGCCTGTCCCGCAGCGCGGCGTCGAACATGAACACGGGCAGCTTCAACCCGGCCCGGTGCTGGGCTTGAACCCAGGCGGCGAGGTCCGCACCCAAAAGGCCACTCACCACGGCGTGTGCGCCCGACGATTGAATCTGTCCCAACGCCGCATCAAAGGCGGGCTCGCGGCCCAAAGGGTAAAACCCATCACCCACGATGAGCACATCGGGTCGGTGCCGTGCGATGGCGGCTTTGAAATGGCTCGCCAGTTGCTGCCCTTGGGCGTTGTTCGGGTTGATCAAAAAGACGTGGCGGATGTCTGGCCGATCGCGCAACAACCAAGCCAGGGCCTGCGCCTTGCTGCCACTGTCGGCGTCCACCCGCAGGTGCCAAGGGCTGCAGGGTTCGTTGCTGGGTGCGGGCGCCAGTACGGCGTCGTTGAGGTAGATCGCCTCGCGCCCCGGCGAGCGCGTATTGTGTCGATTCAAGGTTTCGAGGATGGGTTGCGCCACGCCCGAGTGACTGCCCTGCACCACGTAACGAAACCCTTGGTCCACCACCACCTTGAGGGTGTTGACACTTTCTTGGGGCGACCCCCGGTTGTCAAAGCCCACCACCTCAAAACGGATACCGGTGGTCGCAGCCTGGGCGTTGTGCGCTTGGGCCAAGCCCTGCCAGCGCTGCAGTTGCTCACGGCCCTGATCGCCCAATGGGCCGCTTAAAGGGTCAATAAAGGCGATTTTGACCACCGTCTCGTTCGGTTCATTGGTCGAACAGGCCCCCATCACACCGGCGGCGCAGGCCAGCACGATGGCGCGCACGCACCATGCCCCAGCGGCTCCGAGAGTCGGATTGTTCAACGCACACCCCCAAAAATCAACATCCGAGGCAAATTCAAGCCCCAAGCGCAAAGAGTTGGATGATAGTTGACCCATGTGTTTGGCCGTCGAATACGGAATCGGGTGTATCTCAGCCGGGAACATATCGACTTGGTGATGACTCAATGGATACGGCTTATGATCGTCGCCTGAAATACGAAAGGCTCAACACATGTACCGCGTAGGCTTTCCAGGCTGGAAAATTGCTGCCCGTTTTGGCATTCCTCTGACTCTGCGTGTCCACATTCACTATGATCCAGAAGTATCCAGCTACTGGACTTCCAGCCCCGATCTTGGCGGCCTGATCGTCACCGGTCAGACACTGGATGAACTCTTTAAAGAAGTTCACCTAGCCACACCCGACATGATTGCTCTTGAGCTGGGCAAACCCGCGCCGCTCGCCAGAACCACGTTCACGCCAGTTGATCATTTCGCCACCGCATGAACGGTTACTACAAATTGATTGTTGCCATTCTGTTGCAGCACGGTTTCAGCAAAATCATGCAGGCCAAAGGTTCGCATGAAAAATGGGGCAAGGGAAAAATCTTCACTGTGGTGCCTTTTAATTGCCCCTCTCGCCACACAGCCAACGCCATCATGAAGCAAGTGGGTATAGACCACAAATTTTGATTTTGGGCCTGTGACCTAAGCCACAATCGCCCAATGACCCCCGACCCCCACGCTTGGACCCACCGCTACGCCGACTTGGGTGAGCGCTTTGCCACGCCCCAACACCCCACCCCACTGGCCGCACCGGCGGTGGTGGCCGTGAGCGAGTCCATGGCACACACGCTGGGCTGGACTGTCGGGGACCTATGCAGCGAGGCCGCCACCCAAGCGCTGGCCGGCAACGCTGTTTGGCCCGGTACTCGGCCTTGGGCTGGGGTGTACAGCGGCCACCAATTCGGTCAGTGGGCGGGGCAATTGGGCGATGGCCGCGCCATCACCTTGGGCGAATGGCCCAGCGCCGATGGCCCCCTGGAAATCCAACTCAAAGGCGCAGGCCCGACGCCCTACTCCCGCCACGGCGACGGGCGCGCGGTGTGGCGCAGCGCGATTCGGGAGTTTTTGGCCAGCGAGGCCATGCACGCCTTGGGGGTGCCGACCACCCGCGCCCTGTGTTTGGTGGCCTCGCCCGAGCCGGTGCGCCGCGAACGTTGGGAGGCCGCGGCCGTGGTGACGCGTGTGGCACCGAGCTTCATCCGCTTTGGCCACTTTGAACACTTCGCCCACACCGGCCAACACGCCGCACTGCGCCAATTGGCCGACTTCGTCATCGCGCACTTTTACCCCGCGTGCCGCGATGCGCCGGGCAACCCCTACGCCGCCTTATTGGCTGCGGTGACCGAGCGCACCGCCGATCTGTTGGCGCACTGGCAGGTGCTGGGCTTTTGCCATGGCGTCATGAACACCGACAACATGAGCATCTTGGGCCTGACCATCGACTACGGCCCGTTCCAGTTCATGGACGAACACGACCCCGGCCACGTCTGCAACCACAGCGACCACCAAGGTCGCTATGCCTTTGACCAACAGGTGCCCGTGGCGCACTGGAACCTGTTTTGTTTGGGTCAAGCCCTGTTGCCCCTGATGGACAACACCGATCAGGCCTTGGCTGCGCTCGCCCCCTATGAAGCCAGACAAGCCCAGAGGGAGTTGCGCCTCATGACCCAAAAACTCGGCTGGCTTGGGCAGGCGGACGGGGACGCGCAGACCGTGGCCGCCCTGCTCGCCTTGTTGGCGCAGCAGTCGGTGGACCACACCGCGTTTTTCTGGCGCTTGGCCGATGCGTTGGCGGGCAACGACGCGCCCGTGCGTGACTTATTTGTTCAACCCACGGCGTTTGACGCTTGGGCTTGCGACTGGCGCCGCCGTGTGCTGAGTCAAGGCCAAACCGTGGTCACGGCGCAAGCACACCTGCGCCAGCACAACCCCGCCGTGGTCCTGCGCAACCATTTGGGCCAGCAAGCCATCGAACGCGCCGAGCGCGGCGACTGGTCCGAGGTGCAGCGCTTACAAAACGCCCTGGCCCACCCCTTCGAGGTGTTGCCGGGCAGTGAAGACCTGTGCGCGGTGGCCCCCGAATGGGCCTCGCGCATCGCCATCAGTTGTTCGTCATAACCCGAAGACCAAGCCATGAAAACACACCCATTTCCCATCCAAAAAACCGAGGCCCAGTGGCGCGAGCACTTGGCGCAAACCGGTGCCGAGCCATTGGCCTTTGAGGTCACCCGCCACGCCGTCACCGAACGCCCGCGCACCGGCGCGCTTGATCAGCACTGGGACGCGGGCCACTACCACTGCGTGTGTTGTGATCAACACCTGTTCGACTCCGACGCCAAATTCGACGCCGGTTGCGGTTGGCCCAGCTTCTTCAACGCCCAGCCTGGGGCCATTCTGGACGTGCCCGACGCCAGCCACGGCATGCGCCGCACCGAATCGGTGTGCAGCCAATGCGGCGCTCACTTGGGCCACGTGTTTGAAGACGGCCCCGCCCCCACCGGCCTGCGTTACTGCATGAACTCGGCGGCTTTGCGCTGGCGGCCATCGAACCCCCAAGCAGACGCGAGATAATCCAGCCCATGCGCTTTTTAATTGACTTCTTCCCCATCGTTTTGTTCGTCGTGGCCTACAAGCTCGAGGGCATCTACACCGCCACCGCCGTTTTGATGGGAGCCACCGTGGTGCAAACCGCTTGGCTCTATGCCATGGAGCGCAAGCTACAGACCCTGCAAAAGGTGACGTTTGTTTTGGTGCTGGTGTTTGGTGCACTCACCTTGTATTTGCAGGACGAGCGCTTCATCAAATGGAAACCCACCGTGCTTTACGCCGGCATGGCCTTGGCCATGGCGCTGGCGCTGTGGGTCTGGAAAAAAAA
>JAABPX010000057.1 GCA_011391745.1 Comamonadaceae bacterium
TCTTGCACCTGCTCTTGGGTACCCAGCTCAAGATGAGTGACACCGTTTGGGCTCGCTTGGCCGTGGCGTGGATCGGCTACTTTGTCTTCATGTCGGCCATCAACGGCTACGTGGCCTTTTACTATTCCACCGAAGACTGGGTGAACTTCAAAATTTGGGGCTATGTGTTCCCGGTGGTCTTCATCTTGGGCCAAGGGCTTTACATCGCCCGTCACATCCAGTCCGATGACCCGCCGCAAGGTTCCGCATGAGCCCGATGGACATCACCGCGCAGGCCATTGAGGCCCAGCTGCTGCGCGACTTGGCCCCCACCGAACTCTGGGTGATCGATGAAAGCGCCGACCACGCGGGCCACGCGGGCACCCAGGGCGCGGTCGGTGGCACGCACTTTCGGGTGCGCATCGCATCCCCCCGTTTGATGGGCTTGAGCCGCGTGGCACAACACCGCCTTGTGTATGATTCGCTGCGAACTTTTACCGACGCGGGTTTGCACGCGTTGGCCATTGAGGTGATGGCCACCGCCCCCACCCAACCCCCTGTTTAATCCCTGTTTTTGAGGAAACCCATGAAACCCGTTTTGTCTGTGCTCGGCGCTGCCATCTTGTTGTCCGTGAGCACCTGGGCTGCGGCCCAAAACTTGGCCATCGTCAACGGCAAGCCCGTGCCCAGCAGCCGAGCCAAAGCCTTGGTTCAACAACTGGAGCGTTCCGGTCGTCCGGTTGACGAGTCCATGATGGGGCAAGTCAAAGACGAGGTCATCATGCGCGAAATCTTCATGCAAGAGGCCATCAAACGCGGTGTGCCGCAAAGCGCCAACTACAAAGATCAAATGGAGTTGGCCCGCCAGTCCATCCTGATTCGCGAGTTGTTCAACGAGTACCAAACCAAAAATCCCGTCACCGACGCCCAAATCAAGGCCGAATACGACAAGTACGTGGCAGCCAACGCGGGCCAAGAATACCGCGCCCGCCACATTTTGGTGGCCGACGAAGCCCGAGCCAAGGCCTTGATCGCTTCGCTCAAAGCGGGTGCCAAATTTGAAGAACTGGCCACCAAAGAATCGATGGACAAAGGCTCTGGGGCCAACGGCGGCGACCTCGACTGGGCCTCGGCCAACACCTTTGTGCCCGAGTTTTCGGGGGCCATGGTCAAGCTGCAAAAGGGCCAACTGACCGACGCGCCGGTGCAATCGCAGTTTGGCTGGCACATCATTCGGTTGGACGACGTGCGCGCGGCCCAACTGCCGTCCTTTGAAGAGGTCAAAGGCGAACTGGGCCAACAACTGCAGCAACAGCGCTTAAGCGAATATCAAAACCAGCTGCGCGCGAAAGCCAAGATTCAATAAAACACCAACAGCCCTCGCGGGCTGTTTTTAATTGCCCACACCCATGACATCCCCCACCGCGCTACAGGCTTTTCTGAGTGAACACCGCATTCACGAAGTGGAATGCGTCATTCCAGACATGACCGGCATTGCCCGGGGCAAGATCCTGCCCAAGGACTTGTTTTTGAATGCCGGCTCCATGCGCCTGCCCAAAAGCGTGCTGCTCAACACCGTCAATGGCCAGCAACCCGACAACGCCCCCTTTGTGGGCGAAACCGACCCCGACATGGTGTGTGTGCCCGATGCGTCCACCGTGCGCATGGTGCCTTGGGCCGCCGAGTCGGTGGCGGTGGTCATTCACGACTGTCATGAATTTGACGGCACCCCGGTGAATTTATCGCCGCGCAGCGTACTCAAGCGCGTGTTGGCCCTCTACGCAGCCCAAGGCTGGCAACCGGTGGTGGCGCCCGAGATGGAGTTTTACTTGGTGGCCCGCCAAGCCAATCCGCACGAACCACTGCAACCGCCCCTGGGGCGCTCAGGCAAGCCCGAAGCCGGTCGGCAGTCGTATTCCATCGATGCGGTCAACGACTTCGACCCCTTCTTTTTGGAACTCTCGCGCTTCTGTGAGGTGCACCGTTTGGGTGTGGAGACGCTGATTCACGAAGCCGGGGCCGGGCAGATGGAGATCAACTTCAGTCACGGCAACGCGCTGGAGCTGGCCGACCGGGTGTTTTTGTTCAAACGCACGGTGCGCGAGACCGCGTTGCGCCACGGCATTTTCGCCACCTTCATGGCCAAACCCATGGAAGCCGAGCCGGGCAGCGCCATGCACATTCACCAAAGCATTTTGGACGCTCACACCGGTCAGAACATCTTCAGTCACGCCGATGACGGCTCGGTCACGCCCCAATTTGGCCATTACATCGCCGGTTTGCAGCGCTACGTGCCACCGCTCATGCCCATGCTCGCACCGTATGTGAACTCCTACCGGCGCTTGGCGCCCCACATGTCGGCCCCCATCAATGTGCAGTGGGGTTTTGACAACCGCACCTGTGGCATTCGTGTGCCCGAGTCCGACCCCGCCAACCGCCGCCTTGAAAACCGTGTGCCTGGCGTGGACGTCAACCCCTACCTGGCCATGGCCGCCACCCTGGGCGCGGGCTATTTGGGGCTGATGCAGCAGCGTCCAGCCAGCGAACCCATGGCTTCGAGCGCTTGGGCCATGGATCACGAGCTGCCCAGCCACATGGAAGATGCGATTCGCCGCATGCGCGAATGTCAAGCGCTGCGCGAGGTCTTGGGTGGTGCGTTCATCGACGCTTTCTTGGCGGTCAAAGAACTCGAATACGCCACCTACAACCGGGTCATCAGCTCGTGGGAGCGCGAGCACCTGATGCTCTTGGTCTGACGCAAAGGCACGTGCCATGCAATCCACCCGACACGGCATCCACTGGCCTCGCGCCCAAGCCTTTGCCCAAGCCGAGCGCGAGGCCTTCATCCGCGCCAACCCAAGCTCCGCCGCATTGGCCGAACGGGCCAAGCAACACCTGCTCTTTGGCGTGCCGCTGCACTGGATGCGCGACTGGGGCACCCCGTTTGCCCTGCACGTGGCGCACGCCAGCGGCGCGCAGGTCACCGATGTGGACGGCCACCGCCGCGTGGACTTCTGTTTGGGCGACACCGGCGCCATGTTCGGCCACTCGCCCGAACCGGTCGCCCGCGCCTTGGCCCATCAGGCCACACGCGGCTTCACCACCATGCTCGCCAGCGAAGACGCGGCCGTGGTCGGCGAACAACTCGCGCAGCGCTTTGGCTTGCCGTTTTGGCAATTCGCCATGAGCGCCACCGACGCCAATCGCTACATCGTTCGCTGGATCCGCGCCGCCACTGGGCGACCCAAAATTTTGGTGTTCAACGGTTGTTACCACGGCACCATCGAAGACGTGTTCGTGGACTTGGTGGACGGCCAACCGGTGCAGCGCAACAGCTTGCTGGGCCAAGTGCACGACCTGACCGAGCACACGGTGGTGGTGGAGTTCAACGACTTGGCCGCGCTCGATGCCGCGCTGGCCGAGGGCGACGTGGCCTGTGTGCTGGCCGAACCGGTCATGACCAACATCGGCATGGTGCTGCCCACCCCCGATTTTTGGGTCAAGGCTCAAAACACCATCCGTCGACACGGCGTGCTCTTGGTGCTGGACGAGACCCACACCATCAGCACCGGCCCCGGCGGCTACACCCGCGCACACGGCCTCACGCCCGACGCCCTGGTGCTGGGCAAACCGGTGGGCGGTGGTGTGCCTTGCGCGGTGTACGGCATGAGCGCCGCGCTGGCCGAACGCGCCGTGCAAGCCAAACACGAGGCACCGCCCGGCCACAGCGGCATCGGCACCACCCTCACCGGCAATATGCTGGCCATGGCGGCCATGCGCGCCGCGCTCACCGATGTGATGACGCCCACGGCCTACGCCCACATGCTGACCTTGGCCGAACGTTTGGCCGAAGGTTTGCGCCAAACCATTGCCCGGCACGCCCTGCCCTGGTGTGTGACGCAGGTCGGTGCGCGCATCGAGTTCCAGTTCACGCCCACCCCGCCGACCAACGGCACCGAGGCCGACCGGATCTTGGACGGTGAACTCGAACACATCATCCACTTGGGGCTGCTCAACCGCGGCGTGATGATCACGCCCTTTCACAACATGATGCTGATCAGCCCCGCCACCACGGCCGAGGATGTGCTGCGTCTCTTACAGGCCTTGGATGCCGTGTTGGCCGAACTCACCACGCCAAAGCCATGAAACCCACGCCCGCCCTGCCCCAACAAGACAGCACCTACCAGCGGCTGCGCGAGTGGATCAGCGTGGGCCGGTTTTTGCCGGGGCAGCGCCTAAAAATCCACGACCTGGCCGCGCAACTGGGCACCGGTGTCATGCCGGTGCGCTCGGCCTTACAACGCTTGTCTGCTGAGGGCGCCTTGGTCAACGTGCCCCACAGCGGGGTGACGGTGCCCAAGCTCTCCGCCGCTGAGTTTGACGACGTGCTGCAAATGCGTTTGTTGCTCGAGGGCGTTGCGGCCGAGCGCGGTGCACACCGCATCGATGAGGCCGGCATTGCCGCCCTGCGCCAACTCGACCAGGCCATGGCCGAAGGCTTGCAGGACGGCAATGCGGCGGCCTATTTGATTGCCAATGAGGACTTTCACCGACGGCTCTACCAAGCCGCCGCCTCACCCACGCTCATGGGCTTGATCGAAACCGTCTGGCTCAAGATCGGCCCCCTGTCCAATCGACTCTTTGAGGTGCAGGCGGCACAACACGTCATCAACCACGCCCATGGCGAAGCCATGAACGCCTTGGCCCGCCGCGACAGCGCGGGTGTGCGCCGCGCCATCGAACAAGACTTGTTCGTGGCGGGCCAGTTTCTGCGGCCCTTCTGTACGGCCTAAAGTGAAGTCCATGCTGCCCCATCACATCGAACTCCTCGCCCCCGCCCGCGACGCCGACATCGGTATGGAGGCCATCAACCATGGGGCCGATGCGGTCTATATTGGTGGCCCCTCATTCGGTGCTCGGGCCTCTGCCGACAACTCGGTGCAAGACATCGCGCGTTTGGCGAGCTACGCCCACCGCTTCAACAGCCGCATATTCGTGACGATGAACACCATCTTGCGCGACGACGAGCTGGAGCCCGCCCGCCAACTGGCTTGGCAGCTGTATGACGCCGGGGTGGACGCGCTCATCATCCAAGACATGGGCTTGCTGCAAATCGACATGCCGCCGCTGCAACTGCACGCCAGCACCCAAACCGACATCCGAACACCCGAAAAAGCACGGTTTTTGCAGGATGCGGGCCTGAGCCAAATCGTGTTGGCGCGCGAGCTCACGCTGGCCCAAATCGCCGCCATCGACCGTGCGTTAGGCCCCCACGACGTACCGGGCCG
>JAABPX010000058.1 GCA_011391745.1 Comamonadaceae bacterium
CGGTGCGAGCAAATCCTCGCTGCTGTCCTCCTTAGATAGCGGCGACCCGGCGATCGAGAGCCTGCGCAGCCTGCGCACCGCGCTGCAATTTGCCATGCTCGACGCGCCCAACAAACTGCTCATGATCACCGGCCCCACCCCCGGCTTGGGCAAGTCGTTCATTTCCGCCAACCTGGCCAACGTATTGGCCAGCGGGGGCAAGCGCGTGCTGCTCATCGACGCCGACCTGCGCAAAGGCTACCTCAACGACTACTTTGGCCGTGCACGCGGCCATGGCCTGTCGGACCTCATCAGCGGCCAAAAAACCCCTGAAGACGTGATTCACCGCGCCATATTGCCCAACCTGGACCTGCTGACCACCGGCCCCCTGCCCCCCAACCCGGCCGAACTGCTCATGAACGAGCGCTTGGCCGACCTGCTGCAAACCCTCGGCACCCAATACGACCACATCCTCATTGACTCCCCCCCCGTTTTGGTGGTGTCCGACGCCGCGGTGCTTGGGCGCATGGTGGGCGCCAGCTTCTTGGTGGCCCGCGAAGGCCAAACCACCTTGGGCGAGCTCGAAGAAGCACACAAACGCTTGGCCCAATCGGGCGTGCAAGTCAAAGGCGTTCTCTACAACGACATCCAAGCACGCCCCAGCCGCTACGGCAGCAAATACAGTTACCGCTACAGCCACTATTCCTTCAAATAAACCCAACTTCTCGTCATGCCATTCACCCTGCGAGACCTCAAGCATCAAACCCGGCTGGGCGAGGACAGTGCGCGCCAGTTCAAGGCAGATGTGCGCAACGGTGAATCTTTGGCTGCAGAAATGGTGGCTTTTGCCAATTCGGAAGGGGGCAAGGTATTTATCGGCGTTGCCGATGACGGTGCCCTACCGGGTCTTACTGCCCAAGATGTTGCACGCGTCAATCAGCTCATCAGCAATGCCGCCAGTCAACTGGTGCGCAGTCCACTCGCCGTTCAAACCGAAAATGTCGCCCTAGAAAGTGGTCACATCGTTGTCGTGCTGAGCATACCCAAAGGCGTAGATAAACCCTATTTCGATAAGAATGGTGTCATCTGGCTCAAAACCGGGGCTGACAAGCGACGGGTGAACTCCAAAGAAGAACTGCGCCGCCTGTTCCAGATGACCGACCAGTTTCACGCCGACGAACTGCCCACCAAGGCGGGCATCGACAAGCTAGACAAATTGCGATTTCGTGATTTTTTACGAGATTTTTACAAACAGCCCCTGCCCGACTCGCTCGTCGCGCTCACCCAGCTCTTGCAAAACATGAATTTGGCCACCGAAGACGGCCACTTGAATCTGGCAGGCGTGCTGATGTTTACAGAGCGCCCCGAGTGGATCGCGCCGCAGTTTGTCATCAAGGCCATTCGTTATCCAGGCAACCACATTCACACCCGTGAATATGTGGACACTGAAGATTTTGCGGGTCCGTTGTCCAAAATGTTTACCGATGCGCTTGGTTTTGTCATGCGCAATCTGCACAAGACACAGGCTGGTCGTGGTGTGAACGCACCGGGCCAGCCCGAAATACCCGAGAGCGTTTTTGAAGAATTGCTGGTCAACGCCCTGGTGCACCGAGATTACTTGGTCAGCGCACCCATCCGCTTATTCATCTTCGACAACCGCATAGAGATCATCAGTCCTGGCCATCTGCCCAACAACCTCACCGTCGAGAAAATCCGCACTGGCAACTCCAACATCCGTAATCCCATTTTGGTGTCGTATGTAGCCAAAGGGCTGCTGCCCTACCACGGCTTGGGGTCAGGCATCCAACGTGCGCTGGCGATCTGGCCAGAGATCGACCTCCATGACAACCGAGACGGTTGCCTTTTCGTGGCGACGGTGCACCGCCCAGCCATCAATGGTCATGAGAATGCACCCGCAAATGCATCTAAAAATGCACCCGCAAATGCATCTTTAACAGCGCTTCAAACGCAAATTTTGAATCTTTTGCGGACAGACCCCAGTACTTCTTATGATCAATTGGTGACGCTGACGCAAAAAGACAGAACCACCATCATGCGCAACATTGCCAAGCTCAAGGAAGCAGGCAGGCTACAGCGGCTAGGCCCGAAAAAATCCGGTCATTGGCAGGTTCTTAGTTAATGAAACACCAACAACACAATCCCCAACTTCTCGTCACAACACCCATGCAAACACCGCCAAAAATCTACGTCGCGGGCCACCGCGGCATGGTGGGCAGCGCCATCTGCCGCGCCCTAGCGCAGCAAGGCCAAACCCACCTGGTCACCCGCACCCACGCCGAACTCGACCTCACCAACCAAGCCGCCGTGCAAGCCTTTTTTGCCCAAGAAAAGCCCACCCAGGTGTATTTGGCGGCGGCCAAAGTCGGCGGCATTCATGCCAACAACACCTACCCCGCCGAATTCATCTACAACAACCTGATCATGCAGGCCAACGTGATCGACGCCGCCTTTCAAAACGGCGTCAAACAACTCTTGTTCTTGGGCTCAAGCTGCATCTACCCCAAGCTCGCCCCCCAGCCCATGGCCGAAGACGCCCTGCTCACCGGCCCGCTGGAGCCCACCAACGAGCCCTACGCCATTGCCAAAATTGCCGGCATCAAGCTGTGTGAAAGCTACAACCGCCAATACGGCGCCAGCCACGGTATCGACTACCGCAGCGTCATGCCCACCAACCTCTACGGCCCGGGCGACAACTACCACCCCGACAACAGCCACGTCATCCCCGCGCTCATTCGCCGTTTTCATGAAGCCAAGGTCAGCGGCGCGCCCAGCGTCGGCATCTGGGGCAGCGGCACACCTAGGCGCGAATTTTTGTACGTCGACGACATGGCTGCCGCCAGCGTCTTCGTCATGAACCTGCCCAAAGCCACGCTCGACGCACACACCCAACCCATGCAAAGCCACCTGAATGTGGGCTATGGCAGCGACGTCACCATCCAAGAACTCGCCACAGCGGTGAGCCAAGCCGTGGGCTACACCGGGCGCATCGTGTCCGACCCCAGCAAACCCGACGGCGCACCCCGCAAATGGATGAGCAGCGAGCGACTCAACGCCATGGGCTGGCGTGCGCAAGTGCCCTTGGCCCAAGGCTTGGCGCAGGCCTATGAAGATTTTTTGAAATCCACCCACCAATGAACACCACCAACAAAACCATCGCCATCATCGGCTTGGGCTACGTCGGCCTGCCCCTGGCCGTTGAATTTGGCAAGCAGCGCCCCGCCTTGGGCTTTGACATCAACCCCGCGCGCATTGCCGAACTGCAGTCGGGCCAAGACCACACCCTGGAATGCAGCCCCGAAGAGCTGGCCCAAGCCACGCATCTGCGCTACAGCGCCAACCCGGCTGACCTAGCCGCCGCGCAAATCTTCATCGTCACGGTGCCCACCCCGGTGGACCAAGCCAACCGCCCCGACATGACCCCGCTCGTCAAAGCCAGCGAAACCGTGGGCAAAGCCCTCAAAGCGGGCGACACCGTCATTTACGAGTCCACCGTCTACCCCGGCGCCACCGAAGAGGTGTGTGTGCCCGTGCTCGAAAAATTCAGCGGCCTCACGTTCAACCAAGACTTTTTCTGCGGCTACAGCCCCGAACGCATCAACCCCGGCGACAAAGAACACCGCCTGCCCAGCATCCAAAAAGTGACCAGCGGCAGCACCCCCGCCGTGGCCGAGGAGGTTGACCAGCTCTACCGCCAAATCATCACCGCCGGCACCTACAAAGCCAGCACCATTCGCGTGGCCGAAGCCGCCAAAGTCATTGAAAACACCCAGCGCGACCTGAACATCGCGCTCATGAACGAGCTCAGCCTCATCTTCAACAAACTCGGCATCGACACCCTGGAAGTGCTGCAAGCCGCGGGCACCAAGTGGAACTTCCTGCCCTTCAGGCCCGGCCTGGTGGGCGGGCACTGCATTGGCGTGGACCCGTATTACCTCACGCACAAAGCCCAAGAAGTGGGCTACCACCCCGAAGTCATTTTGGCGGGCCGCCGCATCAACGACAGCATGGCCAGCCACGTGGCGGACGAAACCATCAAACTCATGCTGCGCAAAGGCCTGCCCGTGCTGGGCAGCAAAGTGCTGGTGCTGGGCCTGACCTTCAAAGAAAACTGCCCCGACGTGCGCAACACCAAGGTGGTGGACATCGTCAAAGCCCTGCGCCGCTACAACGCCCAAGTGGACGTGTACGACCCCTGGATCGACGTGGCCGAGGCCCAACACGAATACGGCTTGCAATGCCTCGAAGCAGCGCCCGCGCCCGGCCAATACGCCGCCATCGTGCTGGCGGTGGGCCACCACCAATTTGTGCAACTGGGCGTGGACGGCATCAAAGCCTTTGGCCAAACCGGCGCCGTGGTGTTTGATGTGAAAAGCATCTTGCCCCTGGGTGCCGCAGACGGACGTTTGTGAACCCATCAATTGATTACAATGAAATCAATGCAATCATTTAGAGGCGAGCATGAGCAGCATCACGATACGCAACTTAGACGACAGCCTAAAAGCCAGCTTGCGCTTGCGCGCAGCGCGCCACGGTTTGTCCATGGAGCAAGAAGTCAGGAACATCTTGCAGGTGACGCTGGCCGCCGAGCCCGAGGTCACACAGGGTTTGCGTTTTGCCCAACGCATCAACCAGCGCTTTAAAGGTTTGGGGGGGGACGAGCTGGCGGTGATTGAGCGTGTGCCCGCACGTCCCTTGCCCCAGTTTGAACAATCATGACCTTGGGTTTTCTACTCGACACCAATGTGTTGTCTGAACTGATGCGTGAAAGCCCAGCGGCCGAAGTGATGGCGTGGGTGGACCAGCAGACCGAATCGGCGCTCATGACCACCAGCATCACACAAGCCGAAATCTTGGCGGGCATTGCGGTTTTGCCTGCAGGCAAACGCCGAGATGCGCTGGCCAGCGGTGCTGAACAACTCTTTGCACAAGACTTTCGCGGCCGCTGCTTGAACTTTGGTGGCGTGGCTGCAGCGCAATATGCCTTCATTCGCGCACAGCGTCAGCGGGCAGGCCGGCCCATCAGCACCGAAGACGCGCAAATTGCCGCCATCGCCTTGGGCGCAAATTTGAGCCTCGTCACCCGCAACACCAAAGACTTTGAAGGCATCGACAGCTTGCTCGTCATCAACCCTTGGCAGCCGCACTGAAACAACAACGACATGACCCGCTACGAACAACTCCAAACCCAACTGCGCCAAGCCCCCCGCACCTGGCTCGTCACCGGCGTGGCCGGTTTTATAGGCAGCAATCTGCTGGAAACCTTGCTCAAGCTCAACCAGCGCGTGGTGGGGCTGGACAACTTTGCCACCGGCTTTCAGCACAACCTGGACGAAGTGCAAAGCCTGGTCACCCCCGAGCAATGGGCCAACTTCCAATTCATGGAAGGCGACATTCGCCAGCTGGCCGACTGCCAACGCGCCTGCGCGGGGGTGGACTACGTGCTGCACCAAGCCGCCCTGGGCAGTGTGCCGCGCAGCTTGGCCGACCCCATCACCACCCACAGCGCCAACATCTCCGGCTTTTTGAACATGCTGGTGGCCGCCCGCGACGCGCAGGTGAAAAGCTTCACCTACGCCGCCAGCAGCAGCACCTATGGCGACCACCCCGCTCTGCCCAAGGTGGAAGACAACATTGGCAAACCGCTGAGCCCCTACGCTGTGACCAAATACGTGAACGAGCTGTACGCCGACGTGTTTGCCCGGAGCTACGGCTTTCACACCATTGGCCTGCGCTACTTCAATGTGTTTGGCCCGCGCCAAAACCCCAACGGGGCCTATGCCGCCGTCATCCCCAAATGGGCCGCCTCGCTGCTGCAAGGCGAGACGGTCTATATCAACGGCGACGGCGACACCAGCCGCGACTTTTGCTTTGTGGCCAACGCCGTGCAAGCCAACCTGCTGGCCGCCACCGCCACCGCACCCGAGGCGCGCAACCAAGTCTACAACGTGGCGCTGGGCGACCGCACCACCTTGCAGCAACTGTTTGCCCTGATCCGCGACGAACTGCGCCCCCACGGCGTGCCTGCCGACACCCAGCCCGTGTACCGCGATTTTCGGGCGGGCGACGTGCGCCACAGCCAAGCCGACATCGGCAAAGCCCACCGCCTGCTGGGCTATGCCCCCACCCACCGCATTGCCCAAGGCGTGGCACAAGCCATGCCTTGGTATGTGAGGCAGCACAACGCATGACCACCAACGCTTGGCCAGACCGCATTGCCGCTGGAGAGTCTCAAACGCTGGAATTCAAAGCCACGTTTGAGAAATCCAGCATTGCCGCACTCGTGGCATTTGCCAACGCAAAAGGCGGCAGCGTTTTGGTGGGCGTCACAGACACTGGACATGTTCAAGGTGTCACCCTGGGCAAAGAAACCCTCAACGAATGGCTGGGGCAGATCAAGTCGGCCACCAGCCCGTCCTTGATTCCCGACATTCAACCCCACCCCATCGACGGCAAAACCATCGTCGAGATTGCCATTGCCGAATTCCCGGTCAAACCCATCAACACACGCGGACGCTACTACAAGCGCATCGCCAGCTCCAACCACGCACTCAACACCAGTGAAATTGCCGACCTGTACATGCAGTCCCTCCAGCTATCATGGGACGCCTACGAGGCCCGGGGCTATGGCCTTGAACAACTTTCGGTTGAAAAAATCAGGCACTTTATTCGGTTGGTCAACCAGCATGGGCGTTTTGCTTTGGACGAAGCTGATCCACATGCCGCACTGCAAAAACTCAACTACCTCAAAAACGGTCATCCCACTTGGGCCGCGGTGCTCTTGTTCGCCCAAGAACCTATTCGACACAACGTGCACATCGGACGCTTCAAAACGCCCGACATGATCATTGACGACCGTCAATTCACAGACACGCTTTTTGAGGTGGTCGAACAGTCGATGAAATTCATCGTCTCCCACATCAGTGTGGCGTTTGAATTTGACGGCAGCATCCAGCGCAAAGAACGCTTTGCCTACCCCTTGCCCGCCCTGCGTGAAGCGCTGCTCAACGCCGTGGTGCACCGCAGCTACACCGACCCCAGCGACATTCAGATCAAAATCTTTGATGACCAGATCACCATTTTCAGTCCCGGTACTTTTTTCGACGGACTCACCGTGGCCGAAGTTCAGGCCGACAGCTACCGCTCTAGCCTGCGCAACAAGCTTGTGGGCGAAGGCTTTTACCTCATCAACGCGATTGAAAAATACGGCAGCGGCTTTATTCGCATCCGCAAAGCCCTTCTGGACTACCCGGAGGTACAGTTCCATGTTGAAGAGAAATTTGGCGGTGTGCTGGTGACATTCCGGCAAATGCGACGAGGGGCACAGCCAGAGTCGCGGCCAGAGTCGCAGCCAGAGTCGCAGCCAGAGTCACTAAGTGACCGCATCTTGCAGGTGCTTGCTGCTGGCCCACTTTCCAAAAAGGAAATATCGGCGGCCTTAGGCCAACAAGAAATTTCGGGTCAGCTCAACAAAATCATCAGGCAACTGCTGTCAAACTGTCGCATTGCCTATACCTTGCCAGACAAACCCAACAGTCGGCAGCAAAAATACAAAGTCACCAAGGCGCAGTCATGAACACAGCAACACCCCATTACCGCCCAGACATTAAGGGCGTGCCTGCCGACACCCAGCCCGTGTACCGCGATTTTCGGGCGGGCGACGTGCGCCACAGCCAAGCCGACATCGGCAAAGCCCACCGCCTGCTGGGCTATGCCCCCACCCACCGCATTGCCCAAGGCGTGGCGCAAGCCATGCCTTGGTATCAAAAGAATGGTGCTCTTGGTTCATAACACTCTCGGATACACGAAGTAGCTTTCGAGAACGCTTTTTTGCTAGCTGTTATGTCCAAAGTATTTCAAAAAATCAAACAGCATATTCACAGAATGGATTCCCGGCACCTGCAAATTGCATCAGGGTTTCTTTGGGTGAGCCTATTCGTGCTTGTTGGAAAACTTGCCGGGGCAGCAAAGGAGATGGCTCTTGCGTGGCGATATGGAGTTAGTTCAACGGTAGATGCTTATGTTTTTGTCCTGAATTTGATAAATTGGCCCGTCTCTGTCTGGTTCAGTATCCTCTGCGTGGTAATACTGCCGTTGTTTACGAGGTTAAAGGCAGATGCTGCTGACGAATTACCTCGGTTTCGGGCTGAATTGCTTGGGTTAACAGTTTTAATTGGTTTTGTGCTGGCGGGGGCTTGTTGGCTGCTTTTCCCTACACTACTGCATTCAGATTGGTTGGGTCTGCCTCGTGCTTCACTTGAATACGCCATAAAAATGACGGAAGGTTTAGCGATCTTGGGGCTTCTGGGAGCTCTTATAAGTTTTTTTTCTGCTTGCTTGTTGGCCGCCGGCAGGCACCTAAACACTCTTTTTGAAGCTATACCTGCCCTAGCGTTGCTGTTGGCGTTGGTACTTCTGCCCGGTGTAATGCCCGAGCCGCTAATCTGGGGAACCATAGCAGGCTATGCCCTGCATGTCGCGGCGCTGGGGTATTCTTTGTCTCAGCGAGGCGAACTACGAACTATTGGTTTTGTCCAGCGTTCCCCCGCATGGCGATTTTTTTGGACCAGCATTGGTATCATGGCCCTTGGGCAGGCGCTCGGTAGCTTGACCAGCCTAATCGATCAGTTCTTTGCCATAGGTTTGGGTGAAGGAGTATTGTCTACCTTGAGTTACGCCTATCGCATACTGGCGCTCCTGCTTGGGTTAGGTGCAGCTGCAATTAGTCGGGCTACTCTACCGGTTTTCTCCGAAGTCGTGAGCAAAGGCCAAACAGATATTGCAAAACTGACACTTCGCTGGACTATTTTGATGGTTTGTTTAGCCTTGCTTGTGCTGATTGGTAGTTGGTTGTTGGCACCATCGGCGGTAAGTCTCTTGTTCGAGCGGGGCGCCTTTACTTCAGCAGATACAAGGTCAGTTTCGAGCATACTACGTTACTCGCTGTTTCAAATAATTTTTTATTTTCCATCATTAGTTATGTTGTCTATGCTGGCGGCGCAGCGTCGATACACTTTAATAGCTGCGAGCGGCGCGATGAATTTACTAAGTAAGTTGCTATTTTCAGCACTTCTTGTCCCTACTCTGGGCGTTAATGGATTGGTACTTTCCACCGTGCTCATGTATGCGGCATCCTTTTTTCTATTGGCTTGGTTCGTTTTTGGTACTTCCTCAATAATTGCTAAAACGCCATGAAGATTCTGATATTTATCCATTCAATGTCGGCGGGGGGCGCAGAGCGTGTCACAGCCAATTTGGCCAACCAATGGGTTGCAGCTGACCACCAGGTGACAGTGGTGACCCAGAAGCCAAAAATCACCGATTTTTATCACTTGGATAAGGTTGTTCGTCGTATCGAATTGGCCACGGCAAAAGACAGTGTTGGGGTTGCGGTAGGCCTGCTGAATAACTTGATCCGTTTATTTAAACTTCGCCGCGTCATTTTGGCGGAGCGGCCAGACCTCGCCATAGGAATGATGGCCACCGCTAACATACTCATCACTTTTGCCACATGGGGCACACGCGTACCGGTGATCGCGTGTGAGCGCACCTACCCGCCTCAGTTGCCCTTGGGCAAGTTGTGGAGCCAGTTGCGCCGTTGGACTTATCCGCGGGCTTGGCGCGTGACCATGCTCACATCCGAGGGGCTGAGTTGGCTGCGGCAAGAGATCCCTGGTGCGCGAGGTGTGGTGATGCCAAATCCCGTGGTTTACCCACTGCCGGTGTACACCCCTGAATTGTTACCCGATGCCGTGGTAGCCAGCGAACGTAAAGTATTGCTCGCCGTTGGACGCATGAGTGAAGAAAAGGGCTTTTCCGGGCTGATTCAGATGTTCCTCTCACTCGCGCACCAGCACATGCAGTGGGACTTGGTGATTCTTGGCGACGGCCCTTTGCGTGACGAATTGGCGCAACAGATTGAGTCGGCTGAACTGGGTGGGCGGGTGTTGATGCCCGGTCGGGTCGGCAACGTGGGCGCGTGGTACGAGCGAGCAGATCTTTATGTGCTGAGTTCGCGCGTTGAGGGCTTTCCCAACACCCTAGGCGAGGCCATGGCGCATGGCTGTGCAGCAGTCAGCTTTGACTGTGACACCGGCCCGCGCGACCTGATTCGCCATGAGGTGGATGGTTTACTGGTCCCACCCGGCGACTTTGGCGCGATGGCGCAATCGTTGGGACGCCTGATGCAAGACGATGCCTTGCGTGGTCAGATGGCCGCACGCGCGGTGGATGTACGTGAACGTTATTCAATGGAGCGGGTGCTGGCAATGTGGGACGAACTGATTCAGTTGCGTTCGATAGCCTGATACTGGGTCCCGCCTTAAGAGTTTCAAATTTATGGTACGGATTAAAAATTACTCACCGAAGAAAATTTCCGTAATTGAATGGTATTCGACTGCGTGTTTTTTGGGTGTGGGGCTGGGTTTAATAAATAATATCTATATATACTTATATCTTGTGCATGGCGGCTCATCGCCGATTTTTTTCTATGGTTTATTTATTCTTACTGCTTGTATTGCTATTTTTATTCAACCAACTTTAATTGTAAAACTAATCAACGAAAGATTGTTTTATTGGTTTATTTTTTATTCAGTGTCCGGCATTGTTTGGTATTTGGTTAATAATGAACACACCGGCAATGATACCTCCGCATGGAGGAAGCGAATATTATTTGGTTTGATTTTTTGCTCTGGTTTTATTTTGGCAATGAATGTTAAAAATAAACTTATTTTCGCGATGCTTGCTGTCAGTGCTGTTCTAGTCACTTTTACTTATTGGCATGATTTTTTAAACCCCTTACTTTACGTCCCTCTTGGTCATGAGGCTAGCAATGCGGGAAGGGGTTCAGGTTTTTTTATGAATGCCAATCAAGCCGGAAATGCATTAATAGTTATTTCTATCGCGCTACTTCCTTTTGTTGATCTGCGTTGGAGGTCTACATTAATTTTATTAATGATTATAGGTGTGCTGCCTACATTTTCCCGATCTTCAATATTGCTCGCCCTTCTTGTGACTGCAATTTGGCTGGGAACAGGTCAACTAAGAAAAATTAGTCGTCTTGGTTTAGGGGTTATTATATTAATTCTGTCTGTTTTTCTATTCTACTTCATAAGATTAGATTTTAATGTAGATGGAATTGATTTTGATCGCCTGCGTGATCGCTTAAACTTTTTTTTAGAGTTTGGCGAAGCAAATGATTTTAGTGCAAACGAGCGACGGTATGTCTTAAGATTGGCTTTGGAAAGGTTTATTAATGCTCCATTAGGTGGAATTGGGGTGGGTGTTACTGGCATGGGTTCGTCAGGTTTTTGGGGGTATGGCCAATCTACTCATAATATGTATCTTTTGATGCTGGTTGAGCAAGGTTTTATTGGTGGTTTTTTATATTTAATTTTTATTGGATTGATTATTTCTCGGGGTTTGCACGCCATGAAGACTGCCAAATCAAATTTTTCCAGGGATTTAGGTGTTGCAATAATAGCAATTGGTGTATATTTTGCTTTTTTAGGATTTTTTAGTCAAACTCTCTTGGAAGAGTCTGTTGGCCTTTTATCACTTTCTATTTTACTGGCTTGTGATTATAAAAATCGCAGGCTAAGAATGTAATGTATAGGAATCAAGTAGCGATATGCTTAAAAAAATAATTTTTCTAGTGAGCTCCATGAATTCGGGTGGAGCAGAGCGCGTGGCGGCTAATTTGGCAAATGCGTGGGCTTCAAACGGCTACAATGTTACTTTAGTAGTTACATACTCAGGGCGTGGTTTTTGTTTCTATCCGCTTTCTAAAGCCGTGTGCTTTCGTTATCTGGCAGACGAAATATCAAGTGCTGTGCGTGGATGGCTGGCCTATTTGCCGCGTTTCTTTGCGCTGCGTCGATTGATTCGCAAGGAGCAGCCAGCTGTAGTGGTTTCTTTCTTGACAAATGTAAATGTGGCCGCGTTACTTGCCACATGGGGCACACGCGTACCGGTGATCGCGTGTGAGCGCACCTACCCGCCTCAGTTGCCCTTGGGCAAGTTGTGGAGCCAGTTGCGCCGTTGGACTTATCCGCGGGCTTGGCGCGTGACCATGCTCACATCCGAGGGGCTGAGTTGGCTGCGGCAAGAGATCCCTGGTGCGCGAGGTGTGGTGATGCCAAATCCCGTGGTTTACCCACTGCCGGTGTACACCCCTGAATTGTTACCCGATGCCGTGGTAGCCAGCGAACGTAAAGTATTGCTCGCCGTTGGACGCATGAGTGAAGAAAAGGGCTTTTCCGGGCTGATTCAGATGTTCCTCTCACTCGCGCACCAGCACATGCAGTGGGACTTGGTGATTCTTGGCGACGGCCCTTTGCGTGACGAATTGGCGCAACAGATTGAGTCGGCTGAACTGGGTGGGCGGGTGTTGATGCCCGGTCGGGTCGGCAACGTGGGCGCGTGGTACGAGCGAGCAGATCTTTATGTGCTGAGTTCGCGCGTTGAGGGCTTTCCCAACACCCTAGGCGAGGCCATGGCGCATGGCTGTGCAGCAGTCAGCTTTGACTGTGACACCGGCCCGCGCGACCTGATTCGCCATGAGGTGGATGGTTTACTGGTCCCACCCGGCGACTTTGGCGCGATGGCGCAATCGTTGGGACGCCTGATGCAAGACGATGCCTTGCGTGGTCAGATGGCCGCACGCGCGGTGGATGTACGTGAACGTTATTCAATGGAGCGGGTGCTGGCAATGTGGGACGAACTGATTGCTGACGCTCGCCAGCAGAAGAGATCTGGATGACAAAGCTTTGTTTCATCATCACTGGCTTGTCAACGGGCGGCGCTGAAACCGTGCTTCTCAAGCTGTTGCAGCGGATGGACCGCGCGCGTTTCACCCCCGAAGTTGTTTCCCTCAGCACGCTGGGCGAGATTGGTCCAAAGATCCAGGCGCTGGGTATTCCTGTGATGGCGCTGGACATGCGCCCAGGGCGGCCGGATGCTCGGCGCTTTTGGAGACTGGTGCAGCACCTGAAGAAAAGCCAGCCGGATCTAGTTCACACATGGATGTACCACGCTGATCTGCTCGGAGGGTTAGCGGGGCGGTTAGCGAGCATTAAACGAGTCCTTTGGTCCATTCACCATTCCGATCTTTCCAATCGAAACAACAAACGTTCTACGCTTTGGGTGGTGAAAGTTTGCGCAGCCTTATCACATTGGGTGCCTGTACATATTCTTTCCTGCTCACACCGCGCCGCCTTGGTTCACACCACCGCAGGTTATGCCGCAGACAAGTTGCATGTGATCCCTAATGGCTTTGATTTGGATCGGTTTTTTTCTGATGAAGCGGCACGCGTCGATGTTCGGGCTGAGCTGGGCTTGCAACCAAATACGCCTTTGGTTGGTTTGATAGCACGGTATCACGCTCAAAAAAATCATCTCGGATTTATTGATGCCGCATCAACACTACACGTGCAGATGCCCCAAGCG
>JAABPX010000059.1 GCA_011391745.1 Comamonadaceae bacterium
CCTTGTGTAGTCACCGATGTGGGGGACAGTGCAGAGATTGTAGGTAATACCGGTCGCGTCGTGCCAGCGGGCGATATGGCGGCAATGGCACAAGGGCTCCTTGAACTGCTGTGTTTGCCCCATGAGCAGAGGCATGCCCTAGGACAGCTGGCCCGCGAACGTATTGCGATTAACTATGAAATCGGTCACGTCACTCGCCTGTACGAGGCTTTTTATGAACGTGCAATCGCCGAAAAAAGCAAAGGGGCTGTTTGATGTGTGGATTTGCTGGGTTTTTGACTGCAGGGCCATGGAACCGCGAAGAAACTGCGCCGAGCCTGCTCAAGGACATGGCCGATGCTATCGCGCACCGGGGACCTGACGGCGCGGGCTATTGGCACGACTCAGGCCACGGCATCGCTTTAGCACATCGGCGCCTGGCTATCGTGGATGTGTCAGCTGCTGGGGCGCAACCGATGGCTTCTGCCTGTGGTCGCTACCAATTCGTCTTCAATGGCGAAATTTACAACCACATGGACTTACGCGCAGTCCTGACGGGAGTGGCTTGGCGCGGTCATTCAGATACTGAAACGCTGCTTGGCGGCTTTTCTGCGTGGGGCATTCTTCCAACGCTGGAGCGTTGCATCGGTATGTTTGCTTTTGCGGTTTGGGATAAGCACGAGCGCACGTTGACCCTGGTACGTGACCGATTGGGCGAAAAGCCTTTGTACTACGGCTGGCAAGGCCAAGGGGCTGATGCATGTTTTGTTTTCGGTTCTGACCTCGCGTCATTGAAGTCGCATCCTGTATTTGCAGCTGATATCAACCGTGACGCGCTGGCTTTGTACACGCGCCACAACGCGATTGCTGCACCGCATTCAATTTACCAAGGTGTGCACAAGTTACCCCCTGGGCATTTGTTAACGGTATCGCTTGCCAATCGCGATCCGCAACCCTCGGCCTACTGGTCACTGCAGCATATAGCCGAAAAGGGAGTGGCTTCGCCTTTTACTGGTTCCGATGTTGAGGCTATAGATGCGCTCGAAGGTTTGCTAAGAGATGCGGTTCGCAAGCAGATGATGGCGGACGTTCCGCTTGGGGCTTTTCTTTCGGGCGGAGTTGATTCGTCTGCTGTCGTCGCCCTTATGCAAGCGCAAAGCTCGCGCCCAGTCAAAACTTTCACGATTGGATTCAATGAGGCTGGCTATAACGAAGCCGTGCATGCAAAGGCGGTCGCCAAACACTTAGGAACCGAACACACAGAGTTGTATGTAACGCCAGAGCAAGCCTTGGACGTGATACCTCGACTGCCTAAGCTTTACAGCGAGCCATTCTCTGATTCATCGCAAATACCGACGTTTTTGGTGAGTCAAATGGCGCGACAGCACGTAACGGTTTCTTTGTCTGGCGATGCTGGTGACGAACTATTTGCGGGCTATGGCCGGTATCCGATGACGCGTAACCTATGGGCAAAAATATCGAGTTATCCGTTTCCACTTCGACAAGCGTTCGCGGTTAGCTTGCTCAAAATATCGCCCGAAGTTTTGAATGCGCTGTTGCGGCCGGTTCAGTCTTTCCTTCCTCATTCCATTCGTCGTGTCAACCTGGGTGACAAGTTGCACAAAGGCGCACACGTTTTGACGTCCCGCACTTTGGATGAGCTTTATTTGGGGCTTGTAAGTCACTGGCAGCCCGAGGGCTTGGTGCTTGGTGCTACTGAGCCGTTGACGTGCCTGCGCGGCAATAGATTGCCCTTGGCCGGACTGGATGAGGTGCAGCGCATGATGGCTCTAGATGCCATGACCTATCTGCCAGACGATATTTTGGTGAAGGTCGATCGTGCTGCTATGGGCGTGTCACTTGAAACTCGCGTCCCTTTTCTTGACCATCGTGTGGTTGAGTTTGCTTGGCAATTACCTGAGCGTATGAAGCTGCGCGGTGATGTAAGCAAGTGGGCTCTGCGTCAAGTGTTGTACCGGCACGTACCAAAAGAGTTGATTGAACGACCAAAAATGGGTTTCGCCGTACCCATAGGAGCTTGGTTGCGCGGCCCCTTGCGCGCATGGGCGGAAGAACTACTGGACGAATCGCGTTTGCGCCAACAGGGATACTTCAACCCGAACCCCATCCGCAGGAAATGGGCAGAGCACCTTAGCGGCAAATGCAACTGGCAGTCTCACCTCTGGGATGTGCTGATGTTCCAAGCTTGGCTGCAAGAGAATAAGCCATGACGTTTAGAAGCATCATTTTTTACCGAGGTCAGCAATGCGCATAGCCGTGGTGTCGAACACCAGTTGGTATTTGTTCAATTTCCGTTTGAATTTGATGCAGGCCTTGCAGCGGGCGGGGCATGAGGTGCTGGCGGTGGCGCCGCGCGATGCCTACGTGGCCCGCATTGAGGCGGCGGGGGTGCGATTGGTGCATGTGGGCATTGAGGGGCGCGGCACCAACCCGCTGCGTGAGGCTTTGTCGGTGTGGGCCTTGTTGCGGGTGTTTCGGCGCGAGCGCATTGACCTGGTGCTGAGCTACACGCCCAAGGGCAATTTGTATTCGGCTTTGGCCTGTAGGGCGCTCGGCAAGCGTTTTGCGCCCAATGTGTCGGGCTTGGGGCACGCGATGATTCACCGCTCGTGGGTGAGCGTGGCGTCGCACGTGTTGTACCGGTTGACGTTTGGGCGGGCGAGCCGGGTGTTTTTTCAAAACGAAGACGACATGGCCTATTTTTTGGCCCAAGGCTATGTGCGGCCCAACCAGGCGGAGCGTTTGCCCGGCTCGGGGGTGGATTTGACGCGCTTTGTGTCCTCGCCGTTGCCGTGCGGGCCGAGTGGGTGTGTGTTTTTGTTCATGGCGCGTTTGCTGAAAGAAAAAGGCATTCGTGAGTATGTGCAGGCGGCCAAGCGGGTGCGGGCACTGCACCCGGGCACGCGGTTTTTGTTGGCGGGTTTCAGCGGGGGCACCAACCCCAGCGCCATCGACGCCAGCGAGCTGGGCGCATGGGTGGCGGCGGGCGATATTGAGTTTTTGGGGGCCACCGACAAGCCCGAGGCTTTTTTGGCGCAAGCCAGTTGTGTGGTGTTGCCCTCTTACCGCGAGGGCATGCCCCGCGTGCTGCTGGAGGCGGCGGCGTGTGCGCGCCCCGTCATCACCACCGATGCGCCGGGTTGCCGCGAGGCGGTGCAGCACGGTGTGACGGGCTTTGTGTGCCGCGTGCGCGATGCCGACGATTTGGCCCAAAAGATGCTGGACTTTGTGGCCCTGCAGCCCGAACAGCGCCTCCAGATGGGTTTGCAGGGGCGCGCGTTTGTAGAAGCGCAGTTTGGTGAGCAGCGGGTGATTGGGCCTTATTTGGCCTTGGTGGGCGAGTCAAGCGCTTGATGGATGCGCGTCAGCACACGTCGCATTGGCTGATGCGAGAGGCGATTACTCAGTACAGTCCCCGCGTTCGCGAGGATGACGGAAGGGTGCGCGGGCGCTTTGGGCGGGGTGGGGGCGCTGGTGTGGAAGAACCTGAGCAAGTTGGGGCAGTTTGGGTAGGCATTTTTGCATCTCTAATGCTTGATGCGTTACGATGAAGTTACCGTGTAACACATGAGGAATCGAGCCATGAGCGAAGCAACCTTTACTTTCCGTGTCGATGAGGCGCTGAAGTCCGAGTTCTCCAACGCCGCCAAAAGCCGCGACCGCAACGCGGCACAGCTTTTGCGCGATTTCATGCGCGACTTTGTTGGGCAGCAACAAGAGGCCGCCGAGCATGATGCATGGTTTCGCCGCCAAGTCCAAATGGGCCTTGACTCGGCAAACGCCGGCAACCTGTTTCCATCGGCCGAGGTCGAGGCTAAGTTTGCGGCCAAGCGCGCAGCAACGCGACGTCGGCTTGATGCCACTGCTGAGTGATGGCGTTGCTCTGGACGCCAGAGGCGATACAAGACCGCGACGAAATTTATGACTACATCGAGGCAGACAACCCGGTGGCGGCGCTGGTACTCGATGAGTTGTTTGAGGAGAAGGCTGGGTGGCTGGTCGATCACCCTGGGTTGGGGCGGCCTGGACGTGGAGTTGGCACGCGCGAGCTGGTAGTCCATAAAAATTACATACTGGTCTATGACGCGACTGCCGACTTGGTGCGTGTGCTGCGTGTGCTTCATGCCGCACGGCAGTGGCCCGCATCGTAATCATGTAATCGGGGGCATCAATGGCCCCGAACCATGCATGGATCCCCGCGTTCGCGAGGATGACGTTCTTTCGCGGGGATGACGAGTGAAAATGGTTTCTTATTATTGACAATAAAGCCATTTTGTAAATAATGAGTAACCTTATGCCCAAGAAATCCCCCCCTCTTACCGGACCCACAGCCGCCAAGCTAGAGGCCCTGGGTATGCGCTTGGCAGAAAGGCGCAAGGCATTACGTGTCAGCGCCACCGTGGCGGCAGAGGCAGCCGGTATGTCGCGGGTCACGCTTCACCGAATCGAAAATGGCGAACCCTCGGTCACCATGGGTGCATGGTGCAACGCCGCCGCCGCATTGGGTTTGCAGCTGGAACTCCAACCGACGGGCCAAGAAGCAGCCAAGCCTTTACCCGAGGGCCAGCCCGGCTGGTGGCCAGTGCGCATTGCCTTGGCCGACTACCCGCAACTCAAAGCACTGGCCTGGCACGTGCAGGGCACCGACCACCTGACCCCCTTAGAAGCCCTAGACATTTACGAGCGCAACGACCGACACCTGAACCTGCCCACCATGACAGCCCAAGAGCAAGCCCTTTGGCAAGCCCTGCAAGATGCTTTTGGCAAAAGGGCTGCCCATGTTTGAACGACCACATCATCAACGCATCGCGCATATCTTGGCAGCACTCGACGGCAACGCGCTGGCTCAACACGGCTGCTGGTTTGGCGGCGGCACTTGCATCGCGCTGCGGTTTGGTGAATACCGTGAGTCCGTAGACATGGACTTTTTGGTGTCTGACGCCACGGGCTACCGCGAGCTGCGACAACTGCTCACGGGTATTCACGGGCTTGCTCCCATCACGCGCCCGGGGGCCATGCCGCTGGAACTGGTGCGAGCAATGCGAGCCGACCAATATGGCCTACGCACCCAAGTGCAGATGGACGGGCACGCCATTAAATTTGAAATCGTGCGTGAGGCACGCATCACACTCCAAGCGCCAAGCGCGCAAGATCAAATTTGCGGTATTGGCACCTTGACGGTGCTGGACATGGCTGCAAGCAAACTGCTGGCCAACGCCGACTGTCAAGCCGACGACGGCGTTTTTAACCGCGACGTGATTGACCTGGCCATGATGAACCTGCCACTGACGCAACTGCGCGCAGCGCTTGAGAAAGCCAGCCAAGCCTATGGTGACACCATTACAAAAGATCTGGCCAAAGCCATCGACAGGCTTCAAAACAGACAAGGCTGGCTGGAGCGCTGCATGCAAGTTATGGACATGAACATGCCCAAGTCCGTGCTTTGGCAAAAGGTTCGACGGCTCAAACAGGTTCTGCCAGCCTGATCTGCTGACGGCCCGGTAACGACTTATTTTTCAATTCACCGTTATGCATCGATTGGTTTGGTTTTGGATGGGTTTTGTCAGCGCTTTCTTTTGCATGGCCTGGACGCCTTTGCCCAACCACTTGCTGGCGCAGTTGGAGCACGCAAGCCATGCCCCTGCGGGTGGGCTGGACGCGTTTGTGGGCGTGGTGGTGTTGGGCGGAAACGGTGACCGTTTGGGGCCTGCGGTGGCATTGGCGCGCCAGCATGCGCAGCTTCGCGTGCTGTACACGGACGGCTCGTTTAAGTCCATTGAAGCGCCCCCCTCGCCCGGTGCGCCCGTGCGTTCGGAGTCTGAGCGCTTTTTGCGGGGGGCGGATATTGAAGAAAGTCGGCTGCTGTTTGAGCGTGAAGCCCAAAACACGCGGGAGAACGCGGTGCTTTCCGCTCAGCTTGAGGGCGTTGACATCACCCAGCCTTGGCTGTTGATGACCTCAGCAGCCCACATGCCACGGGCACTGGCCGCCTTCAAGGTCGTCGGCTGGAACGTGACGGCTCACCCGATAGAGTACAAAATCAGCACGGTCAGGGACTGGCGGGATTTTTCAATGATTGACGGCGCGGCTTTGTGGCAGAACGTGTTTTATGAAGCGTTGGCTTGGGCCGAATACGGGCTGCGGGGCTGGGTTTGAACCTCTGCGGCTCGTTTTTTGCTCAGTCTCTGTCGTCGGGAATGCGGTTTTCGTTGGGCTTTCGTGCTGGGGTTTGTGTGTAGGTGCGGGGGTCCAGCAT
Source organism: Comamonadaceae bacterium (assembly GCA_011391745.1). Lineage (GTDB taxonomy): Bacteria > Pseudomonadota > Gammaproteobacteria > Burkholderiales > Burkholderiaceae_C > Hydrogenophaga. The sequence goes on from JAABPX010000059.1 coordinate 6,257, forward strand.
TTGGGTGGTTTGGATGAGTTGGGCGGGACGGTTGAGTTGGGCTCCGCCGTCGCGGGTCAGGGGCACCCAGGTGAATTGGGCTTGGCTGCGGCTGGAGCGGGTCATGAAGGCATCAAAGGGAATGGTCCAAAAAACGCCTTTGTTAAAGCTGCCTTCGCCAAACTGGGCAGCGGACACATTGGTTTTGGTGGCAAAGGCGCCCATGGTGCTGCCGTTGCTGAAGCTGCGGCTCACGCGCAGGGTGCTGCCCCAGTCTTTGGCCAGGTAGCGGCCAGCTTGCAGCGTGACTTGCACGTCTTGCCAAGGGGTTTGCCAGTACAGGCTGGCGTGACCGGTGGCGGTTTTGTAGTCGCGCAGGCTGAGGTTTTGCGCAAAGTCGCGTTGCTGCACTTGGTTAACGTCCACACCGAAGGCCCAGGGGCTGCCGGGGGTGCGGTAGAGCGCTTCAGCGCCCAGACCGGCGTACATCTCTTCCAAATAGCCCCCGTATACGGCAGCGGTCCAGCCGGTGCTTAAGCGGCTGGCGCGGCTGAGGTAGAGCCGGGGCAGCGTGACGCGGGCGGTGGTGGTGTACTCGCGAATGTAGGTGCGCACACGCGGCAGGTTGGAGGGCGCGGTGTATTTGAAGTTGTCGTAGTTGTTGATCAGCCCGACATTGAGGCTGGCGTGCAGTTGGGTGTTAAGGGGCAAGGGTTGTTGATAGTCCAGGGTCAGCCCAATTTGGTAGAGCAAAAAGGCGTCAGGCCCGCCCAGGCTTTGGCTGAACTGTATGCCGGGTTGAATTTGGCGCGTGGGGGTTTGGGTGAGCAAGGTGTCGGCGGCAGCGGCGGCATTGGTGCTGTGGGCCGGGGGGTAATGCGGCTTGAGGGGTGGGCTGGGTTCTTGTGTGCGTGAGGGCTGAATTTGGGGTTCGAGCCAGGTTTGGCGCTCGATGGGCTCGATGGCCAGGACGTCGCCGGCGGCGTGGTGGCGCAGCTCGATGTGTTCGATGTGGGCTGGCGCGTCGCGGTGCAAGACGGCCATGGCTTTGTTGATGCGTTCGAGGTGGTGGGGGGAGTCGGAGTGGGTCAGGTCCAGCGTCAGGCGCGGGCCTTGCTGGCTGATTTGCTTGACTTGCCAT
>JAABPX010000060.1 GCA_011391745.1 Comamonadaceae bacterium
CCGGTTTGTGCCCAATTGGGCGGGCTGCTGGGACGCTCGAAGGAAACGGCTGGCGTGGGTTTGTCGCTGGGTTTGTCGCTGTAGAGTTTGGCCAGGTTGGTGTGAAGCACCAAGCCCACGGTCCAGGTGGTGCCGCGTTCGCGGCTGATGCTGAGGTCAAGGCCTGGGGCGAGCCGGTGGCTCAAGCCGAAATTGATGGAGGATGTGGTGCGTTGGGGGTTGTTGAGGGGTTCGTTGCGGTAGTGGTTGCTGTCGTGCTCGACTTTGAAGGTGGACCCCCAAGGGCTTTGGTATTCGAGCCCGCCAAACCAAGCCGGGCTGCCACTGAAGAAGCGTTCGGTGTTGATGGTTCCGCCGTAAGCGGTTTTGCCCATGGTTCGGTTGCCCGCCATGTAACCCCAGCCCAAGCCCAGGCTGGCGTCCCATCGGCCCCAGCGTTTGCTGGCAACCAGGTATTCCGAACCAAAATGGCCCGTGCCGGCCAGGTCGCGGTTGCCGATGGCCAGTGCGGGGAGGTGCTGGGTTTCGTCCAAGAGGCGCACCTTCACTTCAAAGCTTTTGTCTTTGTAGCTTTGGGAGCCGCTGAGACCTTCTGGGCCATAGAGGCGGTTGGCCACCTCGGTGTAGCGAAAGCCGCCTTCGAACCAGTCAAAGGGCTGGAGCATGATGTTGAGGTGGCTGTAGGGCTGGCTTTTGGCGTAGCTCACCGACAGCGCGCCTTCGTTGCGCATGCGTGCGCTGGGGTTTTGAATCAGCCCGGTCGAACCCCAGACGCTGGCTTGGGCCTGGGGCTCAAAGCGGGGGCCTTGTAAGCCGGTGAAGTCGGTCGGGGTTGGCTCGGCGGGGCTGGGGGTGGGTGTGATGGCCCACTGGCCAACCCAGCCGTCCAGGCCGTCGGTGCGTGTGGCCAGCCACTCGGCGGTGGCTTGGTTGAGGTCGGCCCGGGTGGCGGGGCTGGTGCTGGGTTTGAGCTGCTGGCTGGGCCAGCCGAGCCACAGAATGGCTTGGGGGGCCAGCAGGGTCTGCGGCACGGGGTTCCAGTGTGCGAGGCTGAAGGCTTGTGTTCGGCCATCGGCTTGGATGACCCAAACCGTTGGTGCGTCGGGATCGACCAGTGAGGGGCAGTTTTGCAGGTAGTCGGCTGGGTAGGTTTTGGTTTGGTGGGCCAGTCGGCAACCCAGGCCGTCACCCCGAATGACGCTGATGTGTTGGGCGCGGCTGGCCAGTGTGATGCGGTCGCCGGGCCGCAAAAGCGGGTTGCGCTGCGGGTTGGCGTCCAACCAGTTGGGCTCGGCGGCGGCCAGGCGCACTCGCCCGCTGGGGGCTTGTTGTTGCAGCCACTGAAAGAAGGCGTTGTGTTCGGGCTCGCTTAAGTTTTCTTGCAGCGCTTGCAGCAGTTGCTGCTGAATGGCGGCTTGGCGCGCGGTTTCTTCGGGGCTGGTCCAGCCGGTGGCGAGCGGATAAGGCGGCGTTTCGCTCAAGGCGGGGTGTTGGGCCGTGGTTTGGTGAAGCCAATCGCTCAGGCGCGTGGTTTGGGTGACTTCATGGGTGACGGTGGGTTGCGCCAAAGCCGTGGCGGCGTGGGCACCCATAAAAACAAGGGTGCAAGCTTGACTGAGCAGTTGGGCCATGGGCGTCGTTGGGGTGTCTAGGGCTTGTGAGTCAGGCGCAAGCACAAGGCGGGGCTGATGCATTGCTCGCTGTAGACGACGCGGTGGTTTTGCAGGGCAAAGCGCTGTTGGAATGCCCAGGGTTGACCTTCGCGGGTGGTGGTTTGGATGTCGTCTTGAATCCAGCGAAGGGCTGGGTGCTTGCCCCCGTCGGGCGGGGGTTCGGTCATGACTTGGGTGTCGATTCGGTCTTGGATGCCGTAGCGGTAATGGGGCATTTCGTCTCGTTCGCGCAGCCAGGGTGTGGGCGGCTGGCCCGGTTGCAGGCTGGCCCATTGGGGCGGCTGACCACGGGTTTCGCGCCATTCGGTGGTGGCGCCGAGCAGTGTTTGAATACGTCCGTCGCGCAGATGCAACATTTCGCGGTTGCCGCTGTACCAGTATTCGTCCACGACTTCACCGCTGGGGGTGGTGGTGGTGCGACGTGTGCCCAAGACCATGACGGCTTGGCGGTCTTGCAAATCAATCAACAGGTATTCAAAACCGGGCAAA
>JAABPX010000061.1 GCA_011391745.1 Comamonadaceae bacterium
GGAGCCGTGCACGGCGTGGTGGATGGCATCGCCCAAGGGGCCAAACGCTGGCAACACCGATTGGCAGCCAGGCAGGAGCGCGGCGCAGAAAACGCAGGCACCGATTGAGCGTAAAAAACGCCCCAATTGGGGCGTTTTGACCGAACAGCCGCTGGCGTTCACTTGGCCGGTGCGACGGTGCCGGTGGTGGACTGCTGGGCCACCGCCGCTGCCGTGACAGCAAGGAATGTTGAGGCCACCACCACGGTGGTGGTGAGGGCTGCACCGGTCAGGCTGGCGGCGGTGACGGCGGTGGTTGCGGTGGTGGAGGCCGCTACGGGCACGATCACTTGTGCCGAAGCCGCATTGCCCAAAACAAGCAGAAGGCCTAAGGCCGTAACTTTGAGTGTGTTCATGGCAGAAATTCCTAAAAAAGTGGGAACTTGATAATACCTCTTTTTGTTGGTGCAAAAGCAAGCGCCAAGTCAGGAGCCGGGAATGTTTGTTTGGTCTAAGTTGTTGTCGGCGGTGACGCAGCCGGTGTTTTGGTTGGCGCTGTGGTGGTGCCTGGCTTTGTGTTTGTTGTGGTTTCGTCGCCACACGGCGGTGCTGATGTTGTGGTTGGGCTTGGCGGCGCTGGGGACGCTGGGTTTTCAGGCCGGACCGGATGCCTTGTTGCGTGCGCTGGAGTCGCGTTACGCGGTGCCGCCCGATTCGGTGGTTTCGCAGCACACGGGGGTGATTGTGTTGGGCGGGGCCTTGGAGCACCCGCGCAGCTTCTCGGCACATGACCAAGTGCCTTTGGGCGAAGCGGCGGAGCGCATGACGGTGCCGGTGGGCTGGATGCGGGCGCATCCGCACTTGCGCTTGGTGTTTTCCGGCGGTGAGGGGCGCTTGTTGCTGACGGGGGTGAGCGAGTCGGACTTGGCGCGGCGGTTTTACACCGATCAGGGCTTGGACATGAACCGGGTGCGTTTTGAGGGCGGCTCGCGCAACACCCGCGAGAATGCGCAGCTCGTGGCCCGGGTGTTGGGCGGGGGTTGTTCTGGTGATTGGTTGTTGGTGACATCGGCTTGGCACATGCCCCGATCGGTGGCCGAGTTTGAGGCGGCGGGCTGCCGCGTCACGCCCTACCCGGTGGACTTTCGCACCGGTGAGTCCACGCCTTGGAGCGAGTATTCACTGGCCATCAGCTTGTTGCGCTGGCAAACGGCGCTGCACGAGTATTTGGGTTGGTGGGTGTACCGCTTGACGCGTTGAGGCCCTTGTTTAACGGCGGCCCAACACCGCGGCGATCAAACACGACAGGGCAAACAGCACTTGGTCGCGTGGACGGCGACGGCATTGCCGGGCATGGAAGGCCAACCAGAGCATGCCCAAGCGACCGCCCGACTTCCAACGACGCACGAAGGGCAAGGTGTCCAATTTCAAGAGGTTGACGATGATCAGTGACTGATTAAAGGCCCAACCGCTGAGCACTTTGCCGGCTCGGTATTTGAATGCCCGCCAGCCGGCGTTAACACCCACTTGGTTGGCCGAGTGCTGGCGGTAGCCCATGTTGATGTCGTCATCAATGACCCATCGGTGGCCGTTGGCGCGGGCAAAAGCGTAAATCAGCCAGTCGTGCAGGTACACGTTTTGAAGGGCTTGGCGGTTTGCGCGCACCCAGGTTTGCAAAGACAGCGCCAAGTCTTGGCGCAACACATAGGTGCAGCCCGGACCGGCGGCTTCAAACAAAAAGTCCCAAGGCGTTTGTGGCTGGGCTTTGTTGATCTCGCAACGGGTGCCGTCGGGCCAAAACGCCAAGACGTTGCTTGAATATCCAGCGGCTTCTTGGGTCTTGAGTATTTGGTATGCCCGCCACAGTTTGCTGGGGTACCAGCGGTCGTCTTGGTCGGAAAAACTCACGTAATCGAATGTCGACAGATCCACATCGTTGATCAAGCGGAAAAAGTTGGGGGCGGCACCACCAAAGCGCTGACCGGTGGGCAACAAGGTGATTTGTGGATTGTCGGCAAGCCAAGCGCTCACGCATGCCTCTGTGCCGTCGCTGGAGGCGTCTACGCTCACAAAGAGTTGCACGTCCGCTTGACGCTGCGCCGTGATGGAAGAGAGTTGTTCGTCAATAAACTCAGCCCCGTTGTAAGCGGCGAGCAGCACCGCAATGCGGGGGTACGGGTTAACGGGCAAGGGTGTTTTGCTCATGGGTTCAAGCAAATCCATGGGGGTTCATCGACTGCCAACGCCAAGCATCTTGGCACATGCGCTCAAGGCCCAGTTCGGCCTTCCAACCCAAGGCGGTTTGGGCCAGGTGGGTGTCGGCGTAGCAGATGGCCACGTCGCCAGGGCGTCGTTCAACGTACCGATGGGGCACGGGCACGCCCGTGACTTGAATAAAGGTGTCGACCAGTTCTTTGACGCTGACGCCGCGGCCTGTGCCCAGGTTGACGGTGATGCTGCTTTGCCGGTCTTGCAAATAACGCAGTGCAGCCAAGTGCCCCAGCGCGAGGTCGACCACGTGGATGTAGTCGCGCACGCCGGTGCCGTCGGGCGTGGGGTAGTCGTTGCCAAAGATATTCAAACCGTCGCGCTGGCCCACCGCCACTTGTGTGATGTAGGGCATGAGGTTGTTGGGGGTGCCGTTGGGCTGCTCGCCCATGCGCCCGCTGGGGTGTGCGCCCACCGGGTTGAAATAGCGCAGGATGGCCACGTGCCAGCGCGGGTCGGCGGCTTGCAGGTCGCGCAGCATGTCTTCGCAGATGAGTTTGGTGCGGCCATACGGGTTGGTGACTTGCAGTGGGCTGGATTCGGTGATCGGCGTTTGTGCCGGGTCGCCGTAAACGGTGGCCGAGGAGCTGAAAACCAATCGGCGCACGCCAGCGCGGTCCATGGCTTGGAGCAAGGCCAGTGTGCTGCCCAAGTTGTTGTCGAAGTAACGCAGCGGCTGAGCCACCGATTCGCCCACCGCTTTGAGTCCGGCGAAGTGAATGACGCCGTCGATGGGGTGTTGGGCAAACACGCGGTCCAGCGCAGCGGCGTCGCGCACATCGGCTTGCACAAAGCAGAAGTCTCGGCCAGCGAGGGTTTGAATGCGGTCAAGCACCGCTGGGCGGCTGTTGCACAGGTTGTCCACGATGACCACGTCGTGCCCGGCTTGGAGCAATTCAACTGCGGTGTGTGAGCCAATAAAACCAGCGCCGCCAGTGATGAGGGTTTTCATATCAGTGCCTGAAGTGGCGCACGCCGGTGAAGACCATCGCCACGCCGCGCTCGTTCGCCGCGTCGATGACTTCTTGGTCGCGCATGGAGCCGCCGGGCTGGGCCACGCAGGTGGCACCGGCGTCCACCACCACGTCCAAGCCGTCGCGGAAGGGGAAGAAGGCGTCGCTGGCGACCACGGTGTTTTGCAAGCTGAGCTGGGCGGCTTCGGCCTTGATGCTGGCGATGCGGGCGGAGTCCAGGCGGCTCATTTGGCCAGCACCCACGCCCATGGTCTGTCCGTTTTTGCAGAACACGATGGCGTTGGATTTAACGAACTTGGCCACGTTCCAAGCGAACAGCAAATCGTGCAGCTCAGCGGGCGTGGGTTGTTTGACGGTGACGATTTTCATGTCGGCCAAGGCCAGTTCGTGGTTGTCGGCGCTTTGCAGCAAGAGGCCCGAGCCCACGCGTTTGGTCTCCAAGGCATTGCGCACTTGGCCGTGGTTGGCGGGCAAGGCGATTTTCATCAGACGCACATTGACTTTGCTCTTGAACACGTCGAGCGCCTCGGCGCTGAAATCGGGGGCCATCAACACTTCCACGAACTGTTTGCTCACGGCCTCGGCGGCGGCTTTGTCCACCGGGCGGTTGAAGGCGATGATGCCGCCGAAGGCGCTGGTGGGGTCGGTTTGAAAAGCCTTGCTGTAGGCCTCCAGTGGGTTGGCACCCACGGCCACACCGCAGGGGTTGGCGTGTTTGATGATGACGCACGCCGTGGTGTCGAAACTCTTCACACATTCCCAGGCCGCGTCGGCGTCGGCGATGTTGTTGTAGCTGAGTTCTTTGCCTTGCAACTGCACACCGGTGGCGAGTGAGCCAACGGCGGGCGCGAGATCGCGGTACCACGCGGCTTGTTGGTGGCTGTTTTCGCCGTAGCGCAGGTCTTGCACCTTCACATACTGGGCATTGAATTGGCCGCTGAATTGGGCACGCTCAGGCAGATAGGTTTCGCTGAGTTTTTCAGCGTCAAATTTCACGCTGGAGAGGTAGTTGCTGATCGCGCCGTCGTATTGGCTGATGCGGTTGAACGCCGCCACGGACAAGGCAAAGCGAAGCTGGTCACTCAACTGGCCGTTGGCTTTGAGTTCGGCCACCACGCCCGCGTATTGGCTCGCGTCGGTGACCACGCCCACGTCTCGCCAGTTTTTGGCGGCGGAGCGCACCATGGCGGGGCCGCCGATGTCGATGTTCTCAATCGCATCGGCCAGCGTGCAGCCGGGCTTGGCCACGGTGGCTTCAAACGGATACAAGTTGACGATGAGCAAGTCGATGGTGTCGATGCCGTGCGCCTGCAAAGCGGCCATGTGGGCGGGCGTGTCGCGACGCGCCAGCAAGCCACCGTGGACCTTGGGGTGCAGGGTTTTGACGCGGCCGTCCAGCATTTCGGGAAAGCCGGTGACCTCGGCCACTTCGGTGACGGGCAGCCCTTGGTCGGCCAAGAGTTTGGCGGTGCCGCCGGTGGAGATCAGGCCCACGCCCAGGGCGTGAAGTTGCTGGGCGAGTTCGACGATGCCGGTTTTGTCGGAGACGGAGATCAAGGCGCGCATGGTGGTGGTCATTTTCAAAAACACAATTAAAAAATCATTCGATCAGGCCGTGCTCAAGCAGCTTTTTGCGCAAGGTGTTGCGGTTCAAGCCCAACCATTGCGCCGCGCGCGACTGGTTGTGCTCGGCCCGGGCCATGACCATTTGAAGCAAAGGCGCTTCCACGGCTTTGATCAGCATGTTGTGCAAGTCGGTGGGCTCGTTTTCGCCCAACACATCAAAGTAAGTGGCCAAGCTGTGGCGCACGCTCTCTTGCAGGTCATCGTTGCTCATGCGGCCAGCTTCCAGTTCAAAGGTTCAAGGGGGTCGGCGTGGGCGCTGGGGGCGTTGAGCCCCGCTTGCCAAGCGTCAAAGCTCTCGGTCACGCTGTGCAGTTGGGCTTCGCAGGTGTCCAAGGTGTTGATGTGTTGGCGAAAACGCTCGGCGGCGTCGGGCACCAAGCCGTCGGGCAAAGGCAAGGCGTCCACGTACCAACCCAGGTGTTTGCGTGCGCTGCGCACGCCGGTGTATTCGCCGTAGAGCGCGTAGTGCTCGTGCAGGTGTTCGATGAGCCAAAGGCGGATGTCGGCCAGCGTGGGCGGTGGCAGGTGTTCGCCGGTCTCAAGAAAGTGGGTGATTTCTCGGAATATCCAAGGACGGCCTTGCGCGGCACGGCCCACCATGACGGCGTCGGCACCGGTCTGCGCCAACACCTCGCGGGCCACTTCGGGGCTGTTGATGTCGCCATTGGCCACCACCGGGATGCGCAGCAGCGATTTGATGTGCGCCACCGTGTCGTGTTCGGCTTGGCCTTGGTAGCCTTGTTCGCGGGTGCGCCCGTGCACGGTGAGCATGGCAATGCCCGCCTCTTGCGCGGCCAAGGCCAGGCGCGGCGCGTTGCGTGCCGAGGCGCACCAACCGGTGCGCATCTTCAATGTGACGGGCACGCCGTGGGGCGCGGCGGCTTGCACCACCGCCGCCACAATTTCCAGGGCCAAGTTTTCGTCTTGCATCAGGGCCGAGCCGGCCCATTTGTTGCAAACTTTTTTGGCCGGGCAGCCCATGTTGATGTCGATGATTTGGGCGCCACGGTCGATGTTGTGGCGGGCCGCGTCGGCCATCATGGGTGCGTCGGTGCCCGCAATTTGCACGGCAATGGGGGCGGTTTCGCCGTCGTGGTTGGCGCGGCGCGAGGTCTTGAGGCTTTTTTGCAGATCGGGGCGTGAGGTGACCATTTCGCTCACGGCATAACCCGCGCCCAGGCGTTTGCACAGGGTGCGAAACGGCCGGTCGGTCACGCCGGCCATGGGCGCGACGAAGACCCGATTGGGCAAGGCATAAGGCCCGATGTGCATGGTGGTGGGAAAATGGGCGGCTGAACGCGGGAGGGGCATTGTACCTGCCTATTTTTTCAGCAATCCAACAACACCCGTTACTGCCATGCAAGAAACCCTGATGAGTTGGCTCCACGTTTTGGCCTTGCCCGAGGTGGGGCTGTCCACGGTGTTTGTGGCGGCCTTTGTGTCGGCCACGCTCTTGCCCATGGGCTCCGAAGCGGTGGTGTTTGGTATGGTCACGCTGCAGCCCGACTTGTTTTGGACCACGGTGCTGGTGGCCACGGCGGGCAACACCTTGGGCGGGGCGGTGAGTTGGTGGATGGGTTGGGGGGCGCACCGTGCGGTGGACAAGGTGCGCGGCCAACGCAGCGAAGCGCGGGCCTTGCAATGGCTGCGCCGCTGGGGACCCAAAGCCTGTTTGCTCAGTTGGTTGCCCATCGTGGGCGACCCGCTGTGTGCGGTGGCGGGCTGGATGAAGCTGCCGTTTTGGCCGTGTGTGGCCTACATGGCGGTGGGCAAATTCGCCCGCTACGTGATCATGACGGGGGCGCTGATTTGGGCCGTGCCCACCGACTGGCTCTGGTGAGCCCCACCGTCATTCATCACGAGGGTGGGCGGCTTGATGTGAATGCCCAAAGCGTCAACCCAACCCCTCGCCATGGCCTCAGGCTGTCTGTTTGGTCACCTGTTTAAGGACCGTGTGCAAAACAGCCCTTAAGCAGCGGGATTCACCTGCCAGCGTGGCAGACCACTCGGGGTGTGCGCCAGCGATCAGCGCGTTTTCAGCCTGGACCTCGGCATACAGCGTTTGCGCCTCCTGCACCACGCGGCTTCGCAGGTTTTCAAGGAGTCGTTGGGCTGTGCCTTTGGCCAGATTCAAGGATGCGCCCGCCTCCAGCAGCAAACCACGGTTGATGTCCGAGAAGTGCCGCACACCCAGAATCGGCCACGCCAGCTGGGTTTGTGTGGGCCACCCTTTTTTGTCAAAGGCGGCGCTGTCATACGTGGCGACACTGAGCATGTCGTAGAACGGCGCCAACTGAACCCCTTCATGAGAAACCAGAAAGCTCAGGTTTTTTAGGTGGGCATCGCTGTTGCCGACGAGCACATTGAACACGAGCCAGCCAAAGAGACGAGCGCGCGCGACCGCCGGGCTGCGACAGGCGTTGGCCAGCGCCGCCAGACTCTCCATGCTGCCCTGGCTGTATTTGAAGCTTCGGTCGAGCCCGAGCAACTGGCAGGCATCGATCACGTGGCGGCGTTGCCAGCCTTGATCGCTTGGAACGCGATCAAAGCGATCAATCAGGTACACCGGCGATGGCACGTAGCGGCGGTACACATCAGGCACATTCAGACCGAGTCGTTGGGCCAGCCGCATCACGAACCATTCGTTGATCACAGAATGCGGGTAGTCCTCATCCGGGTGATCGGGCTTCAAGATGTGTGTGGAGGGCGTGGCACCAGCGGGTTCATACAGCGCGCCATCTTTCAACACAACGGCCAATTTGTGCTGAGCACCCGCGAGTGACATTCGTTTGATGGCCGCATGGGTCAGCGGTGCCTTGGGCAATTGCCGAATTCGGGCATCCAGCGCTTCGTCGGACAATGCAAGCAATGGCTCTGCCATTTGCGGTGCAGCCTCGGGTGGCAGCAAGGTCACCGACCCGGCGGATTCCGCGCCATACCAAGCCAACAGACCAAAGGCATCTGCCTCATCCAGTTGGGCATCGCCGGCCAGCAGCACACGCTGGCCTTCCTCGGGCAGTAGATTGTCGAAATACCACTGCACGGGGCGCTTGCTGGCACCATCGAGCATGGGCTCTGCGGTCAGCGGCAGGTGCGGGCTGAGCGCGAAGCCAGCGGGGTTGCCCAACCAGCCTGTGGCGTATTGAAAGCTCCAGAGGCCGTCTACCTCCCGCAAGGTGCCGACCGCCATGTGGTTGATCGATGCGCGCAAGGAGCGGCCACTCATGGCTTGTTTCTAACGGTTTCGGGCACATTCAAGTAGGCGGACACGCTTTCGGGCACATCCAACATGACCCGAATGCCCAGCCCTTCAAGCACTTGGAAAAGCTTGCCCCATTGCACGGATTCACCACCGCGTTCGATCTTGCTCAGAAAGTTCTCACTGACGCCGATGCTGCCTGCCGCATCGTCCTGCCGGATCTTTTGTGCTTTGCGACTGGCGCGAACCACCGGGCCAAGGGCTGCTGGATTGTCGATGGGTATTTTCAAGATGAGTCCTCACGGTTGTGCGGATTTTACATTCTCGCTGGGTTTTTCGATAAAAATCCTCACGATTAAAAGGATTTTTAATCTTAAATCCAAGCCAAACAGCCCGCCTCAGCACCGAGATTCGGGTGAAGGAGACCAGCGCGTCAGAAACGTTCGTGCAAGAGCAAGAAGCGCCACTGACCCTCGGGCAGCGGTGTCAGGCCCAAGCGGCCCACGCGCAGGCGGCGCAGGCCGGTGAGCGTGAGCCCAGCGCGCTCGGCCAGGTGCGCCACTTGGCCGTCCACACAGGCTTTGATGGCCAAGCGCAAACGCCATTCGCTTTGCCAACTCGCCCGCGCTTTGGGCACGGAGGTGCCGTCCACAAACAACACCTTGCCCAAGGACTGCAGGACGGCTTCGCGCCGATCGGGGTCTTGTAAGGCGGGGTCTTGGGCGACCTCGGCCAACCATTCGTGTTCCGCCGCGTCGCTGTTGTCGCTGAGTTTGCGCACCACACCCGGGTTTTGGCTCAGCACCACCAAGCCGCTGGCGCGGTGGGCCAAGCCCGCGGCGATTTGCAGTTGCTGCGCATGGGCTTTGAGCAAGCGCACGCCCGAGCGGTCACCCGACCAGCGCGTGGACGCGCCCAGGTGCGGCTCGGCCCAAGCGGCGGGCAGCGCCGCACCCTCGGGCATGACCACGCCCGCGGGCTTGTGCCAGAGCACGGTGACCGGGGCCAAGGCCTCTAAGCGCGCTTTGGGGTCGACCTCGACCACGTCGCGCTCACCCACCCGGCTTTGCGGCGCCTCTTGCACATGGCCATTGACGCGCACCCAACCACCAGCGATGAAGTTTTCGGCGTCGCTGCGCGAACAGCCGAGCTGCGCCGCCACGCGTTTGGCCAAGCGGATCGGCTCAGGCCCTTGGGGGTCGGCCATGCTCAAGAACTGAACAAGAAGTTCATCACGTCGCCGTCTTTGACGACGTAGTCCTTGCCTTCGGCGCGCATCTTGCCAGCGTCTTTGGCGCCCTGCTCGCCTTTGAAGGCGATGTAGTCGTCAAAGGCGATGGTTTGGGCGCGGATGTAGCCTTTTTCAAAATCGGTGTGAATCACACCTGCGGCTTGGGGGCCGGTGTCGCCGACCTTGATGGTCCAAGCGCGCACCTCTTTGACGCCCGCAGTGAAATAGGTTTGCAAGCCCAAGAGCGTGTAGGCCGCACGAATCAAGCGGTTGAGGCCCGGCTCGTCTTGGCCGAGCGCTTGCAAAAACTCCAAGCGATCGGCATCGTCCATCTCGGACAATTCGGCTTCGATCTTGGCGCAAATGGCCACCACGGGCGCGTTTTGCGCTTGGGCAAACGCCTTCAAGCGGTCCAAAAAGGGGTTGTTCTCGAAGCCGTCTTCGGAGACGTTGGCCACGAACATGGCGGGCTTGGCGGTGATAAAAAAGAACTGCTTGAGTTCCGCGCGCTCTTCCTTGCTGAAGTCGATGGTGCGCACGGGCTTGGTGTCGTTGAGCGCGGCTTGGCACTTCTCCAGAATCGCCATTTGTTTGACGGCTTCTTTGTCGCCCGAGCGCGCGATTTTGCTGACGCGGTGAATGGCTTTTTCCACGGCGGCCAAGTCGGCCAGGCACAGCTCGGTTTGAATCACTTCGATGTCGGCGATGGGGTCGACCTTGTTGGCCACGTGAATGACGTTGGGGTCTTCGAAGCAACGCACCACGTTGACGATGGCGTCGGTTTCGCGGATGTGGGCCAAGAACTTGTTGCCCAAGCCTTCACCGGTGCTGGCACCGGCCACCAAACCCGCAATGTCCACAAATTCCACGATGGCGGGCACCACACGCTCGGGCTTGACGATGTCGCTGAGCTGGGCCAAACGGGGGTCGGGCACCTCGACCACACCGGTGTTGGGCTCGATGGTGCAAAAGGGATAGTTTTCAGCCGCGATACCGGCTTTGGTCAGGGCGTTGAAGAGGGTGGACTTGCCGACGTTGGGCAAACCCACGATGCCGCATTGGAGGCTCATGGCGGGGCTTTCTGGTGCTGGGGAAAGCCGCCATTCTAAAGGCGTGGCCCTCAGTCGAAGCGCCAGTCGCCGTGCACGGCCTGCCCCACGCGCAAGACCAATCCGTCGCCGCCGCGCACCACGGCGTTCATGCCGAAGGTGATGGCACCGTTTTGCCGTGGGTCCACGCGGTAGGTCTGTAAGGTGTCGCCCACGGCGGGGCTGGTCAGCGCGGTGTCGGGGTCGATGTTGGGGATGGGGCAGCGGCTGCAAGGCTTGACGGCTTCCAGGGCCGCCACGCCCGCGCCGGTGTCCACCGTCATCGGACCCACGCGGTCCTCGTCGTGGGCCGAAACCCCGGCCAAGACGATGTTGGGGCGAAAGCGGCGCAGGTCCACCGCCGCGTGAGCGGCTTGCTGCAAACGGGTGTTCAGATCGTCCAACGACGCTTCGCTGGCCAACAACAGCGAAAAGCCGTCGGCGAATTGGGTGGTGGCTTCGCGTTCGCCGGTCCAACGCCGGTCGCACACACGGCGCGCCAAGGGGTCGAAACGCACCAAACGCAAACGGCCCAGCGCCGCGTCGCCTTCGGGGTTGAGGCATTGGGTGAACCAAGCTGCGGCCGCATCGCCCATGTCGTGCGCCGCCACCTCGTCGTCCCACACCCGCACGCGCACCGGCCGATGGGCCGTGCCCACCGTCAAATCCGACAGGCCCGGGGCACGCACCGTGAGGCGGCCGGTGGCATCAACGCTGGGCCGAACCCGTGCCATGTACGGGCATTCGCGCTGGCTGACGAAGTCGCCGCGTTCATCGACCACCATCCACGCGCGGTCGTGCAACAGGCCATGGTTGGTGAGTTCGACGTGTGTCAGCGACACACCCGCACACGACTTGATGGGGTAGACCCAGAGTTGGGCAATGGTGGCTTCAAAACGGTCGGACATGGCTTGTGTGCTTTTTGATGACAGGCAACGGTGTGAGGCGACGCTTCGCCCCTCCAGCGGGGCATTGTGACCTGAACCTAAAATGGGGCGATGAACGCAACCCAACGCCCATCCACCAGCACCCGCCGTGTTGATGTTGTCGTGCGCGGCAGCGGCATTGTGGGCCAAAGCTTGGCCTTGCTGCTGGCACAAGACCGTTTGCGGGTGGCCTTGGTGGGCTCCGCGCCAAACACCACCGAACCCGCCGATGTGCGCGCCTACGCGCTCAACGACGCGTCTCGCCGCTTGCTCACCGCCTTGCGGGCGTGGCCCAGCGAGACCGAGGCCACCACGCCCATGACCGCCATGCGGGTGCACGGCGATGCGGGCGGGCGCTTGGGGTTTGAGGCGCAGCAACACGGCGCAGCTTCGCTCGGTTGGATCGTGGACGTGCCGGCACTGCAAGCGCATTTGGCGCAAGCGGTGTCCTTTCAGAGCGGCATCGAGCGCGTCAGCGAAGCCCCGCCAGCCCCATTGACCGTGATTTGTGAAGGCAAACGCAGCAGCACCCGCGAGGCCGTGGGCGTGGACTTTCGGGTCAAACCGTATGGGCACAAGGCCTTGGCCGCACGCCTGAGTGGCGAACACCCGCACGGCGGCGTGGCGCACCAGTGGTTTGCGCACGGCGAAATTCTGGCGCTGCTGCCCATGGGTGGCCCCGAAGGGCGCAGCGTGGCACTGGTTTGGTCGGCCCCGGTGGAGCGCACCGACGCGCGCTTGGCCTCGGGCGATTGGTTGGCCGAGGTCCAGGCCCGCAGCGCCGAGGTGTTGGGGCGTTTGACACTGGACAGCCCCGCCCAAGCGTGGGCCTTGGAGCGGTCCACCGCCGAGCGTTGGTTGGCCCGCACGCCCGAAGGCACCGTGGCGCTGGCCGGTGACGCGGCCCACGCCATGCACCCCTTGGCTGGGCAAGGCTTGAACTTGGGCTTGGCCGATGTGGTTGAGCTGGCGCGGGTGCTGCGCGAGCGGGAATACTGGCGCGCCTTGGGCGACTGGCGTTTGCTGCGCCGCTACGAACGGGCCCGCGCGGCCGACATTCGCGCCATGGGCTGGGTCACCGAAGCTTTGTTTGGCTTGTTTGACCACACCGACGGCCGCCTGCAAGCGCTGCGCAATTGGGGCATGAACCGATTCGACCGCAGCGGCCCCCTAAAACATTGGATGGCCCAGCAGGCCATGGGCACCCACCCCGACACAGAAAGCACGCACACACGATGAAGCATTGGCATACCCTCCTCTTGGCTTTGGCCCTGTTCAACAGCGCCGCCATGGCGCAAGAAGCCACCATCCGCAAAAACCTCACCCAACGCTTGCCTTCGCTGCCCGCCATCGACAGCATTGCGCCCACCCCCATGAAAGGGGTGTACGAGGTGCGCATCAACGGCAGTGAGCTGATGTACAGCGACGCCAACGGCGACTTTGTGATTTTGCAAGGCGATATGTTTGACACACGCCAGCGCCTGAACCTGACCGAAGCCCGCTTGAATCAGCTCACCGCCGTTGCCTTCAAAGACCTGCCGCTCAAAGACGCCTTGGTGACGGTGCGCGGCAACGGCACGCGCAAGATCGCGGTGTTCAGCGACCCCAACTGCGGTTTTTGCAAACGCTTGGAGCGCGATTTGCTTAACGTGAACGACGTGACGGTCTACACCTTTGTGGTGGCCATGCTTGGGGCGGATTCGCAAACCAAAGCCAAGAACATCGTGTGCGCCAAGAACCCCAGCGAGGCTTACAGCGACTGGATGCTCGACAACCAAACACCGCCCACCCGCTCGTGTGACACCGCCGCCTTGACGCGCAATTTGGCGTTTGCACAAAAGCACCGCATCACGGGCACACCGACCAGCTTTTTGGCCGATGGCACACGCATCGGCGGCGCCGACATCAAGGCCATTGAACGCGGCTTGGCAGCGCAACGATGAGCGCCGCCGTCGCGTATGACGTGGCGGTGCTGCACCCGCACAGCCACTTGTTTGCCGTCACGCTGCGCGTGGCGCAACCCGCGCCTGAGCAGTTGCTGAGCTTGCCGGTGTGGATCCCGGGCAGCTATATGGTGCGCGAGTTTTCGCAACACCTGCAGGGCCTGCGCGCCGAACAAAACGGGCAAGCGTGTGCCGTGCGCCAACGCAACAAACACCAGTGGCAAGTGGCGTGCGACCCCACCAAGCCCTTGGTGGTGCGGCACGAGGTGTACGCTTTTGACGCGTCGGTGCGCACGGCTTGGCTCGATGCGCAACGCGGTTTTTTCAACGCCACCAGCCTGTGTTTGCGCGTGATCGGCCAAACCGATGGCCCACACCAACTGCGTTTGGTGGACAACGAACACACCACGGCCTGGTCGGCCATCACGGGCTTGCGTGCCGAGCAAACCAACGAACGCGGCTGGGGCACTTACTGGGCGCAGGACTACGACGAACTGGCCGACTGCCCAGTGGAGATGGGCACGTTTTGGCGCGGCGACTTTGTGGCGCGCGGCGTGCCGCACACCTTTGTCGTCAGCGGCGCGGGGGCCTTTGACCGCACGCGCTTGTTGGCCGACACCCAGCGTATTTGCGAGACCGAGATCGACTTTTGGCACGGCGGTGATGCGCCGCCGCGCAGCGCGCCGTTTGATCGCTACGTGTTCATGCTCAACGCCACGGCCGACGGCTACGGCGGTTTGGAGCACCGCAACTCCACCGCCCTGATTGCGCAGCGCAAGGACTTGCCTGCGCTCAGCGAATCGCCGCCGACGGCCCTGAAGGCCAGCGACGGCTACACCACCTTGCTGGGCCTCATCAGCCACGAATACTTCCACACTTGGAACGTCAAGCGCTTGCGCCCGAGCGAACTCACCACGATCGACTACGACCGCGAAAACCACAGCGAGCTGCTGTGGTGGTTCGAAGGCTTCACGAGTTATTACGACGACCTCATCCTGCGCCGCGCAGGGCTGATCTCCGATGAGACGTATTTGCAGTTGGTGGCCAAGCACCACAACCAAGTGTTGCAAACCCCGGGGCGTCACCTGCAAAGCGTGGCCCAAGCCAGTTTTGATGCCTGGACCAAGTACTACCGCATGGGCGAAAACACGCCCAACGCCACGGTGAGCTACTACACCAAGGGCGCGCTGGTGGCCCTGTGTCTGGACCTGAGCTTGCGCTCGGCGGGGCGCACCACGCTGGACGCGGTGGTGCAGTCGCTGTGGCGCAGCAGCCAAGGCGGGCCCATCAGCGAAGCCGACATCGAACAGACCCTGCTCACGCTCTCGGGCCGCTCGTGGCACGCCGAGCTGCAAGCTTGGGTGCACGGCACCGAGGACTTGCCGGTGGCGGCGTGTATGGAGCGCCACGGCGTGACCGTGAGCCAAGAGCCCGCGCCCATCGCCCAACAGCTGGGTGTGCGCGTGAGCGACAGCGGCGGTGCGGTGCGGATCAAAACCGTGCTGCGCGGCGGGGCGGCCGAGACCGCAGGCATGGCCGCGGGCGACGAGTGGCTCGGCGTGGAAGTGCCGGCCCAAGGCGATCTCCCGGCCGAAGCTTGGCGCTTGAACACATGGGACACCTTGGCGCGCTGGCTGGGCACGCGCACCGACTTCACCGCCCTCATCAGCCGCGACCAGCGTTTGCTGCGTTGCCCCGTGAGCTTGCGCCGCGCTGAGCGCGTCGTTCGCTTGACCAGCCACAACGCCGCCACACTCGCCCCTTGGCTCAACCCAACACCCCAACAGGAGACACCATGACCACCACCCCTGAAACCATTTTGCTTCGCACCGAAGGCCGCGTGGGCATCGTCACGCTCAACCGCCCCAAAGCGCTCAACGCCCTCAACGGCCAGTTGATGGACGAACTCGGCGCGGCGCTGCAAGCCTTTGATGCCGACCCCGAGATCGGCTGCATGGTCATCACCGGCAGCGAAAAAGCGTTTGCTGCAGGGGCCGACATCGGTGCCATGGCCACCTACAGCTTCGCCGATGTCTATGGCCAAGACTTCATCACCCGCAACTGGGAAACCATCCGCGGCGTGCGTAAGCCGGTGATCGCGGCGGTCAGCGGCTTCGCCCTGGGTGGCGGCTGTGAACTGGCCATGATGTGCGACTTCATCATCGCCGCCGACAACGCCAAGTTCGGCCAGCCCGAGATCAAGCTGGGCATCATCCCCGGCGCCGGTGGCACCCAGCGCCTGCCCCGCGCCGTGGGCAAAGCCAAGGCCATGGACTTGGTGCTCACCGGGCGCATGATGGACGCCAACGAGGCCGAGCGCGCCGGTTTGGTCAGCCGCGTGGTGCCGCTGGACAAGCTCATGGACGAGGCTTTGGGCGCGGCGCTGAGCATTTGCGGCATGGGCCTGCCCAGCGTGATGGCGGCCAAAGAGGCCGTCAACCGAGCGTTTGAGGGCGGCTTGTCCGACGGCGTGATGTTTGAGCGCCGCTTGTTCCATGCCCTGTTCGCCACCGAAGACCAAAAAGAAGGCATGGACGCCTTTGTGAACAAGCGCCCGGCGGTTTTTAAACACCGCTGAAGCCCGGCCCTGACAGGACCAATGGCGCAAAAAAGTGGCTATAATTTGCGTCGCTGGTGATATAGCTCAGTTGGTTAGAGCGCAGCATTCATAATGCTGATGTCGGTGGTTCAAATCCACCTATCACCACCACCTTCAAGCCCTTGTGCCGCTCGGCCCAAGGGCTTTTTCACAGCCACTGGATACACACCAGACACCGCTGAGCGAGCCATGACCAAATTAGTTTTCATCAAGACCTTCGGCTGCCAAATGAACGAGTACGACTCGGACAAAATGGCCGACGTGCTGGGCGCCGCCCAAGGCTACGAACCCACCCAAGACGTTGAAGAGGCCGACCTCATCCTCTTCAACACCTGCTCGGTGCGCGAAAAAGCGCAAGAAAAGGTGTTCTCCGATTTGGGCCGCGTCAAGCACCTGAAGGAAAAAGGCGTGCTGATTGGCGTGGGCGGTTGTGTGGCCAGCCAAGAGGGTGCCGAGATCATCAAACGTGCGCCGTATGTGGACGTGGTCTTTGGCCCACAAACCCTGCACCGCTTGCCCGAGTTGCTGCGCCAGCGCCAAGAGAAGCAAAAACCGCAGGTCGACATCAGCTTTCCCGAAATCGAAAAATTCGATCACCTACCGCCCGCGCGGGTTGACGGTGCGTCGGCCTTTGTGTCCATCATGGAAGGTTGCAGCAAGTACTGCAGCTATTGCGTGGTGCCCTACACCCGCGGTGAAGAGTTCAGCCGCCCGTTTGAAGAGGTGCTCGCCGAGGTGGCTGGCTTGGCCGACCAAGGCGTGAAAGAAGTCACTTTGCTTGGGCAAAACGTCAACGCCTACCGGGGTGTGATGGGCCAAACGGCCGAGGTGGCGGACTTTGCCCTGCTGCTGGAGTACGTGGCCGACATCCCGGGCATTGAGCGCATCCGCTACGTGACCAGCCACCCCAACGAATTCACGCCGCGCCTGATCGAAGCCTACGCCAAGATCCCGCAACTCGTGAACCACTTGCACCTGCCGGTGCAGCACGGCAGCGACACCATTTTGATGGCCATGAAGCGCGGCTACACCGCCATGGAATACAAGAGCACGGTGCGCAAGCTGCGCGCCATTCGCCCCGACATGGCCATGAGCAGCGACTTCATCGTCGGCTTTCCCGGCGAGACCGAGGCCGATTTCAACAAGATGATGAAGCTCATCGACGACGTGGGTTTTGACAACTCGTTTTCCTTTGTCTTCAGCCCCCGCCCCGGCACGCCCGCAGCCAACCTGCCCGACGACACGCCAGCCGACGTCAAGCTCAAGCGCTTGCACGCGCTGCAAGCCGTGATCAACGACAACGTCAAGCGCATCAGCGAGCGCCGTGTGGGCACGGTGCAGCGCATCTTGGTTGAAGGCGCTTCGCGCAAGTCCACGGGCGCAGCGCCCGAGTTGATGGGGCGCACCGAGTGCAACCGGGTGGTGAACTTTGAAGGTGGCCCGGTGGCCGATCGGCTGATCGGTCAGATGGTGGACGTGCGCATCACGAAGGCTCTGGCCTACACCTTGCGCGGCGACGTGGTGGTGAGCTGATCGGGCTCACATGCCCGGCAGCTTGGGCATGCCGGGCATGCCCTTCATGGCGCCCATGCGCTTCATCATTTTCATCATGCCGCCGCCCTGCATTTTTTTCATCATGCCTTGCATCTGCTCAAACTCTTTGAGCAGGCGGTTGACCTCCTGCACCTGAACCCCCGCACCGTCGGCGATGCGTTTTTTGCGCGTGGCCTTGATGATGTCCGGGCGCGTTCGCTCCCGAGCGGTCATGCTGCAAATAATGCCTTCCTTGCGCTTCATGTCGCGCTCGGCGCGGCCCATGTCCATGCCGGAAGCCTTGGATGCCATGGCACCGGGCAACTTGTCGATGAGGTTGGACAAACCCCCCATTTGTTTCATTTGACGCAACTGGGCCAAGAAATCGTTGAGGTCAAAGCCGCCGCCGCTTTTGACCTTGGTGGCGAGTTTTTGGGCCGCCGCCATGTCCATGTTGGCGGTGACTTGTTCGACCAAGGCGACGATGTCGCCCATGCCCAACAAGCGTCCGGCGTGACGCTCGGCATCGAACACCTCCAAACCATCGATTTTTTCGGACACCCCGGCGAACTTGATGGGCGCACCGGTGATGTGACGCACCGACAGGGCCGCACCGCCGCGTG
>JAABPX010000062.1 GCA_011391745.1 Comamonadaceae bacterium
TTCGTTCCATGGTCCGGAGATGGCGAAGAAGGTCGTCCTATCTTTGATCTATTAAGAGACGTACTTGAAACCATCGGCGTAATTAAGCTACGTGACCAAGGCAAAAAAGTCGATATTCCTGATATTTATCGCGTTGGTTTTGGTGTTGGAAAAAAAGGTGGTATCCGCTTGTAAGCAACGCTAAGAGCCTATTGAATTAAAAAAGTATTTACCAATGAAAACACCCAAACTCGTCCAAGGCTACGAAGTCGTCATCGGCTTTGAAACCCACGCCCAACTCTCCACCCAGAGCAAAATTTTCAGCCGCGCCTCGGTGGCGTTTGGTGCGGAGCCCAACACCCAAGCCTGCGCGGTGGACTTGGCTTTGCCCGGCACCTTGCCGGTGATGAACGAGGGCGCGGTGGAGCGTGCCATTGCGTTTGGTTTGGCGGTCAATTCGCACATCGCCGAGCGCAGCGTGTTTGCGCGCAAAAACTACTTCTACCCCGACCTGCCCAAGGGTTACCAGATCAGCCAGTTCGAGATCCCGGTGGTGCAGGGCGGCGAGGTGTCGTTCTTTTTGGAAGAGGGCCAAGAGACGGTGCGCAAAACCGTGCGCTTGGTGCGCGCCCATTTGGAAGAAGACGCGGGCAAGTCGCTGCACGAAGACTTTATTGGCCAAAGCGGCATCGACCTCAACCGCGCGGGCACGCCGCTGTTGGAAATCGTGACCGAGCCGGACATGCGCTCCAGCGACGAGGCCGTGGCCTACGCCAAAGAGCTGCACAAAATCGTCACCTGGATCGGCATCTGCGACGGCAACATGCAAGAGGGCTCGTTCCGTTGCGACGCCAACGTGTCGGTGCGCAAACCCGGGGCACCGCTGGGCACACGCCGCGAAATCAAGAACCTGAACAGCTTCAAGTTCATGCAGCAGGCCATCGACTTTGAGGTGCATTGGCAAATCGACCAAATCGAAGACGGCCACGCCATCGAACAAGCCACCGTGCTCTTCAACCCCGACACGGGCGAGACCCGCGCCATGCGCACCAAGGAAGACGCGGCCGACTACCGCTACTTCCCCGACCCGGACCTGCCACCGCTGGTGATCGGCCACGATTGGGTCGAGCGCGTGAAGGGCGAGATGGCCGAGCTGCCCCGCGTGATGGCCGAGCGCTTTGTCAAGGACTACGCCCTGCCCGAATACGACGCCACCCAACTCACGCAAAGCAAGGCTGTGGCCGCTTACTTTGAAGACGTCGCAAAAGCCTGCGGCCAAGCCAAACTGGCCAGCAACTGGATCATGGGCGAAGTCTCGCGCCGCCTGAACGCCAGCGAAATGGCCATCGATCAAGCCCCCGTGAGCGCCGCGCAATTGGCCGCACTCATTGCCCGCATCAGCGACAACACCATCAGCAACAACGCGGCGCGTCAGGTGTTTGAAGGTCTGTGGAACCAAGAAGGCGAAGTCGACGCCATCATCGAAGCCAAAGGCCTCAAGCAGATGAACGACACCGGCGAGCTGGAAAAAATCATCGACGAGGTCTTGGCCGCCAACCCCAAGAACGTGGAAGAGTTCAAAGCCGGAAATACCAAAGCGCTAAACGGTTTGGTGGGTCCGATCATGAAGGCCAGCAAAGGTAAGGCCAATCCGGCGCAGGTCAATGCGCTGCTGATGAAAAAGTTGGGCTGAGTTTGTACCGTGTCCCTCTGCCCACGCCGGTTTGCACCAACACCCCCATCTCGCACAGCGACGTGAGTTCACGGTAGGCCGTGGCGCGTGACACGCGGCAGAGGTTCACGTACTTTTCGGTACTGATGCCATTCGCAAATCCATCGGAACCAACGTCGTAGAGCTTATTGATGGCCTTGATTTGGGTGGGCGTGAGCAAAGGTTGTTGTTCGCGCAGGTGTGACCAAAATTGTGTTTTGCGTGTGGCCGTTTGCATGTGCTCCCAAGTGGCGTTGGCCGCTTGCTGAACGCAGCCCACAAACCATTGCACCCAAGGTGTCACGTCCATGTTGGACTGCCCGGTGGCCGCTTGCAGTTGGGCGTAGTAGTCCGAGCGGTTCAGCCACATTTGTTGCGACAAGCTCCATACCCGTTGGTCGGTGTTGAGGTCTTGTGCCAGCGCCATTTCGCTCAAGGCCCGCCCCACACGGCCGTTGCCGTCTTCGAACGGGTGCACCGCTTCAAACCACAGGTGAGCGATGGCGGCGCGCACCAAGCCATCGGTTTTTCCCAAGCTGTCGTTGAACCAATCGATCAATCGTGTCATGTGGGTGTGGACGTCCGCTGAGTCGGGGGCTTGGTAATGAACGATGTCGGGCTTGCCCAAACGCGGCGTGACGATCTGCATGGGTTCGGTGTGGTCGCGGTAGGCGCCGGTGCGGATCTGCTGTATGCCGCTGCGCCCAGTCGGAAACAAGGCCGCATGCCAGCCGTGCAGCATCTCGTGGCTGAATGGGTGTTGGCGTTGTGCGATGGCGGCTTGCAGCACGTCCATGGTGGCCTCGGTTCGCTCATCGCGCGTCAAGGGGTTCGCATTCGACAAGCCCAGGCGTCGCGCTGCCGAGGCGCGCACCGACAAGACTTGCAGGGTTTCACCCTCAATTTGGGCCGTGGCCATGGCTTCGGTGGCCCAACCTTCAAGCTGCAGTTCGCCCAAATCCACCAATTTCAGTTGGCTGGCCAGACCCAGCGTGCGGCCTTGGGCCAGACGCGCTGCGGCCAGCGCGGCTTGTAGCACGGGCCAGTTGACCTGAAATTCGGGCCATTGAGGGGATTGCCAAAGGGTCATGAAGCGCATTGTATGCATTTACGCTTCAAAATTGAAGCGTAAATCCTGGGTTGCGCTTCAAAAGCCAAAGGGTCGGCGCGGGTGGCGCACAATTCTGTGCCCCACACCGTCAAGGACCACGATGAACCAGCCCACGGCCACCGCACCCGACCTCAGCGTCCCCCACAGCCTTTGGGAAGACGCCCAAGGCTTGCTCACGGGTTGTTTGTTCGTGGCGCTGGGCGTGTTGTTGTTCCGCGAGGCGGCGCTGTTCACGGGCGGCGTGACCGGTCTGGCGTTTTGGGCGCACTACGGTTGGGGCGTGTCGCTGGGCTGGGCGGTGTTTGCCATCAACCTGCCGTTTTATGTGTTTGGTTGGTTCCGCTTGGGTCGGGCCTTCACCGTCAAAACTTTTTTGGCGGTGGCGCTGTTGGCGCTCTACGTGGAGCTGTTGCCGCGCTGGATCGACTTTGCGTTTGTGCAGCCGGTGTTTGCCGCCGTGTTGGCGGGTTTGTTGGTGGGCACCGGCATCTTGATGCTGATTCGCCACCGCGCCAGTTTGGGCGGGGTGACCATTGTGGCGCTGTACTTGCAAAACACGCGCGGCTGGCAAGCCGGGCATGTGCAAATGGCCATCGACGCGGCCATTTTGGCGGCGGTGTTTGTGGTGGTGGACGTGCGCACCGGCTTGCTGTCGCTGCTGGGCGCGCTGGCGCTGAACCTGGTGATCGCCGTCAACCACCGCGCCGGGCGTTACCACGGCGCTTGAGCGTCACACCCCGTAGCGCTCGCGGTAAGCGCGCACCTTGGGCAGGTGCTGGCCCAAAGCGCAATGGCCACCGCCGCGCCTGGCGGAAATACACGCAAGGTCTGTTCGCGGGTTGTTTGTTCGTGGCGCTGTAGCCTTTTGATTCATGCGCGACAGTTAAACAAAAGCGATCGCAGGATTGCCCGAGGTAACATTGCAAGGTGGAGAATTTGCTTAAGGAGTTCCATCTTGACCATTAAGACACTGCGGCGTACTTTCTACATTGCTCTTCTGGGGTTGTTGATCGCTGGATGTGGGGGTGGAGGTGCTGACACCGGTACAAGCCCAGTTCCATTGTCTGGTAGCACGGTAGAAAAGCCGGCCACGCGGCAAGAGGCCATGCGATTCCTCACTCAGGCCACCTTTGGCCCAGTAGAGGCCGACATTGAGCGTGTTATGACCATAGGCTACAGCGCTTGGATAGATGAACAGTTTGCGTTGCCCGCCTTCTCGCATCTGGCTTATTGGGACGCGCGCGATGCGGGGATACGAGGTCCAGACGGCAAGAGCCCCAACTTTGGGGGCCATGAGCACCCGGTCGAGAGCTTCTGGAAGCAGGCAGTCACCGGCCCCGACCAGCTGCGACACCGCGTTACCTTTGCACTCTCACAAATTTTCGTCATTTCGTTGCTCGACAGTGGGGTGTCAGGTGTCTCTCGCGGAGCAGCCGCTTGGCTGGACATGCTGGGCAGAGACGGGCTTGGCAATTACAGAGTGTTGCTTGAGTCAGTGTCTCGCAGCCCCATAATGGGCATGTACCTGTCGCATATCCGAAATCAGAAAGCCGACTTGGCGACTGGGCGGGTGCCCGATGAGAATTTTGCGCGCGAAGTGATGCAGTTGTTTTCAATCGGCTTGGTGGAGCTGAACGAAGACGGTACGCCTCGTACATCGCGCGGCGTGCCAATCGAAACGTACAGCGCAGCTGATGTGGCGGGCATGGCCAGGGTTTTTACTGGGTGGAGCTGGGCATGCCCGACATGGCCCAATATTTCGGAAGAAACAAGGCTGTGCTTCCTTGCGGGCAATGACAGCGGCAGGGCCGGCCCAGACCGCGGCATCAACTTGATGCGGGGCTTTTCACAATTTCATAGCACCGAAGACAAAAAATTTCTGGGCACGACCATCCCCGCGCAGGCTCAGGCCGCCCCAGACGCCAGCTTGCGCGTTGCGCTCGACACCCTTGCCAACCACCGCAACACAGGCCCATTCATCGGTAAGCAGCTGATCCAGCGCTTCGTCACAAGCAACCCGAGCCCAACGTACGTGCGAGACGTGGCGCTGGTCTTTGCCAACAACGGCAACGGCGTGCGCGGCGACATGAAGGCCGTGATTAAGGCCGTGCTCATGCACCCCGAGGCTCGAACGCAGAGCGACATTTCAGGCAAGGTGCGTGAGCCAGTGCTGCGACTGTCGGCATTCTTGCGGGCCTTTAGCGCCACCAGTAGCAGCGGCTACTTCAAGGTGGGGTACACCAACGATCCGGGCTCGTCGCTCGGCCAGATGCCACTGTACGCCCCCTCGGTCTTCAACTTTTACCGCCCTGGCTACGTTGCACCAGGTACGACCTCGGCTGCGCGCAATCTTCTGGCGCCCGAGCTGCAAATAGCCAACGAGACCGCCGCCGCCGGCTACGTTAACTACATGAGAGACGCCGTCGCCATGGGCGTTGGCCCGCAACGCGATGTCAAACCCGACTACGCCGCCGAACTGGCCCTCGCCACCGACCCCACCGCGCTGGTGGACAGTGTGCTGTCCAAGCTAACCTACGGCAGCGTCGGTGATGCATTGCGTAAGGACATCATCGACACCGTCGGTCGCTCTCCCATCCCCCCGGCCACCGCCACCAACCAAGCGGCCGTGAACACCGCCAAGCGCACCCGCGTGAACATCGCCGTGCTGCTGGTGCTGGCCTCCCCAGAATTTGCGGTCCAACGCTGACCATGACGGACGACAAGCCCATGACCTCCTCTAACCTTTACCGCCAGTCCTTACAGCTGGACGCTTCACGCCGCTTGTTCTTGCGCCAGGCTGGCGTGCTGACGGCCGTTGCAGGCGCTGGTGCACCCATGGCGCTGAGCCTGTTGGCCGCTGGTTCAGCCGCGGCAGAAACCGCCAACGACTACAAAGCGGTCGTTTGCGTTTTTTTGTTTGGCGGCAACGACGCTTTTAACATGGTGTTGCCGACAGACGCCGACAGTTGGCATGCCTACAGCGCCACCCGCAACCAAGCACCCGACTCCATCGCGCTGCTGGCGCAAGGCACCGCGCCCAACAGCAGCGCAGACGTCGGCTCGCCTGTGCGGCTGGGCGGCGTGCTGCCGATCACGCCGCTCAATGCGCAAAGCCGCAGCTTTGCGCTGCACCCACTGATGGGCAGCCTTCAAACACTGTTTAACACCGACAAGCGCCTAGCGATACTGCCCAACATTGGTCCGTTGAAGATGCCCACCACCAAGGCGCAATTCAACAACAGCAATCACCCCAAGCCCGCCGGTCTCTTCTCGCACAACGACCAGCAAAACGTCTGGCAATCATTGGCTTCAGAAGGCGCCACGCTCGGCTGGGGTGGCCGCATGGCGGACGCTGTGGCCAGCCAGAACACGCGCTCGACATTCACCGCGGTCTCAGCCTCGGGCAACGCCGTGTGGCTGTCGGGGCAAGACGTACGCCAATATCAAGTAAGCACGGGCGGTGCCATCCGCGTGGGCGCTGACGCCAATGGTCGCGTTTACGGATCAACCGACGTCGCTGCAGCACTCGACCGCGTTATCAGGGGACGCCCGAACGGCCATGTCTTCGAGACCGACCTCAGTGCTGTGTCTGGCCGTGCGGTAGATGCGGAGGCGTTCCTGCGCACGGCGCTAAAACCAGCCAGCGATTCGCTGTTCAGCGCCAGTTTGCAGTACCTCAACCCGCTGACCGGTGTTGCCGCAGCAAATGGGCTCGCGCAGCAGCTGCAGGTGGTGGCCCGCATGATCGAGGCTGGTGCCAGGGGCGCCACGGGCGCGCGTCGGCAGGTGTTCTTTGTCAGCTTGGGCGGCTTTGACACTCATGCCGGACAGAACCACACCCACACCGACTTGATGGCACGCTTAGCGCATGCCTTGACCTATTTCGACACCACGCTCGGTGCGCTGGGTCTGCGCAACAACGTCACCACGTTTACCGCCAGCGATTTCGGCCGAACCTTCACCAGCAATGGCAATGGCACCGACCACGGCTGGGGTGCGCATCAATTCGTGATGGGTGGTGCGGTGCGCGGCGGCGACCTTTACGGACGCTTCCCGACGCTGGCGCTAAAGAACACCAGAAACAACCACTTCGACGGCAGCGCCGACCAGTTGAGCAACGGCGCTTTGCTGCCGACGACTTCCGTTGATCAATTGGGCGCCACGCTGGGCCGTTGGTTCGGTTTAAGCGACGGACAGGTGGGCGATATTTTTCCGAACTTGAGCCACTTCAACGCTGAGGTCCGTAACCTGGGTTTTATGAAACCGCTTACGACAGCATGACGCTGTACAAGGGATGTTTCCGGAAATCACTCACTCACACCCCGTAGCGTTCGCGGTAAGCGCGCACCTTGGGCAGGTGCTGGCCCAAAGCGGCGCTGTCTTGGGTGTTCAAAAAGTCCAGCAGGTCCGATAGGCTGGCGATGGCGCAGACCTGCAAGCCCAGCTGTTCGCGCACAAACTGCACGGCGCTGTGCGCCACGTCGCGCACCGAACCGTCGGGCTGAGGTTCAGTGGCCATTTCTTGGCGGTCCAGCGCAATCGCCACCGCGTGGGGCGTGGCGCCCGCGGCCCGGATGAGCGCAATCGATTCGCGCGCGGCGGTGCCCGCGCTCATCACGTCGTCCACAATCAACACCCGGCCTTGCAGCGGTGCGCCCACCAAGCTGCCGCCTTCACCGTGGTCTTTGGCTTCCTTGCGGTTGTAGGCAAAGGGCACGTTTCGGCCCAAGCGGGCCAGCTCAATGGCCACCGCCGCGCCCAGCGGAATGCCTTTGTAGGCGGGGCCAAAGATCATGTCGAACGCGATGCCGCTGCTCACCAAGCGCTGGGCATAGAAGCTCGCGAGTTGGCCGAGCTTGGCGCCGTCGTCGAACAAACCGGCGTTAAAAAAATAGGGCGATAGGCGGCCAGCTTTGGTTTTGAACTCGCCAAACTTGAGCACGCCACAATCCAGCGAAAATCGAACAAACGCCTGCGCCAACGCGTCGCTGGCCACCGCACTCTGATTCATGGGGAAATTCCTTGTTCACACTCACCAGTCTCAACCTCAACGGCATCCGTTCGGCGACCAGCAAAGGCCTTGAAGCCTGGCTCGAAAAAGCCAAACCCGATTGTATTTGTGTGCAAGAGGTCAAGGCCCAGGCCCCGGACGTGGCGGGCAAGTTCGAAGTCCTCGCGGGCTTGCAAGGCCATTTCCACTTCGCCCAGAAAAAAGGCTACGCCGGTGTGGGCATCTACACGCGTGAGGAGCCCAGCGACGTGGTCGTGGGTTTTGACGGCGGTGAATTCGATGCCGAGGGCCGCTACATCGAACTGCGCTTTGACACGCCCACGCGCCGACGCTCCATCATCAGCAGCTACTTCCCCAGCGGCTCTTCCGGCCCCGAACGCCAAGACGCGAAGTACCGCTTTTTGGCCGCCATCTACCCGCACCTGCAAGCGCTCAAGGCCCAGCGCGAGTTTGTGCTGTGCGGTGACATCAACATTGCGCACACACAAAACGACCTGAAAAACTGGAAAGGCAATCTGAAGAACAGCGGCTTCTTGCCCGAAGAACGCGCGTGGATGACCCAGCTCACCACCGAGGGCGGTTTGGTGGACGTTTACCGCCGTTTGCAGCCCAACACCACCGACGCTTGCTACACCTGGTGGAGCAACCGGGGCCAAGCCTACGCCAAGAACGTGGGCTGGCGCTTGGACTACCACCTGGCCACCCCCGCCTTGGCCGAAACCGCGCGCACCGAAGCCATTTACAAGGGCGAAAAATTCTCCGATCACGCCCCCATCACCATCGGCTACGACGGGTGATGCCAGACTGCCATGACTGCCAAAAATGGCGGTTATGGTCGAGTGGATGAAAGCACTCAACCCAAAGAACCATGATTCACAACGGTTTTTTCTGCCGATTGGGGTTGGCGCGATAGTTGCAAAAGGGTAGACACGCTGGGCTATGGGGCTCAGTGGCGCAACATAAGGAATCGCTCCTGTGGACATGATCGGTCTTTACCCCACTTGGTTCGAGCCGGGGGTGGGCAGTGGTTGGGTGGTGGGCTTGATTGCCACCATCCACGTGCTGTTCTCACACACCTCGGTCGGCGCGGCCATCTTCTTTGCTTGGTTGGCCAACCACGCTCACCGTCACAACAAACCCGAGTTGCTTGAATTCATTCGGCGCTACGGCCTCTTTTTGTTGGTGTTCAGTTACGTCTTGGGCTCCATCACCGGCCCCGGCATTTGGTTCGCCACCACCGTGGCCAGCCCGCGCGGCATTTCGGCGCTGATCCACAGTTTTGTGTGGATGTGGGCCACCGAGTGGGTGTTTTTTGTGATTGAGGTGGTGGGCGTTTACATGCTGGTGTATTTGGCAGGACGCATCGACGTCAAAACCCACACCCGCATCGCCGTGATCTTTGGTTTGACCTCCTACACCACCATGTTGGTGATCGTGGGCATCTTGAGCTTCATGATGTGGCCGGGCCAAGCCAATTGGGCCGAGACCGGTGGTGTGCTCAACGCCTTCTTTGGCCCGAACACCTTCGCGCAGCTGGGCATGCGCACGGCCTTTATGTTCACCATCACCGCCGTGGTGGGCGGCATTGTGGTCGGTGGCTTCAAAGACCTGACGGTGAAAAAGCAGATCGGCCGCCAGTTGGCCGTTCTGGGCATGGCCGCTGCGGTCATTGGCGCGCTCATGCTGCAGTGGTACTTGGCCACCTTGCCCGAAACCGCCGAGGTGGTGTTGGAAAACCGCTTGCCCGCGCACTTTCCCATGGCCTTGATGGCTGCGGTGGGCGGCACCATCGCTTACTTCTTACTCACCTTGGTGCAGCCTCGGGCCATCGTCTCGGGCTTGGCCGGTGTGATGACGGTGGTGATATTGGTCTTTGGCCTGTGGCCCGAAGAGGTGGCGCGCGAGTCCATCCGCAAGCCTTGGGTGGCCGGTCAGTACGTCTACTCCAACCAAGTCGTGGGCCGCGACGTGCCCGGCATGGGCGTGAAGTCCGAGATCCCCACCATCGAAGCCCACGGTTTCTTGAAGACCCAGGTGTTCATGCCCGAGCACCTGCGCACCGTGACGGACGCCAACCGCGTGGAAGCCGGTCGTGCCTTGGCCTTGGCCACCTGCTCGAACTGCCACTCGCTCTCCAGCACCGGCATGCGCCCCTTGGCCAACTACTTTGTGGGCACCCACAGCGAGGCCGATATCGCCACTTACTTGCAGGCCGCTTTGTCGGGCGGCAACACCTTGTACATGCCCCAAGTGCCGTTGAACGACGTCGAAGCGCGCGCCTTGGCCGCCTTCATTCAGTCCAAGGAATAAACCCATGACCCCCGACATGCTCTACGCCTTGCGCGACCAAGCCGGCGTGCCTTCGCACCCCGTCATCTTCTTGATTTTGGGCGTGCTCACCTTTGCGCTGCACATCGCGGCGGTTCAGGTCATGCTCGGTGCGGCCACGCTGACCTTGCGTGGCGCCTTCCAAGCCGATGTGAAATGGCGCCGCTTGGCCAGCGCCATGCTCGTGACCGCCAAGATCGCCGTCTCAGTGGCCATCGTGATCGGTGTGGCCCCGCTGCTGTTCGTGCAGGTGGTCTATGACCCGTTTTGGTACACATCCAACGTGTTGTCCGCTTGGTGGGTGATCGGCTTCATCGTGCTGCTGATTGGCGGCTACATCGCCATGTACGCCTTTTATTGGAAGAACCACGACATCGTGGCCGATGGTGGCCGTGGTGGCTATTGGATGGTCTTGTCCATCGTGCTCTTGTTGGCGGTGGGCTTCATCGTGCACAGCTTGAGCAACCAGATGTTCTACCCCGAGCGTTGGATCGAGTGGTACGCCCCCGGCGGTCAGATCGACCCCAGCGGCCACAGCCTGCACCAGTGGCACATGGCGCGTTTCTTGTTCTTCATCGCCTTGTCCGCACCCGTCACGGGGGCTTGGTTGCTGGCCTACCGGCGCTACCTGCAAGGCGCCAAAGAAACCGACGTGGCGTATTTGGGATTTGTACTGAGCTTGGCCCAGCGCTTGATGGTGATCGGTGGTGTGGTCAGTGTGCTGATCGGCGCGGCTTGGATGATGACCCTGCCCGAAAAAATGCAGTGGTTCGCGGGCTCCGTGTGGATGTGGCTGGCCGTGGCCGCCTTGTTGGCCGTGGTGGCCATGCCATTGGCATTGCGCGGGCGATTGGACCGTGGTGTGTGGGGCTATGCCGTGTTTGGCGCCGGTGCGGTGGCCTTGATCGTGGTCGGTGCAGCGCGTGAGGTGCTGCGTTTCGTCACGCTCTTGGGCAGCCACGGTTACAACGCGATGGACTACCGCATCAACATGGACTGGTACAGCACCGTCTTGTTTTTCGTCACCTTCGCGGTGATCGGTGGCACCACGCTGGCCTATTTGCTCACCGTGGCGTGGCAAGCGGGCCAGCACAAAGACGGTGTCTACACCCCCAGCCCCTTGGTGACCCGCATGGGCCAATGGTCGGTGGGTTTGTTGGTGGCCTGGACGGTGGCGTACTTTGCCATCGGGTTTTGGGTCTGGGCGCGTTGACCGCGCTGGAGTGAAGACATGAACACAACACAATTCCCAGTCCAAGCGCTGCCAAAAGGCACACGCCGCACCGTGGTGGCGTGGAGCGTGATGCTCGCCCTCAGCGCCACCACCGTGGCTTCCTTGACCGCACGAGCGCTGGCGCAAAACGCCACCACCCCCTCCAGCGCCGTCGCGTCCGTGGTCGGTGGCGCACCGGTGCCGGCCAGCACCATGGCCCACAGCTGCGCGGCTTGCCACGGCACACACGGTGTGCTGGGCGATGAAGCCTTTGCCCCACTGGCGGGCATGCCCGTGAGCCAATTCGTCAACACCATGATCGACTTTCGCGAAGGCCGTCGCCCCGCCACCCTGATGGGCCACGTGGCCAAGGGCTTCAGCGATGAAGACTTGCGCGGCATGGGCCAATTCTTTGCCGCACAAACCGGCCAACCGGGAGCCACACGATGAACCCCATGCACGACACCTCGCGCCGCGAATGGCTGGTGCAGGCCTTGGGCCTGCTGTCGGTCGCCGCCGCACCGAGCTTGGCCTTTGCCAACAACAGCGCCCACATCGTCATCGTGGGCGGTGGCGTGGGCGGTGCCACCGCCGCCAAATACCTCAAGCTGTTCAACCCGCAGCTGCGCGTGACCGTAATCGAAAAGAACCCGGTCTATGTGCGCCCCTACGGCTCATCCGAAGTGCTCAACCAGCACGCCACGATGGACGACCTGAATGTCAGCTACGACACCCTCAAGCGCCGCTACGGCATTGCGTTTGTGTTCGACACCGTCACTGGTTTGGACCCACAAGCGCGGGTGATCAGCACCTTGGGCAAACAAAAAATCGGCTACGACCGCCTGATCGTCTCGCCCGGCATTCAGCTGATGTACAGCGCCTACGCGGGCTACAGCGAAGCCGTGGCCAAGCAATCGGTGCCCTCGGGTTGGATTGCGGGTCAGCAAACCGCCTTGTTGGCCAAGCAGCTCCAAGGCATGCGCCAAGGTGGCACCTTTGTGCTGGCCGCACCGCCCAACCCCTACCGCTGCCCGCCCGGCCCCTACGAGCGCGCCGCGCTCATGACCGAGTGGTTTGCCAAACACAACCCCACGGCCAAGGTCATCATCGTTGACCCCAAAGACAGCTTCGTGACCGACGAGACCATGATGCTGGGTTGGAACCGTTTGTACAACTTCAACCTGCCGGACGATTACGTGAAAAAGATGTCGGCCGAGGTGGAGGTGAAACAACACAGCAAGCCCAGCATGCTGAGCTGGGTGCGCGGCAAAGACGGTGGTCGCACGCTCAAGATCGACGCCAAAAACATGCGCATCGAAACCGAAGGCGAGACCATCAAGGCCGACGTGATCAACGTCATCCCACCCATGAAGGCTGGTCAAGTGGCCGCTACCTTGGGGTTGGCCGACAGCACCGGTTTTTGCCCGGTTCAGCGTCGCACCTTTGCCTCGACCTTGGTGCCCAACGTCTACGTCATTGGCGACGCGAGTATCGCCGACGCCATGCCCAAGAGCGGCTTCTCGGCCAACACCCAAGCCAAGGTGGTGGCACGCGCCATTGTGGAAGAGCTGGCCGGTAAAACCGCGCCAGAACCGCTTTGGGAAAACACCTGCTACGCCTTGGCCGGCAAAGACTACGGCCTGTTCGTGGCCGACGTGTTCAAGATCCAGGCCGACGGCAAGATCGGTCGCATCAACGGCAAAGCCCGTTACTTGCCGCTCAACGCCACCCCCGCGCAGATCAAGCTCGGTGCGCGCTACCAACAAGCCTGGCTGCGCACCTTCACCGCCGACTGTTTTGCCTGAGATGAAGATGCTGGAACGCAACATGACACTCAACCCCCACGCCCACGACCCCTACCTGCAAGAGCTCACCGCGGTGACCAACGCTTGGGCGCGCCGCGCCCGCCAACTGTTCACCGTGGCCGCAGCGATGGCCTTGGTGGTCGGCGTGGTGGCCGCGCCCGCGCGGGCCGCTGAAACCCCCGCCACCGCAGCCGATTGGACCACCGCCACCTTGCGCAAAGCCCTGTCTGACTTGCCCCAAGGCGACGCCGAGCGCGGTCGCGTGCTTAACCAGCAGCTGTTTTGTGCCTCGTGCCACGGCAACACTGGCGTGGCCCCCACCCAAAACTGGCCTCACTTGGCAGGCCAAAAAGCCGCCTACACCGCCAAGATGTTGCTGGACTACCGCGACCGCCGCCACCGGCCCAACCAAGGCGCCGAGCTGATGCACGACTTGGCGGTGATGATGACGCCGCAACACATCGCCGACGTGAGCGCGTTCTACGCGGCACAAAAAGCCCCGCAGGGCGACGGCACACCCCGCCCCGCGACCAAGCTCAACCCCGAGCAACTGGTGCGCAAAGGCGACCCCAGCCGATTGATCACCCCCTGTGCGAGCTGCCACAGCACACGCGGCCAGGGCGGCAAGTTCGAAGCACCCGCCTTGGCCGGTCAAAACCCGCTGTACTTTGTGCGCACCATGCTCGACTACCAAACCGGTCACCGCACCAACGACGCTGCGCAAGGCATGCGCACCTTCGCCAAACGCTTGAGCCGCGAAGAAATTGAAGCCTTGGCCACCTACTACGCCGACCTACCGACCCAGCGCTGATCCGGCTTGGGCGCGGGCGCACACACGGCTTACAGCACAATGTGAGCCCATGCCCACTGGACGGACCCGATATGAACACCCTGCCCATTGACGACCCCTTACGCGTGGCGCTGCACAACGAGGTGCACGCCCGGCCCAGCGCCCGCATCCGCTTGCCCGCCTTCATTGTGTTGGTGGGCGTGTTCAACGAAGGCGTCACCCGCGAACAAGAATGGGAACACCTTAAAAAACTGGATCCCAATTTGTCGCTGGACGATGTGCAGGGGAATTTCCTGCGCTTGCGTTTGGGGGCTTACACCCTCAAGTGGGAGCGACACACCGAGTTCACCCGTTACTCCTTGGTGCAGGCCTTGCCCGCCGACGCGGGCCTGCAGGCACAAGACCCCGAACTGCTCTCTCACCTGACCCTGCCCGAGGGCTGGCTGGCCAACATTCCAGGGCGCACCTTTGCGGGCATCAAGCTCATCATGCTCAACGACGACGTGGCCCAACCACACGCCAGCTTGGAGCGGGCGCGGCACTGGTTTGGCGAACACACCGTGGTGGCATCCCGCATGGGCAACCCCGCGCATTCCTTGGTGGTGACGGACTTCCATTTGCGTCAGAACGGGTTTGAGCGCATTTTGGTGTTGGCCCCCGAGGGCACCAGCGAATCCCGAGCCGGTCGCATTTCGCAGCGCTTGCTGGAGCTGGAAACCTATCGACTCATGGCTTTGCGTGGCCTGCCCGTCGCCAAAGACGTGGGCGTGCAGCTCGGTCAAGCCGAGCGGGAACTCGCCGACATCACCACCGCCTTGCAAAGCAAAGCCGCGCAAGACCAAGGCCTGCTCGACCGCCTGATCGGCTTGGCCGCCTCGGTCGAACTGATTCATGCCGAACACGCCTACCGCTTTGCCGCCACCGCCGCTTACGACAAACTGGTGCGCGAACGCATCACCGAGTTGCGCGAGTCGCCCATCAGCGGCACACAGACCATTGGCGAATTCATGCGGCGGCGCTTGTCACCCGCCATGGCCACCGTGGCCGCCACGGCGCAGCGCCTGTCCAATCTGTCCGAGCGCATCAGCCGCACCAGCGCCTTGCTGCGCACGCGGGTGGACATTGCCACCGAAGAACAAAACAGCCAACTGTTGGCCAAGCTCACCAAAGGCCAAGAACTGCAACTGCGCTTACAAACCACGGTGGAAGGCCTGTCGATCGCGGCCATTTCGTACTACGTCATCAGCCTCTTGCTCTACCTGGGCAAAGCCGGCAAAGCCGCGGGCCTACCGATCCACCCCGAACTGGCCGCCGGGGCCTTGGTGCCGCTGGTGCTGTGGGTGGTGTGGCGCATGAACAAACGGATACACGACAAGTTGCACATGGGGGATTGAATTTGGCCTGCAGTTGCAGGCGGGGCTTCGTGTGGTGGTTGGTGGGCTATGCTGCTAACCGATCGGAGGGCCCATGTACACCGCACACTTTCGAAAAACCGACTCAAAGAGCCAAAGCGTTGCCGAGCATCTGACGGGTGTTGCAAGCAAGGCAAAGGCATTGCGCAAGAAGTTGGGGAGGTAGAACTGTGAGCAAACAGACCCCCACGTTGCGGACGAACGCGCCACTGCTTGAAGATTTACGCGCACTCATTGAGCAAACCCGTTGGCAAACCGCGCACGCTGTTAATAGCGCCTTGACCTTGCTTTATTGGCGCGTAGGACAACGCATTCGCCGTGAAGTCCTGTTGGACAAGCGAGCAGACTATGGCACTCAAATTTTTGCGACACTGTCGCAAGAATTAACAAAGGACTATGGGAAAGGTTTCTCGGAATCGGCATTGACGCGCATGGTGAAATTCGCCGAGGTGTTTCCTGATGAACAAATTGTCGTTACGCTGATACGCCAATTGAGTTGGAGCCATTTCATTGAAATCCTTCCCTTGAAACAGCCTCTTGAGCGTGAGTATTACGCGCAAATGTGCAGCATCGAGCGCTGGAGCGTGCGCACCCTGCGCGAGCGCATTGCCAGCCAGCTTTACCTGCGCACCAACATCAGCAAAAAACCCGAGGCCATCGTCGATCACGAACTCAAATCGCTCAGAGCAACCGGACAAATGACACCCGACATGGTGTTTCGTGACCCCTACGTGCTCGACTTTTTGGGCCTGCCCGACCACTACAGCGAGAGCGATTTAGAAAATCGCATCCTCGCCGACATGGAGCGGTTTTTGTTGGAGTTGGGTTCAGGCTTTAGCTTTGTAGCCAGACAAAAACGCATGAGCGTTGGCGCAGACGATTTTTACCTAGACTTGCTTCTTTATCACCGCCATTTGCGCCGATTGGTGGCGCTGGAATTGAAACTCGAAAAATTTCAACCAGCGCACAAAGGGCAAATGGAGTTGTACCTGCGCTGGCTTGACAAACACGAACGCGCCGCTGGCGAAGAAGCCCCCATTGGCCTGATTTTGTGCGCCCAAGCCGACAGCGAACAAGTGGAGTTGCTGGACGTACAGGGCAGCAATATTCGCGTGGCGGAGTACTTGGCCCACATTCCCGACATGAAGCTGCTGCGTGAGCAATTGCACCGATCGTTGTTGCATGCGCAAGAACAAAGCCATGTTGCCTTGAAAAGGGATAGCAAAACATGAATGCTCGCCACACCCTTCAGCACATGAAAAGTCACTCCTATTTCGCCCACAGCGGCCTGCAAGCTGATTTGTCCGACTGGCAGCCGCTGCAAGAACATTTGTCCCAAGTGGCCCAACTTGCTGCTGCAAGAGCACAGATTTTTAAAGCCAGCGATTGGGCGCACCTGATTGGTTTGTTGCACGACCTAGGCAAATACTCCAAAGAGTTTCAAGCACGCATCCGTGGGAGCGATCAACGCACCGACCACGCCACCGCTGGGGCCAGGGTGGTGATGCAGCACTTTTTGAAGTTGTATGGCGGCAGCAAAGAAGTGAGGGCCTGCGCCAAACTGTTGGCCTTTGCAATTGCGGGACACCATGCCGGTTTGGCCAATGGCGATGGAGACGGGAATGAGCGCTCTACGCTCAAGCAACGACTGATCAATACAAAAATCCCTGATCTGGATGCAGTTTGGGAGCAAGAAATTGTTTTGCCTGAACGCATGGTGCTCCCAACAATGCGGTCGCATACAAAGCCCGAAAAATACAAAAACTTTCACTGGACATTATTGGCCCGCATGCTCTTTTCGTGTCTGATTGATGCCGACCGAATCGACACCGAGAACTACACCCGCCGCATCAACGGGCAATCACCTTTAAGCAGCGACCACCATCCAAGCATTCAGCAGCTGAAAGCCCAGTTGAATCGTTACTTGGATCAACTGCGCCATACTGCAAAAGACACCCCCGTCAACATACTGAGGCAAGACATCCTGACCCATGCACGCC
This sequence comes from Comamonadaceae bacterium, assembly GCA_011391745.1. Taxonomy (GTDB): domain Bacteria; phylum Pseudomonadota; class Gammaproteobacteria; order Burkholderiales; family Burkholderiaceae_C; genus Hydrogenophaga. Next base: position 17,361 of record JAABPX010000062.1, read on the forward strand.
AGCAAGCCGCTCAGCCTCCCGGCTTGTTTTCGCTCACTGTCCCTACGGGCGGTGGCAAGACTTTGACCTCATTGGCGTTTGCGCTTGACCACGCGGCGCTTCACAGCGGCATGCGACGGGTCATTTACGTGATTCCCTTCACCAGCATCATTGAACAAACCGCTCAAGTGTTTCGCAAGGCATTGGGTGAGCACCAAGATGCGGTGCTCGAACACCACAGTGCGTTTGACCGCGACAAACTGCCCGAAGAAATCAAAAACCAAGCCAAACCCCGCCAAGCCGACTACCGCGACAAACTGCGCTTGACCATGGAAAGCTGGGATGCGCCCGTCGTGGTCACCACGGCGGTGCAGTTTTTTGAATCACTGTTTTCAGACCGCCCCTCGCAGTGCCGCAAGCTGCACAACATCGCGGGCAGCGTCATCGTGTTGGACGAAGCGCAAACCCTGCCGCTCAAACTGCTGCGGCCCATCATGGCCGCCATTGACGAATTGGCATTGAACTACGGTTGCAGCATCGTACTGTGCACGGCCACGCAGCCCGCGCTGAAAGACGGTGACTTTCATAACGGCTTTGAAATGGGGCCAGATCGTGAAATTGCCCCCAACCCGCCAGCACTGTTTCAGAAACTGCGCCGCACACAGGTAAAAAGCTTGGGTGAACAGAGCGATGCAGAGTTGACCGCGCACCTGCGCCGCCACCCCCAGGTTCTGATGATCGTCAACAACCGCCGCCATGCACGTGAGCTTTTTGAGTCCATCGTCAAGGAAGAAGGCGCCTACCACCTCACCACATCCATGTGCGCCGAGCACCGCAGCCAAAAACTGGATGAAGTTCGCGCAAGGCTCAAAGCAGGTTTGCCCTGCCGCTTGGTCGCCACGTCCCTTATTGAAGCGGGGGTGGATGTGGACTTTCCCACCGTGTACCGCGCCGAGGCGGGCTTGGACTCTATCGCCCAAGCGGCGGGTCGCTGCAATCGAGAGGGGCGTCGCGCTTTAGAAGACAGCCAGGTGTTTGTGTTTCAAAGCCCCGAATGGAAAGCGCCGCCTGAACTCGCCCAACTGGCCGCGCCCATGCGCTCCATCCTGCGCTTGCACGAGGGCGATGTGTTGGCCCCCGATGCCTTGAAAAAATACTTCACAGAGGTGTATTACACCAAGGGCGCGGAACTTGACCAACACAAAATCCTGCAAAGCATCGGCAGTACGGAAGAATGCGACTTTGCGTTCCAAACCATTGC